>NC_007516.1:0-313832 GCF_000012625.1 Synechococcus sp. CC9605 | reverse complement strand
GCGCCAGAGAAGGTTCGCAAGCGGTCACCCCGCTACAAGGTGCTGCTGCACAACGATCCGGTGAATTCCATGGAATATGTGGTGGCCACCCTGCAGCAGGTTGTGCCGCAACTCAGCGAGCAGGACTGCATGGCGGTGATGCTGGAGGCCCACAACACAGGCGTGGGCTTGGTGATCGTGTGTGACATCGAGCCGGCTGAGTTCTATTGCGAGACGCTGAAATCCAAAGGCCTGACGAGCTCAATCGAGCCTGAAAACTAGAGCGATGCTGCAACCGCTGAACAGGTTCCTCCTGCTTCATCCGTTCTGGCTGCCCACGGTTCTCTTCATACCCCTGCTTTACGCACTGGGCTGGCTCGCTGCAGTCCCGCTGACCCTGCTTGGCCTGCCTGCAGAACGGGTCTCCCTCACGGGAACGGTGCTGAGCTTTGTGCTGTTCATCGCGCTGATGCCTCGATGGGTCGCCACGCGTTGGTCGGCTGAACAACCTTGGGCGGCCCTGGGCGTCTGCCGATCAAACCGGCAAGTACAACCCGCGCCTGCAGCAGCTCTTCTCAAAGGTCTTCTCCTTGCCGCAGGGTTGCTGACGCTGATCACGAGCATCGTTTTGATCGGAGGATGGGGGAATTGGCGAGGCGAAGTGAGTGCAACTCAGCTTACGAATGCTGTGTTGCTATGCCTCGGCGTTGGCTTTGCAGAGGAATTGATTTTCCGCGGCTGGCTCTGGACGGAACTCAACCAATTGACGGGCTCGCGTCGTGCAGCCTTGGCTCAGGCCAGCATCTTCAGCCTCGTTCACACACGCTTCAACCTGGGACTGGGTGCCATGAGCGCCCTGCTGATCGGCCTGTTTCTTCTGGGATTGGTGCTGGCCAGACAGCGTCAAACTAACCACGGATCACTTTGGGGCTGCATCGGCCTACATGGCGGACTTGTCGCTGGATGGTTTTTACTGCAGAGCGGCTTGCTTCAGCTGTCAACCAATGCGCCGTCGTGGTTGGTGGGCCCAGGAGGAAGCGCCCCAAACCCACTTGGGGGAGCTGTCGGACTGATCAGTTTGCTGATCCTGCTGCTGATTCAGCGCACAGCAGTTGCCAAGGCAGCACGGCCTGCCACAGGGGCTCGCAACGCTTCTTGAAGCGAAGCCACACCGTAATCCCTTTCGAGGAGTGACATCACTGTGCGACCGAAATCTGCAGGATTGCGATCAAAAGCCTCAAGACACACCCGGCCAAAGGTGCTCCCCATCGGCTCGGGGTTCCAGAGAAGTTTTCGCGCCGTCCACGGCATCATGCTCATTGGGTTGTAACCAGGCTTGATCAAACCCTGATCAAAACCGTATTGCTCCAAGTGGGTATGGGGCTGCAAACCGATGAAGAAGATCGCTGGCTCCACGAGATCAGCACCGAAAATGGCTTCCAGCTCACGGTGATAAGCCACGGTCTGACGGATCGTTTCCGGCCGCTCGTCGATCACATTGAAGGAGTAATTCACCGACACGTGATCTCGGAAGCCCGCATCCGCGAGCATCCGACAACTCTCCAGAACGGTGCGCAGGTTGTACCCCATGCGCATCTTGCGGACGAGCTCCTGAGAACCGGACGTAATGCCGATCTCGAAATAACTCATGCCCGTTTCAACCATGAGCTGAGCCAATTCGGGGTCCAGATTGTCGGCGCGGATGTAGGCGGCCCAACGAATGCCGGTCAGCCCTTCAGATTTGATCGCCCGCAGCAGTTCCTTGGCGTCTTCGATGTAGCGCCGCGCAGGAATGAACTGAGCATCGGTGAACCAGAAACCACGCACCCCGCGGTCATAAAGCTGGCGCATCTCTTTCACCACCTCATCGACAGGGTTGAGACGCACCTGCTTGCCTTCCACCACCGTGTAGACGCAGTAACAACAGTTGTGAGGGCAACCGCGCTTGGTCTGAACTCCCACGTAGAAATCACCACCTTCCAGGTACCAATCCAGCTGGGGCCAGATCGAGGCGATGTAGTCGTAATTACAAGCGGTTTTGGGCCTACTTTCCGGCTGCTCATGGATCAGGCCTGAACGTGGCTTCTCCCCAACCACGAAGCAACGTTCACCCTCAAGGGAGTGACCCTGGATCAACTTCTCCAGCAGCGGCTCCCCCTCACCGATGGACACAACTGTTCCCTTGGGGAGCGACTTGCCGAGTTGCTCATAGAACACACTGACGGCTCCACCGCCGAGAACTGCTCTGGCCGCAGGCTGGTGGCGTCGCGCACGTTTCAAGCCCTGACGCACCAGACGCTGGTTTCTGTGCAGCTCGCCGTAATGGCTGCTCATCAACTGAAGCCCACCCAAGGCGCCATGCAGACGTTTCAGTGGATTTCGGGCATAGAACACCTCAAACGAGTTCTGTAGGGGGTTGCCGCCACGGCCATCGACCGGCGCATAGATCTGAATGTCTCTCCAGGAAAAAACCAGCAGCGTCGGCTGGAACTGATCAACGGTGGCGTCCAGCACGCGGTGGACATCCAGCACCGGCAGTGCCGCCAGGTCAAGGATGCGCTGGGGCATCTCCGGAAAACACTTGTGGAGATGGTCGGCGAGATAAATGGGTCCGATCGGAAAGATCGGATTGCAGGGCAGCCGCACCAGCAACACCCGTTCTTCTTGTGGTGCCACGTCAGCTGCCATGGGGGTTTCGGGACGCTAACAAGCGCTGCCGCCAAAAGGGATGAAGGCTTCTTAACAACAGCTTCATCAAGTCAGCGACACACAGCGCAAACTTCCTTTACACTCCCCACCAGGCAGGGCTCTCCTGCCCTTCCTTAAACCGTTCCTTCGGGGACATTTCTTTCCGTTCTCATGACCACCACCCTCCAGCAGCGCTCCGGCGCTTCCAGCTGGCAGGCCTTCTGTGAGTGGGTCACCTCCACCAACAACCGTCTGTATGTCGGTTGGTTCGGTGTGCTGATGATCCCCACACTGCTGGCTGCCACCATCTGCTTCGTCATCGCTTTCGTCGCCGCTCCTCCGGTCGACATCGATGGCATCCGTGAGCCCGTCGCTGGCTCCCTGATCTACGGCAACAACATCATCTCTGGTGCTGTTGTTCCTTCCAGCAACGCCATCGGCCTGCACTTCTACCCCATCTGGGAAGCTGCTTCCCTCGATGAGTGGCTGTACAACGGCGGCCCCTTCCAGCTGGTTGTTTTCCACTTCCTCATCGGCATCTACGCCTACATGGGTCGTGAGTGGGAACTCTCCTACCGCCTGGGCATGCGCCCCTGGATCTGCGTTGCCTACAGCGCACCTGTCGCTGCAGCCTCCGCTGTCTTCCTGGTTTACCCCTTCGGTCAGGGTTCTTTCTCTGACGCAATGCCCCTGGGCATCTCTGGCACCTTCAACTACATGTTGGTGTTCCAGGCCGAGCACAACATCCTGATGCACCCCTTCCACATGCTGGGCGTCGCAGGTGTTTTCGGCGGCAGCTTGTTCTCCGCCATGCACGGCTCCCTGGTGACTTCCTCCCTGGTGCGTGAAACCACCGAGAGCGAGTCTCAGAACTACGGCTACAAGTTTGGCCAAGAGGAAGAGACCTACAACATCGTGGCTGCCCACGGTTACTTCGGTCGCCTGATCTTCCAATACGCCTCCTTCAACAACAGCCGTAGCCTTCACTTCTTCCTGGCTGCCTGGCCTGTTGTCGGCATCTGGTTCACCGCCCTCGGCGTGTCAACCATGGCCTTCAACCTGAACGGCTTCAACTTCAACCAGTCCATCCTTGATGGTCAGGGCCGCGTCCTGAACACCTGGGCTGATGTGCTGAACCGTGCCGGCCTCGGCATGGAAGTGATGCACGAGCGCAACGCTCACAACTTCCCCCTCGACCTGGCTGCTGCTGAGTCCACTCCTGTGGCTCTGCAGGCTCCTGCCATCGGTTGATCTGGAATCAACAAACGATTCAGATCAACTGAATCGGAAAGCCCCCTCCTCGGAGGGGGCTTTTTGTTGTGCATGCACTTTGTTGAGGCCGATCAACCGCGATCAGATAACGCCAACACTGCCTGGAACGACTAATCCAATCACCGCCACACAGATCCGCCTAACCCCTCCGTATCGAGATCAGCATGCAAAGCTCCTCGATCGAGAGAGCCGGCACAGCGTGAGCAGCTCAAAGGCAAAGCGAAAACAACTCACCACCATCCAACGCGTGATCCGCTGGGGACCATGGCACTACCGCTTCTGGCGCGAAATCGCACGCTGGTGCTACGAGCAATCGCTGCACAACCCTGCAGTAGTTCCGGCGGACGTCGGCTTCCCAGCCCATCGGCAGCTGCTGGAGTGTTATCAGCAGATCCGTCAGGAGACGCTGGAAGTGGCCCTCTCGGGGCGCTTGCCCGCCAACCACGACATCATGCAGCAACAGCGCACGCTGTATGAATTCGACCGCAAGATCTGGGGGATGCTGCCCTTACGGGGATATGGCTACAACTACCCCGCCAACCAAGCGCTGATCCCCTCACTGCGGAGCTTCCTCCAGCATCACCCTGACGTTGTTTCGGCTGCCGTGAGTCTGTTCCCCCCCGGGAAGGTTCTAAGGCCTCACAAAGGCCCCTTCAAAGGGGTATGGAGATATCACCTGCCGTTATTTGTGGAGGATTTTGGCGACGGCCGCAGTTCCTGCGAACTGACGATTGATGGCCAGAGCTATCACCTGCAGGAGGGTGAAGGATTTCTCTGGGACGACACCTTCATGCACTCCGCCATCAATCGCTCCAGCCAGCCAAGGGTGGTGTTGCTGTTCGACGTGTTTCGCAAAGACCAACCGTTTTGGCTGTTTGGGATGAGCTGGATCTTCCTCTGGGTGGCTCAGATCTGGCAGCACGTGCAGGACATGCGCGGGCGTGCAGGACTGCAATGAATCAGACGGAAGCCCTGATCCAGCAGCTCGGCCTGATGCCCCATCCGGAGGGGGGCTGGTACCGCGAGTTGCATCGCAGTTCAGACCGAGTGCAGCGACAGGACGGTGCCGAGCGATCTGCCTTGACGGCCATTTTATTTTTGCTGCCCGCCGGTGCTGTGAGTTGCTGGCATCGGGTGATCGGTGCGGACGAAGTCTGGACGCACGTTGATGGGGCAACCCTGGAGCTCTTGCAGTGCCAGGCCGATGGCACAGGGCTGCAACGTGATGCGTTGCAGCCATCGAACCCCGTGCAGGTTGTTCCTGCCAACGCCTGGCAGGCGGCGAGGAGTCTGGGTGACTACTCCCTGGTGAGCTGTTGTGTGGGGCCGGGGTTTGACTTCTGCGATTTCGAGATGGCCCGGCAGCAACCTACGACAGAACGCCCAAAATTGCCCCATCCGGAGTTGATCTGAACCGATGGCTTCGTAGCCTCTCCGCATCGATCAATGGCCATGGGCAGCAGCTTCGGCGACCTCTTCCGGATCAGCACCTTCGGTGAATCCCACGGGGGAGGGGTGGGTGTGATTGTTGAGGGCTGTCCACCACGGCTCAACCTCAGCGTCGAATCGATTCAGGCCGAACTGGATCGACGCAAGCCAGGCCAGAGTCACATCACCACACCGCGCAAGGAAGCGGACCAGGTGCAAGTTCTCAGTGGCCTGCTGGATGGCGAGACCACGCTTGGCACCCCAATCGCCATGGTCGTGCGGAACAAGGACCAACGGCCGGGGGATTACAAGGACATGGCGGTCGCCTTCCGCCCATCCCATGCCGATGCCACATACCAGGCGAAATATGGAATCCAGGCCCGCAGCGGTGGGGGCCGTGCATCGGCGCGGGAAACCATCGGCCGTGTCGCTGCAGGTGCAATCGCCAAGCAGCTGCTGAAACAAGCGGCAGGAACTGAAATCCTGGCCTGGGTGAAGCGGATCCACAACATCGAAGCCTCCGGCATCGACCCGCAACGGGTTCAGCTCAGTGATGTAGAAGCCAACATCGTGCGATGTCCCGAATCGGCAGTAGCCGAGCGGATGGTTGAGCGCATCGAAGCCATCGGCCGCGAAGGTGATTCCTGCGGCGGGGTGATCGAATGCGTGGTGCGCCATCCCGCCGTTGGTTTAGGCATGCCGGTGTTCGACAAACTCGAAGCCGACCTCGCCAAAGCTGTGATGTCGTTACCGGCCACCAAGGGTTTTGAAATTGGATCCGGTTTCGATGGAACGCTGTTGAAAGGCAGCGAGCACAACGATGCTTTTCTGCCGAGCGACGACGGTCGGCTGAAGACCGCCACCAACAACTCCGGCGGCATCCAGGGGGGCATCAGCAATGGTGAGCCGATTGTGATCCGGGTAGCCTTCAAGCCAACGGCCACGATCCGCAAAGAGCAGCAGACCATCGATTCCGATGGCAAGGCCACCACACTCGCAGGGAAAGGACGGCATGACCCCTGCGTTCTGCCACGGGCTGTACCGATGGTGGAGGCGATGGTGGCACTCGTTCTGGCTGATCACCTGCTGAGGCAACAGGGGCAATGCAGCCTTTGGTGAGCACCACCATTCGTTCAAATCAAACGGAACCCACCGCTGAGCTGACGTTGGAGCTCGCCGCCGCGGCGGCCGCTTTCGTTTTTGCCGCGCTACGGGTTCGGGTGCGGCGGGCGGGCTTTTTGCTGGCCTGAGGCTTGGCTGAGGCTGGTTTCTTGGCGGCCATCGTTTTCTTCACGGTCCGGCGTGCACGGCCGGTGGTGCCACGGCTGCGGTGACTCAACACCAAGGCCCACTCTTCATCACTGAGGGTGGATGGCTTGCTGCCATGGGCATAGGACAGCTTGGCCGCCTTCTCGATGTCCTTGATCAGATTCGTCCAGGACGTCGCGAAACGCTTGTCGGACTGCGATTTCGCGCCGCTTTCCACCAGGGTCTCCACAACACCTGCAGCCGAAACCTTCTTGCGCCGGCGATTGAAGATCTCCTTCTGAAGCTGAGCGATCAGGGCATCGGCCTTGTCGCTGAGCTTGATCGTGAGCTGCGACATGACGCAGTTGGATAGCTATCTCATCTGTAGCATCCTGGACGCATGTCGACCAGTGGTTGGCATCAGCGCTGGGTTGTCGATTGGCGCAACCAGTCCAGAAGTGCCTGAAAGGCAGGCGGCGATCCCACCACCCTGCGGCCCAGGGCAACGGCTCCATGCCCAGCCTCCAGCCATGCGGGCAAATCGCTCACCTCAAGACCACCAGCAGCAATCACAAAGGGCAAGGGGCCGAGGGGTGCCCGCAAGCGGCCCCAATACCCAGGCCCAAGGTTGACGGCGGGAAACAACTTGACGACTCGACAGCCGAACTGAATGGCTTGATGCACCTCCGTGGGGCTGAAAACTCCAGGCACCAACAAAACACCAAGCTCTCTGGCATGCTCCACAAGCTCCGGACACCAGCACGGTGCCATGGCATAGCTGAGATCCAGCCGCGAAAGATCGTTAAGCGCCTTGGAGACCGTCACCGAGGCCGCCCCCAGATTCAGTCCAGGGCAATGGTCCTGCACCCGTTGCATGAACCCCATCCAGCCTGGCTGGTCCAGCCATGCCACCTCGAGATGCCGAAGTCCTGCAGCATGAAGCTGCTGCACCTGTTCCAACAAACCCGAGCCTGAATCTGAAGCCACGAGGTCGCCTGGCTCAGGACGAATCACCAATAAAAGAGGCTGATGCTGCAGGGATGCCACCAAGAGCTCCTGCCGCACCAGCCAAGGGTTGGAAGACGAATCGAAATCAGACGTATTCGGCGACCCGGACGTCACGTTTGATCAGCAGCTCCTGAAGCTCTTCAGCATCAACAGTCTCCTGCTCAACGAGCATCTCAGCCAATTCATCCAGAACGGCTCGGTTATCGACGAGAACCTTGGTGGCCCGCTTGTAGGCCACATCCACCAGCTCGGAAACCTCTTTGTCGATCATCGCGGCGGTTTCCTCAGAGAAATCACGCTCTGCAGCAATGTCGCGTCCAAGGAACATGCCGCCTTGCGCACGACCAAGGGCAACGGGCCCCAGCTCGTCGCTCATACCGAATCGGGTGATCATCTGACGCGCGGTTGAAGCAACCTGCTGGAGGTCGTTGGAGGCACCCGTGGTGACCTCATCTTCGCCGTAAACAATCTCTTCAGCAACCCGGCCTCCAAGGGCCACGGCCATCTGGTTCTGGAGATAAGCCCGTGAATACAGGCCGGATTCCATCCGCTCCTCACTGGGGGTGAAGAAGGTCAGACCGCCGGCATTACCGCGGGGAATGATGGAGATCTTCTGAACTGGGTCGTAGTCAGGCATCAGGGCACCCACAAGGGCATGGCCAGCCTCGTGATAGGCAACAAGGCGAGCACGACGCTCACTCATCACGCGGTCCTTCTTCTCAGGACCCGCCATCACCCGTTCAATGGCATCGCTGATTTCGTCGTTGCTCACTTCGGTGAGTTCGCGACGGGCCGCAAGGATGGCGGCTTCGTTGAGAAGGTTGGCCAGATCAGCGCCGGTATAGCCGGGTGTCCGGCGGGCAACCTTGTCGAGATCAACGTCCTTGGCAAGGGTCTTGCCGCGGGCATGGACGCCAAGGATCTGTAGACGTCCGGAATAGTCAGGGCGATCCACGGTTACCTGACGATCGAAACGACCGGGGCGCATCAGAGCAGCATCGAGCACGTCCGGGCGGTTGGTGGCCGCCACGATGATGATGCCGGTGTTGCCCTCGAAACCATCCATCTCCGTCAGGAGCTGGTTCAGCGTTTGCTCTCGCTCGTCGTTACCACCGCCGAGACCTGCGCCCCGCTGTCGACCAACGGCGTCAATCTCGTCGATGAAGACGATGCAGGGAGCGTTTTTCTTGGCTTGCTCGAAAAGGTCACGAACGCGGCTTGCGCCAACGCCGACGAACATCTCAACGAATTCAGAACCGGAGATCGAGAAGAAGGGAACACCTGCTTCGCCCGCCACGGCTTTAGCGAGCAGGGTCTTACCGGTACCGGGAGGTCCCACAAGCAGAACACCCTTGGGGATCTTGGCGCCGACCGCCGTGAAGCGATCAGGGTTCTTTAGGAAGTCGACAACCTCAGTCAGCTCAAGCTTCGCGCCTTCAATGCCGGCCACATCGGTAAAGGTCACTTGGGTGGAGGGCTCCATCTGAACCCGCGCCTTGCTCTTGCCGAACTGCATGGCTGGATTGCCACCACCACCACCCTGGGCGCGCCGGAAGAGGAAGAACAGACCACCAAGCAGAAGCAGAGGGAAGATCAGACTTCCAGCAGCCTGCTGCCAGCCGGGGGTCTGACGGGAGGGCTGCACAGCGATGTCCACGCTGTGTTCGGTCAGCAAACCGAGCAGCTCACGATCAGGGGCCAGGTTGACCTGAGCACGACGGCCGTCGTTTTCAACCACCTGAGCGGTGCCCTGATCGGGAGAAATCAGCACACGGCTGATTTGGTCGTCCTTCACCGCCTCAACGAACTCGCTGTAGCGGATGGTGTTCACCTGGGGCTGGCTGCCACCACCGCCACCAAAGAACGCTGGTGCAATCACAACGATCGACAGAACCAGAAGGGCTCCGAGACCGATATTTCGCCAACGCTTGTTCACAGGTCGCCTCGTAGATGAAGGAATGTTAAACCGGTTCTCAGTCTTCAGGCGGCGCGGAGCACCTCAACCACGCTCTTGAAGGCGAACCACTCGGGAATCTCCTCACCACCGCGAAGCATCTTGCGGAACTGGGTGCCGCTGAGCTTCTTCACGTGCAGACCACGGGCTTCGGCATGCTCCGCCGTCACGTAGCCCTCTTCCTGGGTGTAGACGAGGTTCAGGGAAGGAACCGTTTCCATCGTTAGTTCGGGGGCGCACTCCTTAGCGAAGTTCTGCGCGTCGTAGGGGCCGTAGAAGTCGTCACCGGTGAGAGACGATTTGCAACCGGCCATATCGCGGCCAATGATGAAGTGAGTGCATCCGTAGTTGCGGCGGATGATCATGTGCTGCAGCGCTTCACGCGGACCTGCCATATGCATGGCGTAGGGCAGGTAGGCCCAGCGAATGCTGTCGTTGTTCACTTCGGTCGCCAAACGCTCGTAGGTCTGGAAGCGAACAGCACCAGGGATGTCGTCCTGCTGGGTGGGGCCACAGGTGGGATGCACGAGCACCACGGCGTTGTCACTCACGTTCTGTGCATGCAGAGCACGGGTGAATAGCTCGTAGTGCGCGCGGTGAATGGGGTTACGGCACTGGAATGCCACCACGTCCTCGCCTTCGGGAAGGCCTGCACGCACCTCAGCCGGGGTCTTGCAGGGGAAGACCCGCTCGGGAAGTGCAAGGCCCTGGAGGCTTCCACCCATGTAAAAGCGCTTGCGCTCCATCGTGATCATCCGCACCGCAGGGTGCTCGATGGAGGTGGTGCCGTAGCAGCCCTTGGCTTCGGCCACTTTGTTGGGTTCCCACTTGTCCTCCACCTCAAAGACGGCCAGATCCTGACCCTTGTAGGTGAGGAGCAGCTTGTCGCCCACCACCACGTCGTCGCGATCGGTGTCCATCACGATCGGCAGACCGAACAGCTGGCCCGCGGCCAGACGATGACCACTGACCACAGCGTCGTAGTCCTCCTGGTGCATGAAGCCACGCAGGGGCGAGAAGCCACCAACGCAGAGCAGCTCCACATCACAGGCGTTGCGATCGGAACACTCGATCGTTTTGGTCGCGGTGGCTTTCACAGCGGCGCGATCCACCTCGGCCACCATCAGATCGACCAGCGTTCCGCCGTAGGGAGCAATCACAACGGATCGCTGGGCGGGAGCAGAAGCTCTGGCGGTCATGACTTCAGGGAAAGATCGGGCGATTCTCCCAGATCGCCGGAAGATTGCAATGGGCCAAAAAAAAGGGGGGCTCAGCCCCCCTTGCAACCAGTTGTGATAGCCCCGATCAGGCCTCTTCAAGGCGGCCGTAGAGATCACCGGTGATCTTGATGTCGACCACTTCACGACCACCCATGTCGGAGTCGGAGGGTTGGATGGCGCTGAACACACCAGCGAATTCACCGGTTTCAGGATCGACCTTGGTGATGGACAGGCTCATGGTTCCAACGCCATCGATGTAGCGCTTGTTGTTGTCCTTCTCGAGCTGCTCGTCGTCACCACCAAGGGCCACGAGGCCTTGGGCGTATTGAACACCAGTGGTCAGGGCACGACCCTTGGGATCGATGAAGTTGCTGGTGCGGTAGCTGGGGGTGCGGTAGGTGCCTTCAAAGTCGGTGCTGGTGGTCAACGCCGAACCCTCAGCAGTGGCGTTGAGTGACTTGCTGGAGAACGTGAAAGGGAACTCCTCGCCACCGGGCACCAGAACGGTGATCGGCTGGAAGTCGATGCCGCCTTTCTCCTGAAATTGGAGGCCGGATTCCGTCACCTTCAGATCACCAAAGACTGAATCGAGGCTGGAGGTGTAACGGGTGAGGATCTTGCCCTCAACAAATTCCGCCTGCTGGCGAATGTTTTTGGGCTCCTCCTTTGCGTAAACCTGCACGGGGTGCATGCAGATCTCACGCAGCTCGTAACTGCCGCCGGCATCCAAAGGAATTGAACCCCGTGCCGAGTCACCGATCGTGGGGCAATCGTTGGCTTTGCCGGTGTTGTGGATGTCGTCGTAAGTGACGTTGGAACCACCACGCTGGACTGCATCACTGTCGCCACTGCAGGCCGTAGTGAAGAACGCGAGGCAGAGCGCCAGCACGACGGCCAGCAGAGGACGAATGCGCATGGAAAGTGCCGATCGGCTGAACGCTAATGGGGACGGAATGCCGTCAGATCTGGATCTTACAGGGCGAAAAATGACGTCAGGGCTAGCCTTTTGCAGCTCTCAACAACTTGTCGAAAGCACGTGACATCCAACGATCCCGATTCGACCCAGGCACGGATGGCTCCGGCACTGGCCGCCCTGGGCGAGCTGGCAGAGGAGTTGAGGGGGAATCCAGAAGCACTGCTCACCCTGCTGCGTGAGCTTGAGGCCCTGCATCGGGACGTTCAGGACGGTCCGTTTCGTCAAAGCCTTCCTGAAAACCGGCAGAAATTGTTCACACTTCTGCAAAAAATGGAAAAAAACGGCGGCTGGCCCTACATCCCCCGGCTTCAGTTGCGCACCTTCATCGACCTGCTCGGTCAAGACTCCATCGACGCCGCGGCCTGATCCCGAGCCTCGATCAGAGCATCAAGCAATTGATGCGCCAGAGAGAGCTTTGCCGTCACAGGCAGCTCTCGTCTCCAGCCATCTCCGAGCAACCAGCCTCCATTCGGCTGGTCTCCGAAACCCTGACCATCACGGTCCACGGGATTCACCATCATCAGATCGCAGCCCTTCGCCAGCCGCTTGCTTTCAGCCCGCTCCAGCAAATCGGCATCACTGCCTGTGAGCGCTGTGAAGCCGAGCACCAGCTGTTCAGAACGGCGTTGGCGGGTCAGGTTTGACAGCAGATCAGGCACCTCAGTCCAACCGGAGGTCAGAGCCTGCTGAAGCTCCAGCTTGGTCAGCTTGCTTGGAAGAGGCCCATCCCGCCGAAGGTCAGCAACGGCAGCAGCCATCACGAGCACATCGGATCCGGGCTGAGCCAAGAGCAGAGCTGAACCGAGTTCGGCGGCACTCTCCACCGCAGTGCATTTGAGGCCCTCAAGCCAGGCGTCGGGGAGGTCCAACGGGCCATGCACCAAATGCACGCTGGCACCACGGAAGCGTGCCGCCTGCGCCAAAAGCACTCCCATGCGACCGCTGCTGCGGTTGCTCAGGAAACGGGCCGGATCAATCGACTCCTGGGTCGGTCCGGCTGAAACAAGAACGGACAGCCCCGACCAATCAAGGGTCACGTCGGGAGTGCCCGAACCGCGGCTGAACACAGACGCAGCTGCCAGCTCAATCAAGAGCGGATCGGCCATGCGCCCATCGCCAACGCGATCACAGGCCAACAGGCCTGACGCTGGCACGAGCGGGACCACTGCAGGAAAGGATTGAATGCGCAGCCAGTTGCCTTGCACCGCGGGGTGGCGCCACATGGCCGTGTTCATCGCCGGAGCTGCGATGACCGGAACTTCCGTTGCCAGCAGAACGCTGGCGAGCAACCCATCAGCAGAACCCTGACTCCAGCGCGCCAGGCTGCTGGCACTCAAGGGCGCGACGATGATTAACTCCGCCCACTCCGCCAACTCGATGTGCAGCGGTTTCGATGCAGCGGGGTCCCACTGGTCGGCCTCGAGGTAGCAGCGATGGCGACTGAGGCTGGCGAGGGCGACGGGGCTCACCAGGGCCGCGCCACTGGCGGTAACAAGACAGCGCACCTCAGCACCGGCCTTGATCAGCGCGCTGACGAGCAAAGGCGTCTTCACAGCAGCAATGCTGCCGCTGACGGCCACCAGCACACGCCGCCCGCACAGTGGCGACGCCTGCTCAGTCTTCATCAAAAGGTTCTTGGTCCACCAGGTGGTGGTACGGGAGGATCAGTTCGGGCCTGTGGATGGCCAGTGCCCGAAGCAGGTGCCAATCCGAAAGGCTGTCGAAAGGTGAGGGGTAGTCGTCCTCCTCAAGCCGGCGGGCGAGCTCGGCCGTCGATGCCTCATCAAAAGCGTCGAGCCGTTCCTGCGTGAGCATCAAGCAGTCCCTAGACGACATCAACGGCAGTTTGACTCAGGCCGTGCCGGCTAGCGTTGGCTCACCGGGGAATTAGCTCAGTTGGTAGAGCGCTGCGATCGCACCGCAGAGGTCAGGGGTTCGAATCCCCTATTCTCCACTGCGGTTTTGCAGCGTCGTCTGCCACTGATCGGCCTGTTTACCCTTGTGGTTCTCAGCACCGTGGCACGACCGTCAGCCCTGCTCACCTTCACGCTCCTTGCCGCGGCCGGTGCGATAAGTCGCGCCCCATCACGCCGCACCTGACCCACCATGAGGTAAAAGAGAGTTGTTGAACTCCCCCGTAGCCGATGTCGCAATCGAAGCGCGAGCAGGTCGTGAGCCACCTGCGCTACATCCGTCAGGAGCTGCGTGAAATGCACCAGGGTGTGATGGAAGACGGCCTTCTCCCCGAAGCGGGCGAAGTTCGGGGTGTGATGGCCCAAATGGAAGCGCTGCTGGAGCTCCTCGAAGGCAAAGCGTCCAGAAAAGCGAAGGCTGAGTCCAAATAACTTTCTGCGCAAGCCATTGTCAAAGCCCTCAGCTCTGGCTTTGCTGCGCCAATCCCCATCACCTGGCCCGGGCTAAGCCCGGGTTTTTTTATTGAAATCTCCTATCCGTAGTGTCTGATGCCTGCAGGTTGCCCAGATGTTGTGTATAGAAGGGAGGCAGGGGCATGGCCGGGTGATGGGGATCACTGGTTTCAACCCTGCCTCTTCCCCTGAAACCCATGCCGTGCGACGGCTTCAATCCACCCGGCTGCAGACCAACGCTGGAGCAGCGCTCCAAAGGCTGGAGAACTGGGCACGCAACCCATGGCGGCGATTGTCTTTGCTGGCGATTGCCGGGTTGATTGGCTTTTTGATCGGCACCGCGATCACTCCGGTGGCCGGTGTTCTCGGTCAAATGGACCCTGTTGCAGCGCTGTTGGTAGTGCTGGGCACTGAGCTCACAATTCGGCGGCAACGCAGCTCCGAGCCATCACTGAAGCTGCCCCAACAGCTCCTCGATCTTGGTCGTATCGGCTTTCTCTACGGCCTCTTTCTCGAAGGGTTCAAGCTGATCTGAAGCAGAACCGTTCAAAACAGCCAACCCAGACTGCAATTCATACCCTTCGGAAGGGACTCCGATGGGCTGGAGGTGGCAGGCAACCATTACTTTCTGGAACTTGAACCGCCAGCTGAGCGGCTGCGTGATGCCCCGCATGTGGTCATCGTTGGCGGCGGCTTTGCAGGGGTGCATGCCTGCAAAGCCCTGGCCAAGGCCGATGTGCGCATCACCCTGATTGACAAGCGCAACTTCAACCTGTTTCAGCCGTTGCTGTATCAGGTTGCTACCGGATTGGTCTCAAGGAGCGATGTCGCCACCCCTCTGAGAGAACTGGTGGGGACGCAAGGCAACGTGCAGGTGCTCCTGGGCGAGGTCACCGCGGTGAACCCCGAGGGCAAGCAGATCGTGTTCAACGGCAAGGCCTACAGCTATGACCATCTGATCCTGGCGACGGGTTCGGGCAGCACCTACTTCGGCCATGAGGACTGGCGCACCTTTGCGCCCCCGATGAAAATCCTCGAGCACGCCGAAGAGATTCGACGCCGTCTGCTGATGGCGATGGAGCAGGCAGAGCAGACGCCGAATCCCGAGGCTCGCCAATTTCTGCAGACCGTTGTGATTGTGGGCGGAGGCCCCACCGGTTGTGAGATGGCTGGCGCCGTTTCAGAGCTCATGCGGTGGGCTCTGAACAGTGCCTTCAAACAGCTTGATTCTCAGAAAACGAGAATCGTGTTGGTGGACCCCGGCGACAGGGTTCTGAGAGCGATGCCAGAAGAGCTCTCCAAAGATGCTCAGAAAACCCTTGAGCTGAATGGCGTGGAATTCATACCCCAAGGCCGCGTCCAAACCATGCGACCCGGAGAGGTTGTGATCAGCAGCCCAGATGGGGATGTTCGTATCCAGGCGGCAACGGTGATCTGGACCGCTGGAGTCAAACCATCCCATCTGGGACAGAAGCTGACAGAGGCCACGGGCTGCGAACTCGATCGCGGTGGGAGGGTGATCGTCAATCCCGATTTCTCGATTCCGAACCATCCCGAGATCCGCATTGCCGGTGATCTCTGCAGCTACAGCCACACCGTGAATGGCAAGCCACTGCCTGGGATGGCCGCTCCCGCCAAACAGGCCGGCACATTCATCGGCAAGGACATCGCCGCGATCGTGGCTGGTCAAGACCGCCCCACGTTCCGCTATTTCGATTTCGGCAGCATGGCCGTAGTGCAGGCGAGTGCCGTCGCCGACCTGCATGGCTTCAAAGTTTCCGGCCGAATGGGTCTGCTGCTTTGGGCCATCGTCCACCTGGCTTTGATGCCGAACCGGGAGAACCGGATCACGTTGAGCATCAAGTGGTTGTACGTGCTTGCTACCCGTGAGCGGGCCTCAATTCTGCTCACAGGCATGCCGAGCCAGCATCTGGCCCTTGATGCGGAGGATGCCCACTTCCCGATGGCCAGCGGCAAAGGTCCCTCCATCGCCGAACCCGATGCCGCCCTCAAGGCAGCCATGGATTACTACGCCCATCAGCTCAGTGGCCTTCCCCAAACTCAGGAGCTGCTCGACACCAAGGATGCTTCAGCTGCGGATTCGGAAGCTGCCATCAAATAGAGCAAGGCCATCCGAGTGGGAACGCCATTCCTGACCTGCTCTTCCACCAGGCTGCAGCGCGGGTCATCCAAGAGCGAGCCACTCAGTTCAACGCCGCGATTGACCGGGCCGGGGTGCAGAACGGGAACGTTCTGACCGCAGAGCTGCATCCGCTCATGGCTCAGCCCGAAATCGCGGTGGTAGCGCTCCAGGCTGGTCAACAACTGCTGGCCCATTCGTTCCTTCTGAAGCCGCAGGGTCATGACGGCATCGGCGCCCGGCAGTGCATGCTCCAGGCGCCGTACCACGCTGACCTTGCCCCGTTGCGGGACAGGGTCTTCCGGCAGACCTGGGGGCGGAGCATCCACGAAGGCCGCGAAATCATCCGGAACAAGGCTGGGAGGACCGCACAGCACCACATCCGCTCCACAGGCCGACAACGCCCAGAGATTCGAGCGGGCCACCCGCGAGTGAAGGATGTCTCCAACAATCACAATCCGACGGCCTTGCAGCGCCTCCGGCATGGGGTGCCGAGGCGAGAAAAAGCGGGCAAGCGTGAGCAGATCCAGCAGACCCTGACTGGGATGGCTGTGAAGTCCATCGCCCCCATTGAGCACCACGGTGCGCTCGCCCATCTGCTGCAGGTCATGCGCCAGCTGCTGCGGGACACCCGTGGAACGATGGCGCACCACCAACACATCGGCCCCCATGGCCACATAGGTGCGCGCCGTG
Organism: Synechococcus sp. CC9605; assembly: GCF_000012625.1. Lineage (NCBI taxonomy): Bacteria > Bacillati > Cyanobacteriota > Cyanophyceae > Synechococcales > Synechococcaceae > Synechococcus > Synechococcus sp. CC9605. The sequence continues at coordinate 296,860 of NC_007516.1, read as the reverse complement.
TCGAGAACGCTTTCCCCTTTGCTGAGTGAACTGCTGGAGGGTGAAAAGCTCATTACGTCGGCCGAGAGACGCTTGGCTGCCAACTCAAAACTGCTGCGGGTTCGGGTGCTGGGTTCAAAGAACAGCGTTGCCACCAAACGTCCCTGCAAGGCGGGAAGTTTGCGGGCACCGGTGATGGGCAGCGAACGAAACCGCTGGGCCAGCTCAAGCACCGCCGCGAAGTCTTCCCGCGAAAACGATGCGAGATCGAGAACGTGGCGATGCGGCCAGCCACTCATGACGACAGCTCCAGCGATGGCGACCAGCACTGTGCCTTGGGCGGCGTGCGATCACCCCGAGCACGCCTGCTGACACTGCGACTGCTCTGCAGATACCAGCGCCATGGGATTGCAGCGCCCTGAGAGATGCCGATCCGCGTTGTTGTCACAAGATCCTGGCTGGCAAACGTGTCTGACCTTGGGGCCATCCACACGTCATGTTCGCCCGTCACCGGACGGCTGTCATCACGGCGATCAAGCCCGAAACGACGGGCCAGCAGTCCTGGCCCTGCCGCAATCCGCTCCGGTTCATCGGGAAGAGCCACGGCACGCAGCAACACACCATTGGCCCAGTCGCCCCGATCGGTGACGACGTTCACGCAGTGGTGGATGCCATAGCTGACATACACATAAAACCGCCCTGGCTCGCCGAACAGGGTTTCGTTTTGCGGTGAGCGGCGGCGGTAGCCATGACAGGCGGGATCGTCCTGGGAATAGGCCTCTGTTTCCACGATCACGCCCCAGAGCAGGCTGCCGTCGTCTTGGCGCTTCACCAACCTGCATCCCACCAGATCAGGGCCCACGATCTGGGCAGGACGGGCAAAAAAGTTGAGCGGAAGCGAAACGAAATCGATGACAGGCTGCCGATTGGCGGCCACGCTTGTTCCAGCTTGAACGTTGCAGGCTGTGGACAGCAACCTCCAGGCACGGCGTGATGGGGTGTTTCTGGTGCTGGCGGGACTGTTTCTCGGGACCCTGGGCATGCTCAACATCCTGGGGCTGACTCGCTTCCTTCAGCTGGGCAGCATTGGCAGCTGGCCGATCGTGGTGGCCGTTGGCGCACTGCCCTACCCGATCACGTTCCTCTGCACTGATCTGATCAGCGAACTCTGGGGAGAACAGAAAGCGAATCAGGTGGTGTGGGTCGGGCTGCTGCTCAACGGCTGGGTGCTGCTGATCCTCTGGCTGGGGGGCGTTCTGCCGAGCATGAGCGGCAGTGATGACAGCACTTTTCGCACGATTCAGCAGCTCAGTTTCGGTTCTGTTGGAGCCTCGATGGTTGCCTATCTCACGGCGCAGTTCGTGGACGTGCGGCTGTTCCATTTCTGGAAACAGCTCACAAAAGGCAAAGCGCTCTGGCTGCGCAACAACGGCTCCACCCTGGTGAGCCAGTTGGTGGACACCAGTGCAGTGGTGCTGATCAGCCACTACGGCGCCCATGTGCTTCCTGTGCAGCCGGAACGGCCCGTGTTGCCGCAGCTGATCAGCTTCATCGGCAGCGGCTATCTGTTCAAGGTGCTAGCGGCGTTAACCGACACGCTTCCCTTCATCTGGCTCACGGGATGGCTGAGGGAGTGGCTGGACATGCCTGTGGAAGGAGGCGAAGTCACAACAGAAGCCACGTCATCGATGCAATAACGGCGCATCCACACCAAACTGAAGCCAGTTCATGCCAGGTGATGGACGCAGCCACCTCCAGCTTCAACCTCGGAACTGTGCTTCTCGCCAGCATCGTGCTGTTCCCCTTGGCCTGCCTGTTCTTCGGAACCCGCGGCGGCTACTACAACACCGATCAGTACGACGGCAACGGCACCGCCCACTGATCGGCTGGAGTTGAGCGATCATCAGGGCACTGGTTCTGCCTGAATGACCGCTGCAACTCCCGGTCCTGTCGACAGCACGGACGCCATTCGCCTCGCCCTGCGCAGTTGGCCTGAGGTAGAGAGCTACCTCCAGGGCTGCAAGGGGGTGATCATTCCCCTGGGATCCACCGAGCAGCACGGCCCCACGGGCGCCATCGGCACCGACGCCCTCACAGCAGAAGCGGTGGCCCTGGAGGTGGGACGTCGCACCGGCGTCTTGGTTACCCCAGCCCAGGCCTTCGGCATGGCGGAACACCACCTTGGTTTCGCGGGAACGATGAGCCTGCAGCCAGCAACACTTTTGGCCGTTCTGCACGACCTGGTGTTGTCATTGGGCCGACATGGCTTCGAACGGGTGTTCGTGATCAATGGCCACGGCGGCAACATTGCGACGGCCAAAGCCGCCTTTGCCCAGGCCCACGGCACCGCCACCACCCGCAATCTCCCCGTTGCCCCACAGCTGCGTTGTCGGCTGGCCAACTGGTTCATGGCGGGGCCCGTGATGCGCCAGGCACGCGATCTATATGGCGACAAAGAAGGCCATCACGCCACGCCCAGCGAAATCGCTGTCACCCTCGCTGTGGAGCCCAGCCTGCAGAGCAAGCAGCGACCACTGCCCGACCCCGCACCGGCAGGCCCCATTCATGGACCAGACGACTTCCGTCGCCGTCATCCCGATGGACGCATGGGGTCCCACCCTTCCCTGGCCACCGCGCAGCATGGGGATGCCTTGCTGGAGACAGCCGCCACCGCGTTGAGCGAGGATCTGCGCACGTTCCTCGGCGAGTCATGAGCCAGATTTCCAGCGACGACGTCCGCAAAGTGGCCCAGCTCGCCCGTCTTGATCTGCCCGAGGACAAGATTGCGACCTACACCGGTCAGCTCGAGTCCATCCTCGAATACGTGGGTCAGCTTCAGCAGGTGGACACCGAAGGCGTTCCGGAAACCACCCGAGCCGTGGAGGTGACCAACGTCACACGGGTTGATGGAGTGCAGCCGACCGCCGTTCGGGAGGACATCCTCGACCAGGCACCCCAAAGGGAGGGGGACTTCTTCCGGGTTCCTAAAATCCTGGCCGACTGAACGCGACTCAGCGGGACACCCAACGCTTGGGCTCGGTTTTGATTGCGATGCGGTCAACAAAACCGAGCCAATTGCGGCGCAGCCCCCGTCCCGGCATGAAGCGGGCAGCACGCCTCATCTTTCCGCTGCGGCGCTTGTGGCTGCGAACTCCCACAAGGATGTCGTAGAGGAAGTTATACCCATCCTGGCGGGTCTCAAAAATTCCCAAACGTTGGGGCGAGCCCTTGGAATCGAGCAGAGGCTTGGTGGCCTCGTAGGCCGGTTTGTATTCGAACCAGGGAATGGATGGCCAGAGGTGATGAACCAGGTGATAGTTCTGCCCCATGATCAGCCAGTTCATCAGCTTGCCGGGGTAGATCCGGGCATTCGTCCAGCGGTTGCGGGAGGTGAACGGCCGATGCGGGAGGTAGTCGAAGAACAAACCCAGCGTCACGCCGACCATTAGGGCAGGAGCAAACCAGCAGTTGAAGATGAACGGCAGGAAGTCAAAGCGCGCCGCTGCCAGAACGATCACCACAAAAATGCTGCGCTCCAGTCCCCACTGCATCAACTCCCAGCGTCGCCAGAGGCGACGCTGGAAGAAAAACCACTCGTGGTAGAAAAATCTCGGAGCGATCAGCCAGAGCGGCCCGAAGGTGCTCACGATGTGGTCCGGGTCGTTCTTCGGATCATTCACATGGGCGTGATGCTCCAGATGCACCCGCGTGAAGACGGGAAAGCTGAAGCCGAGCAGCAACGCCGAGCCATGGCCCATGGCCTGGTTGATCCATCGATTGGGATGGGCCGCGTTGTGGCAGGCGTCATGGATCACGGTCCCTTCCAGGTGCAGTGCCAAGAAGCCCGTACAGAGCAACACCGGCAGGGGCAGAGCCGCCACAAACCAGCCCCAGATGGTCAGGACCGCCAGGGCATAACCACCAAGGAAGAGGCCGACGGTGGGGTTCCAGAAGGACGGCGGGTCGACGAATTCACGTGGAACCGAGCGGTAGCCCACTCCAACCGGACGCGGCTGCTGTTGTTGAGCAGTGCTCTGATGCATCCGGAGGTCAGGCAACAAGTCTGTAACGATCCCGAACCACGGTAGAGAAAGGAATGCCCACCGGGGGACTTGAACCCCCACGACCAAAGCCACTGGTACCTAAAACCAGCGCGTCTACCAATTCCGCCAGGTGGGCATCGCCCTGACTTTAGAGATCGCACCAGAATGGGAGCACACCGTTACACCACGGATGCTTGCGACCCTCAGCGGCGATCTCTGCCTCCTGCTCGGCCTGGCACTCCTGTTGCTTCCCCTGCTGGCCGTTGAACTCAGCCGCCCCCGCGATGGTGTTTGGGGTGCGGTGGTGTTGCTGCTGGGTCTCGTTCTGGTCACCAGCACAGACCGGCTGCGGGGAGCGCCGATGCTTGCCGTTCTCTGCGCAGGCCTTTTGATCGCACGCTTGGGCTCCGAGGTCGGGCAGGCCCGCTGGAACAGCCTCAGCGAAACCGAGCAGCAGCGGTTCACCTCGCTGGATCATTGGCGCACCAGCCTTCAACAACTTTTTATCACCACAGGCCGTGTGGGCGTAGGCATCAGCGGCATCGCCAAACAACTCAAACCGGCCGGAAATTCAGGGGTGACGGGCAAAAAATGGGTGCGACCCGAGTCCCCTGAAACCACGGGCGCAAGCGAGACCGCGTCAACCGAAGCAGCCACCGAAGCAGCCGAGGTCACATCACCAGAGGGCGAAGACTGATAATCCCGAGGCCAGAGCAGGGACCCCGTGAGCAAGGAGACGCGCGACGCCGCCGCTGAGGAACGTCCCTCCTACAAACACACGCTCAACCTGCTGCAGACGGGTTTCGGCATGCGCGCCAATGCCGTCCAACGCGAACCTGAACTGCAGGCCTTCTGGAAGGACCAGGGCATCGACGGCAAGCTCGGCCTGAACAACAGCGGCCCGACCTTCACCCTCCATGACGGCCCGCCCTACGCCAACGGTGCTCTGCACATGGGGCATGCCCTCAACAAGGTGTTGAAGGACGTCATCAACAAATATCAGGTGTTGAACGGGCGGCAGGTGCGCTACGTGCCGGGCTGGGACTGCCACGGCCTGCCGATCGAACTGAAGGTGCTGCAGTCGATCGATCAGGAGCAGCGCAAGGCGCTGACACCGATCAAGCTGCGTAAAAAAGCCGCCGCCTACGCCCGCAAACAGGTGGATGGCCAGATGAAAGGCTTCCAGCGCTGGGGCATCTGGGCGGACTGGGAGCAGCCCTATCTGACCCTGCAAAAGGAGTACGAGTCAGCTCAGATTCGGGTGTTTGGCGAGATGGTGCTCAAGGGCCACATCTACCGGGGTCTGAAGCCGGTGCACTGGAGTCCGAGCTCACGCACAGCCTTGGCCGAAGCCGAACTGGAGTACCCAGACGGCCATACAAGTCCCAGCGTCTACGCCGCCTTCCCAGCCGTGGAGCTGCCGGAAGCACTGCGGGATTCCCTCAAGGCCGAGGGCCTGGACCTGCCCACGGAGACAGACGCCCTTGGGAAGGCCCTGCAAGTGGCGATCTGGACCACCACCCCCTGGACGCTGCCGGCCAACCTGGCGGTGTCGGTGAATGAACGGCTCGATTACGCCCTGGCCGACGACGGCGCAGGCCGACTGCTGCTGGTGGCTGCAGATCTGATCGAGGCGCTGAGCGGAACCCTGGAACGGCCACTGAGCCGGCGCGCCACGGTGAAGGGGGCCCTGCTCGCAGGTCTGACCTACCGCCACCCGCTTCTGGACCGCACCAGTCCAGTGGTAATCGGGGGCGATTACATCACCACCGAATCGGGCACGGGCCTCGTGCACACGGCGCCTGGTCACGGCGTCGACGACTTCCACACCGGCCAGAAGAACGGCCTGCCGGTGCTCTGCCCTGTGGACGAAGCCGGCAACCTCACCGACGAGGCCGGGCCGTTCGCAGGCCTGAATGTGCTGCAGGACGCCAACGCCAAAATCATCGAAGCACTGGAGAGCGCCGGGGCCCTGCTTAAACAGGAGGCCTATGGCCACCGCTACCCCTACGACTGGCGCACCAAGAAACCCACCATCTTCCGAGCCACAGAACAGTGGTTCGCCTCTGTGGAGGGATTCCGTCAGCAGGCCCTCGATGCGATCGCTGCGGTGGAGTGGACCCCTGCCTCCGGTCGCAACCGAATCGAATCGATGGTGAAGGAGCGGGGCGACTGGTGCATCTCCCGTCAGCGCACCTGGGGGGTGCCGATCCCTGTCTTCTATCACCGCAACAACGGCGAGGTGCTGCTGAACGCCGACACCCTGGACTACATCCAGGCGTTGATCGCCGAGCACGGTGCCGACGTTTGGTGGGAGAAAGACGAAGCGGATCTGCTGCCGCCCACCTACGCCGACCAGGCCGACCAGTGGCGCAAGGGCACCGACACCATGGATGTGTGGTTTGACTCCGGCTCCAGCTGGGCCGCTGTCGCCCGTCAGCGCGACAACCTCAGCTATCCCGCCGACCTCTACCTGGAGGGATCCGACCAGCACCGCGGCTGGTTCCAGAGCTCACTGCTCACCTCAGTTGCCGTCAATGGCCACGCCCCCTACAAGCGGGTACTCACCCATGGCTTCGCCTTAGATGAGAAAGGCCGCAAGATGAGCAAATCCCTCGGCAATGTGGTCGACCCGATGGTGATTATTGAGGGGGGCAAGAACCAGAAACAGGAACCGCCCTACGGCGCCGATGTGCTGCGGCTCTGGGTGAGCTCGGTGGATTACTCCGCCGATGTGCCGATCGGAGCCGGGATTCTGCGGCAACTGGCCGATGTGTACCGCAAGGTGCGCAACACCAGCCGCTATCTGCTGGGCAACCTGCACGACTTCAATCCGGCAACCGACGCGATTCCCACTGCTGAGCTGCCGTTGCTTGACCGCTGGATGCTGCAGCGCACGGCCGAGGTGATGGACGAGATCACAGAAGCCTTCGAAAGCTTCGAGTTCTTCCGCTTCTTCCAGCTGCTGCAGAACTTCTGCGTCACCGATCTGTCGAACTTCTACCTCGACATCGCCAAGGACAGGCTCTACGTGAGCGCCCCCCAGGACCAGCGCCGGCGCAGCTGCCAGACCGTGATGGCCCTGATCATCGAACGGCTGGCCGGCTTGATCGCTCCGGTGCTGTGCCACATGGCCGAAGACATCTGGCAAAACCTGCCTTACCCCGTGGAGGAGACCTCGGTCTTCCACCGCGGCTGGCCGCAGATTCCAGCCGAGTGGCGTGATGCCACTCTCAGCGCTCCGGTTCAAGAGCTGCGGGAACTCCGCGCCGCCGTCAACAAAGTGCTGGAAGATTGCCGCGGCCGTCAGGAACTCGGCGCATCACTCGAGGCAGCCGTTCGGATTGAGGCCCACCGTACGGAACTTCAGGCCGCTCTGTCCTGGCTGAGTGAGACGGGAGATGCCGAGGTGGATGGCCTGCGGGACTGGCTGCTGGTCTCACAACTGCAGCTTGGCGGCGAGCCCTGGGCCGAAGTGCTGGCCAGCCAAGACGACGAGCTCGCATCGATCGAGGTGAGCCGAGCGCGGGGAACCAAATGCGAGCGCTGCTGGCACTACGAGGGGGATGTGGGTCAGCACCCGGAGCATCCCCACATCTGCGGACGCTGTGTTGGCGTTCTGGAACGCCGGACTCACCAGTTGCCCTGAGCCAGGAGGTCGTTCGGCGGCATCGGCCCAGCCAGGACCACCTCCTGGCTGGGAGACAAGGGGCCCTGCAGCAGCTCAGCCTGATCCAGGCTTGTTCCTTCAGGGAGAACAGAGGCATCAGGGTCAAAGGCGGTTGGGTGGGTGGTGCTGCTGCTGAACCCACGAAAGATCAGCAACTCAAACAGCTCGTCCCTCACCTGGCCCCGCAAGCGGACAACCCGCTGGGGCTGAACACGCGTACGCTCCTCCAGGGCCTGAACCACCGCCTGGTCAGTCATCAGAAATCTCCAGCCACGCGGCCGTAACGGGGCAAACGCACCAACAACCACTGCAGCAGACCAGCCAGGTAGGCCACCAGGGCGACATACCCCACAAAGGCAGCAACGGCCTCGGTCCACAGACCACCGAACAGAAAATTGAACACCGTGGCCGCGAGGCCATGGATGCCCTGAGGAGCTTCCAGCCAGGTGAGACAGGCCGGGGACTGCAGCTGTTGCATGCAGCCCAAACCCGTCACGCTCATGCCCAAGCTGAGCAGACCGAACCCACTGAACGCCCAACGCCACACCTTCACGGCAAGGGGCAGCGGACGCCAGGACGGCTGGTCGGCCAGTTCTTCGTTGATGTCGACCCAGAACCACATGCTGATCACCATCAACACCGGTGCTGCAACCGCCATGGCGTAGCCGAGGGGGCGCTGGTCGGTCAGCAGCAGCAGGCTGATCGCCATCAGGCTCGCCACCTTCCAGTAGATGCCGAGCAGCCGCAGCACCAATGGCTCGCGACGCCAGGCCGACCAGATCAACAGCACCAAGGGCACACCCACGGCAAAGGTGGCGGCCAGGCGATAGGTCAGCCACACCAGAGCGCGGTACGTGAGCTCGTTCACCGGGGACTGTCACAGTGCCGCCATTATCAACGTCCCGAGCTGACCTCCAAGGTTGATAGGGTCTGCCTCATGGCACCGTTCGCACCGTTCAGCTGGTTCCGTTCTGGGGGCGCTGAAGCCAGTTGCCGGACAGGGCTTTCTGCGAAAGCGTCCCTGGACGAGGCCGTTCGGGATGTGGCCGAGCAACTGGGCCGCTCCAGGGGCGAAGCCGATCTCGCCCTCGTCTTCACCTCCACGGGTTACGCCACCGACCTGCCGCGACTGCTACCGATGCTGCGCGCCCAGATCAGCGCGAAGCATTGGATCGGATGCACCGGGGGAGGCGTGGTGGGCACCCGCGGTGACGGCAGCGCCTCGGAACTGGAGCAGACGCCTGCTTTGAGCGTGACGGTGCTCTCCCTGCCGGGGGCCTCAATCGCCACCCAACATCTGAACACAGAGGAGTTGCCTGATCTGGATGGAGCGGCCCAGCAATGGCATGACTGGGTTGACATCACCCCCAAGGCTGCCCGCAGCCAGATCCTGCTGATCGACCCCACCAGCAGTGGAATCAATGACCTGTTCAGCGGGCTGGATTACGCCTATCCGGGCGCAGAGAAGATTGGTGGCATCGCATCACCCCACAACAGCCCACACGGATCGCTGCTGCTGGATGACCAGGTTGTGACCGGGGCAGTGGTCTGCTCCATCGGGGGTAGCTGGCGACTCGAAACAGTGGTGGCACAGGGCTGTCGACCCATCGGCCCGGTTTTCTCAATCGAGCAAGTGCAGCGCAACGTGTTGCTGGAACTGAGTGATGGCAGCACCAAGGCCAGCCCCATCAATTGCCTGCAACGGGTTCTGGCCGACCTCAGCGAACGGGAGCGCGAGCTGGTGCGACACTCGCTGTTCCTCGGCGTGCAACGCAGCAGCCTGCGGCTGAACGCCAACGGAGCAGCCTCAGAAGCAAGTGCCTTCCTGATCCGCAACCTGATCGGAGTCGATCCCAACAACGGCGCCGTGGCCGTTGCTGAGCGGGTGCGTGCCGGTCAAAACGTGCAATTTCACCTGCGCGAAGCTGCCGCCTCCCAGGACGAAGCCGTTTCCCTGCTCAAGGCAGCGACAGCTGATTCAGGCGACACGGTCCACTTCGGACTGCTCATGGCCTGCCTGGGACGGGGCCAGGGGCTTTTCGGTCGTGCCGATGGCGACATCAGCGTGGCGCGCCAACTGATGCCTGACCTGCCCGTGGCAGGAGCGTTCTGCAACGGTGAGATCGGGCCCGTCGGCGGAACGACGCATCTCCATGGCTACACCGCCTGCTGGGGCCTGCTGCGCCAGGACCCCGACAGCACCTCTGGCAGCAGCTCTGACAATCTCGGTTGAACCGGATCGCATCGCCTCGGAACCTTGCGTCAGCACGTCAATCCCCTCAGCAGCTTCTTTCAGCTTCCGCTGGAACTTCCACCACCTGAGCAGCTGTTCCGGGTTCCTGATCAGCCGATCCATCTTGATATCGGCTGTGCCCGCGGGCGTTGCCTGCTTGGTCTGGCCGAACGTGATCCCCATTGGAACCATCTCGGCGTTGAAATCCGCCGACCGCTGGTGACGTCCGCCGATCGAGATGCTCTTGCCTCGGAGCACGGCAATGTTCGGATCCTGTTCTGCAACGCCAACATCAGCCTGGAAGGCTGGATGAAGGCCCTGAAGCAGGACCAACTCCAGCGGGTCTCCATCCAGTTCCCCGATCCCTGGTTCAAACGGCGCCACCGCAAGCGCCGGGTCCTGCAACCCGCGCTGCTTTTGGCCATTGCAACCGCGCTCCAGCCCGGCCGTGAGCTGTTTTTGCAGAGCGATGTTCTCAACGTGATTGAGCCGATGGTGGCTCTCACCGAACTCAGCGCCTGTTTTGACCGCCCCGTGGAGGATCAACGTCACTGGCGCGCCAGCAACCCGCTTTCGGTTCCCACGGAACGGGAGCGGTACGTGCTTAAGCAAAACCTCCCCGTCTACCGGGTGCTCTACCGCCGCAACCAGAATCCACTTCCTTCCGTGTCAGATCTGGAACAGCGCTGGCAAGAGATCGATAATCCGGCGGAAGCACTCACCACTTGAAGCCCCACGATGGCCTCTGCGGATGCAACCCAGACGGCGAACGGTGGGGCACTGTTGGTGCGCTGGCAGGGGCTGATTGCTCCGGATCAAGCGGTGCTGAAACGCCTTGAAAGCCTGGCGGGACTGCTCCTGCTGGTCTTGCTCACGGGTCTTCCCCTGTTCTCACGCACAGGCCTGGCCCTGGTGGTTACAGCCTGCGGAGCTCTGTGGCTGCTCTGGTGCCTCTGCAGTCCACCACACGAGCGCATCGGAACCATCTCGCGCTGGCTGATGCTTTTTCTGGCCATCGCGATTGTGGCCACGGGGTGTTCTCCGGTTCCAATTGCCGCCAGCAAAGGCCTGATCAAACTGCTCAGCTACCTGGGCGTTTATGCCTTGCTCTGCAAGCTGCTGCTGAGCAACAGCCGATGGTGGGACCGTCTGGTCGCCGGACTGCTGAGTGGCGGGCTGCTCAGCAGCGTTCTGGCCTTGCGACAGCTGTATGCCTCCAGCGAGGAACTGGCGCGCTGGGCCGATCCGAATTCCATCAGCGCCGGCACCATTCGGATCTACGGCCCCCTGGGCAACCCCAACCTCCTGGCGGGTTACCTACTGCCGCTGATTCCCTTCGCCGCGATTGCACTGGTGCGCTGGCGCGGCGTGGGAGCCCAGCTGTTTGCCGGCACCACCTTGGTGTTGGCACCAACAGCCACGCTGTTCACCTACAGCCGCGGCGGCTGGCTGGGGATGGTTGCTGCCGGGGCCGTGCTGCTGCTGTTGCTGTTGCTGCGCTGGACGCGCCACTGGCCTCCACTCTGGAGACGTCTGGTGCCCCTCGCCATGCTGCTGGTTGGAGCCGCTTGTCTGGTGGTAGCGGCCACCCAGATCGATCCGATCCGCACACGCATCACCAGCCTGCTGGCGGGACGGGGGGATAGTTCCAACAATTTCCGCATCAACGTCTGGATGGCAGCCATCCAGATGGTTCAAGACCGTCCCTGGCTGGGCATCGGCCCTGGCAATGCAGCGTTTAACAGCATCTATCCCCTGTATCAGCAACCGAAGTTCAACGCCCTCAGTGCCTACTCCGTTCCCTTGGAAATCCTTGTGGAAACAGGCATTCCCGGGCTGCTGGCTTGCCTGGGATTGCTAGCCACCAGCCTGCGGCAGGGCCTTCTTCAACTCAACGCGAACGGTTCAAGCGCCTTGACGTCCATCGCCAGCCTCGCTGCCATCGCTGGCCTACTGATGCAGGGCAGCACCGACACGATCTTCTTCCGCCCCGAAGTTCAGCTGATCGGATGGTTTGCCCTGGCCAGCCTGGTGAGTCAACCCATGAAATCATGAGACTGCTCGCTGGATTCGATGCCGGACAGACGCACACGCGCTGCCGCCTCAGTGTGGTTCAAAACGGCTTGCACCAGCCTGTTGGCGAAGGCGAAGGACCCGGAGTCAGTCACCTGGATGCCCCCCAGGGTGAACGACGTTTCCTCGAGGCGATCCGCACCAGTGCACAGCAGGCCCTCAAGACGCATCCCGATGGCGTGATCCAGGCGGCCGTCGTGGGAGCCAGCGGCATCGAACACGGAACAGCGTTGCAACAGCGCGCTGAACGTTTGGTGAGTCAAGCCCTGGCCATCGGTGATGCCACAGGGGTGATCAAGGTGCTGGTCACCGGAGACGAACGCACAGCCTTGCGAGGTGCGATCCCTGAAGGTGCAGGAATCCTGGCGATCAGCGGCACGGGAATGATCGTGCTGGGCCGAGACGAGAACGGCCATGAACACCGCTGTGGCGGCTGGGGATGGCTGCTTGATGGAGCCGGCTCGGCCTTTGACCTCGGCCACCAGGGATTGCAACTGACCCTGCGCATGGCCGATGGGCGCCTGCCCGACCATCCTCTGCGCCTGCAGATCTGGAATCAGATGGGGTGCGACAGCCACGCAGCGGTCAAAGCCCGGGTGGTGCAGCACGGCTTCAGCACAGCGGACTTCGCGGCCTTGGCTCCGCTGGTGGTGGAGGCAGCAGTCCAGGATTGCCCGGGCGCGAAGGAGATTGTGCAGCGATCAGCAGCAGCCCTCTCCAGCTGCATCAGCACCGTGGTCCAGCAGCTGTACCTGCGCTCCCCCGTGGTGATCTGCCATGGGGGAGCCGTGACCCATCTCCCGGGGTTCCGAACGGCCGTGCAACAGGCCATTCGCCAGTCGATTCCTGAGGCTCAATGGGGCAAGGCCAAAGGCGATGCCTGTGATGGCGCCCTGCAGATGGCTGAAGCCTTGCCCCTCAGGCCACGTTGAGATGTTCCTCTGCAACGGCAGCCAGATGCCCCGTCAAATGCTCAACAGCATCCGACTGCTCAGCTTCCACCATCACCCGGAGCACGGGCTCGGTACCGCTGGCTCGCACCAAAATGCGACCGTTCTCGCCCATCGACTGCTCAGCTGAAGCAATGGCGTCGGTGAGAGCGGTGCAGGCACTCCAGTTTTTGCGACGCGCACGGTCCATCACCCGCACATTGACCAATTTCTGCGGGTAGGCCTGGAAACTGCGGTCCAACCAATCGCTGAGACTGATGCCCTGGGCATAGCAGAGGGTGGCCAACTGCACGGCGGTCAGCACACCATCGCCACAGAGTCCATGGGAGGCCGAAAGGATGTGGCCGGATTGTTCTCCACCAAGGGCCGCGCCACTGGCCACCATCGCGGCATGGACATGCTGATCTCCCACCGGCGTGCGCTCGAGGGTGCCGCCCCGCTGCTGCCAGGCCCTCTCGAAGCCGAGGTTCGACATCACGGTGGCCACCAAGCGCTGCTCAGGGAGCGCCTGCTGCTCCTGCAACACGGATCCCCAGAGGAAGAGCACATGATCTCCGTCGATGATGCGGCCGCGGCCATCCACTGCCAGCATCCGATCAGCATCACCGTCAAAGGCAAAACCCATCGCTGCGCCGCGCTCGATCACAGCCCGCTGCAGCGGTTCCAGATGGGTTGACCCGCAAGCCACATTGATGCGGGAGCCATCGGGTTCTCCATGCAGCACGGTGAGATCAGCCCCCAAGGCACGAAAAGCATCAGCACCACAGGCCGTCGCGGATCCCCAGCAGAGGTCGAGAACGATGGGAACGCCATCCAGTCGGCGTTCAGCCACCGATTCCTGCAACACCTCCCTGTAGCGATCGAGGAGATCGGCGCTGGGGCGCGCCACACCGCAGCGGAATTTCCCCTGCTCAGCCATAGACGTCTGCCCCTTCAGACAGGCTTCCACCTGGGCCTGACGGGAGGCGCTGAGTTTGGCGCCATCAACACCAAACACTTTGATGCCATTGTCTGCAGGTGGGTTATGGCTGGCGGAGACCATCAGGCCGCCGGCGACTCCCAGCTGGCGGATCAACAACGGAACCGCCGGCGTCGGACAAAGACCAAGGGTCCACACATCTCGACCGGCCGCTGTTAAACCAGCCGTCAAGGCAGCAACCACCATGCTGCCGCTGGTCCGGGAGTCCATCCCTATCAGAACAGGGCCTTCCGCCTGGAGAACCCGACCAACCCAATAGCCCACCTGAAGACACAGGGCGGGGGTCAGAACGGTGCCGGCGAGCCCACGGATTCCATCGGTCCCAAACCCTGGCGCAGCATCACCGAGAGCGGGGCCAATCGGGGAACACGCCTCTTGAACCATGGGTCTCAATCGTGGACAGCACCATAGGAAGCACCTCTGACGCTGATTCCCAGGAACGTGACAGGTGCAGCTCTGCCCTTCATAGCCCTCAGCTGATCAAAGGCTCACCAACAAACTGAGGAGCGTCAGAATGCAACCAGCTGCAGGTTGGATGTGCAGGCAGGGCCGCGAATCGGAACGCTGCTGCTGCTGTCGGTTGCTGGTTTCAGTGGGTTGGCTGCATGGGGCGGGCAGCACCTGCTGAAGAGGCAGCATCAGCCCCTCACTCCTGAGGTCTCGCAGGCAAGCCTCTGGCAGCACTACCGCTGGGCCATCGATCCACAGACCCGTCGCGAAGCCGCCTTGTTGATGGTGGCCAGGGATGGGGCACCGGACCTGCTCCATGGCCAGGGCTGGGGGCGTGATCCGATGGCGGCCGTGGTGCTCGAACGGGCAGCCCTCACCGCCGACGCCCTTGGGAAGACGTCGGAAGCCACGCAGACCTGGCAGTTCCTGTTGGATCGCTTTCCCAAAGCACCTGGCTCCGCCTGGGCACGATTGGCGCTTGGCAACACCAACCCGGCGCTTCATCAGCGGCTGCTCCAACTGCAACCCGCCCACCCAGCAGCACTGACCTTGGCGGCTCGGGATGGCTCCGAAGCGCTGCCAAACCATCAGGGCGCCCTGCACCTGGCCCGTTGGAATGCACGCCAAGCCGGCGCGCTGGAGCTGATGGTTGACGCCTGCCAAGCCACGGGGGCGCAGGCACCTCAAGCTGATCAGCGCCAAACCTTGGTGCAAGCACTGGCAAAACGCGGCCATGCCGACGCCGCTCTGACCTGCCTTCAGGAGCTTGATGCCGCCCCGCAGACCCAACTGGCCATCGGTCGTTCCCTCCTGCTGCATGGCGACCCTGACGTGGGTAC
This sequence comes from Synechococcus sp. CC9605, assembly GCF_000012625.1. NCBI lineage: Bacteria > Bacillati > Cyanobacteriota > Cyanophyceae > Synechococcales > Synechococcaceae > Synechococcus > Synechococcus sp. CC9605. The sequence continues at coordinate 281,644 of NC_007516.1, read as the reverse complement.
AGCCCAGCTGCTGACCCTGGCGCAGAGCCACCCAAACCATCCCGCCAGCCTTGAAGCAGCACAGATCTTGAGCGAACCGCTCAATCCCCAGCCTGGGGTTCTGGATGCCCTTCCGGAGCGCTCAGCTGCCGTTACCGCAGCCCGCGTGCGACTCGCCGGCGGCAACGGGGCAGATGCCGCCCTGAGCCGCTGGCCCAACGACCCCGATGTCTGGCAACTCCAATGGGACCTGGCCCGCGAGGCTTTTCTTGCTGGGGATTGGGAGCGTGCCCGCGACCTGCTGAAACGCCACAACGAGGATGGACCCTTGCCTTCACCATTGGAGACGCGGCGGCTGTTCTGGTTGGGGCTGAGCCAAAAGCAACTCGGCGAAACGGCAAAGGCAGAACGCACCTGGCGCCGCCTGATCGAGGCCTTCCCAGGGGGCTACTACCGATGGCGTGCCATGGAGCAACTGGGCATGGCCGAACCTCTGGATTTGCGAGCCCCAGCCCCACAGCGCGAGTCCGCCACCTGGCAACCGCTCAACAGCCACAACAACCTGGTGAACGAGCTCTGGCGCCTGGGCCAGGTGCACGCCGCCTGGGAAGCCTGGCAGGCCCAGGCAGATCCTGAGATCCCACCGCCACCCGAGGAACGTCTGGCCGAGGGCAGGCTGCGCCTGGCTGTCGGGGACACCTGGATGGGATTGGATCAGCTCTGGTGGCTCAGTCTCCGCTGGCGTGATCCCAGCTGCCAGCAAAGGAGCCTTCTGCATCGCAGCCAATTCCCTCGCCTCTTCGAAGCTGAAATAAAGACAGCCGCCAAGCAAGAAGGTCTTCAGGCCAATCTGCTGCGAGCGATCGCCAAACAGGAGTCACGCTTCGCACCTGGAGTGGTCTCCCCTGCCGGGGCCGTTGGCGTCATGCAATTGCTGCCCTCCACTGCCGCAGAGATGGCTGGCGAGCCCACCAGCACACCGATGCTGAAAGATCCCGCCAACAACTTCGAATTGGGTGCGCGTTATCTCAACCAATTGCTGAATCAATGGGAGAACGACCCCTTTCGCAGCATTGCCAGCTACAACGCCGGGCCCGGTGCCGTGGACTCTTGGGCGGATCCCAAGGCTGCTGCCGAAACCGCGCTCTGGGTGGAACGCATTCCATACCCCGAAACACGTTTCTACGCCAAGAAAGTGCTCGACAATCTGATGGGTTACCTAGGCGGTAATCCATCCTTCTGCAAAAAAGCTGATGCTGGGATGCGGAAGCAGCGTGCCGGAAACGATGCCACCGATCACGACCACACTCATTAGACAAAGACAGATCCCAGCGGCGGGCAGAACACCGATGCGGATGAGATCGAGCCGAGCCAACATCACGGCGGACGCCAGGATCAGCACGTCGGTAAGCACATTCAGCTTCAACAGATAGATCCCACCGGTGATCACAACCAGCAGCGTGACCACCAACGTCATCACCCGACTCGACGCCATCAGCATCGACACCTGTCGCAACAGCAGATCCGGCATCGTGCAAAAGACGACAACCACCTGAACCTGCAGCAGCACGAAACACCAAAACCAGGCCGCACTCACGCCATGGAGAGACGTGAAGGAGGGCTGAGCCATCTGCCAATGGTTGCCGAGCACAACCGCAACCAGAAACAGCACCGTCAGCAACGGCGCCCGAACCGGAAGGCTCAGCAGTCGCAGAATTGGCATGGATGCAAGCTAGCGGCGGCCTTTTGAAGGAGCTGCCAGAGTGATCGCTGAGGTTGCAGTGCGATGACAGGCACTCCGAAGTCTTCGCCCCTGGGCACGGCACAGCAATGGGTGCTGGTGCTGATCGCGGTGGTTCTGGCCATTGGCCTGGTCATCCTGCGGGGCGGCATTCAGAGCGAAAGCCCGATGGAGCAGCTGGCGAGACGATCCCTCGACCCGCAAACAGCGTTAACGAATGGACGCCCAACCCTGATCGAGTTCTACGCCGATTGGTGCCAGGTCTGCAGGGAGATGGCCCCTTCGATGCTGGATTTGGAGAAGCGATCGCGGGATCGACTCGATGTTGTTCTGGTCAACGTCGACAACCCCCGGTGGCAAGATCTTGTTGATCGCTACGACGTCAACGGCATTCCCCAGTTGAACCTGTTTAACGCCGAGGGGGAGGCTAAGGGCCGATCCATCGGTTTACGCAGCGTTGAGGAACTCCAGCTGCTCACCACAGCACTGATTGAAGATCAACCGTTGCCTGCCTTGCCTGGCGTCGGCAACATCAGCCGGCTGGAGACGCCCTTCTCCGCGAACAATGCGTTGGCAGGTGCCTCAAGCCCAGCCAACGCCGGGCCCCGCAGCCATGGTTGACACGCCTCGCCATGATCACCACAACTCGTCACTCTGACGCTCCCATGGACCGCTTTCGGGTCGATCTGATCGCAGCCACGCCGAACCCGCAGCAATGCGTTTACGCCGCCATGCATCAGGACTACAGCGAAGGATTCGTGGCCGCAGATCGTGCCAACTGGCCCGATGAGCAACGGGCCGGGGAGATCTGTGTGAAACGTCTGCTGTCTGGAGAACGCGGCCACTACGGCCCGATGGAGCATGCGCAGATCGTGCTGAACGTGGGATGTTTCCCGCACTCGGTGATGCAGCAGGCCCGCACCCACCGGGTTGGGGTGAGCTTCGATGTGCAATCCATGCGCTACACCGGTGAACGCATCTGCCGTGCAGCGGATGGCGCCTTGGACCTGGAGGACGTGTTTTATCTACGGCCCGTCGGCGAGTACAGCGATCGGCAGGGAAAGAAATACACCTACACCGAAGCACTACGCCAACAGGATCTCGATCTGTGCCGAAGTGCCGCCGAGCGCTACAGGGATCTGCTCAAGGCCGGTTTCGCCGAGGAGCACGCACGCGGCATACTTCCTTTCGACTACCGCCAGCATTTTGTGGTGAGCTTCAGCCTGAGGGCATTCCTGCATTTCATGGATCTGAGGGCCAAGCTCGATGCCCAGTTGGAGATCCGCCAGCTCTGCGATCTGATGTGGCCCCACATGGTGAATTGGGCCCCGGAATTCGCAGCCTGGTATGAAAAAACCAGGCTTCACCGGGCGCGACTGGCCCCGTAAGCGGGGGCTAGACCTTAGCCAGCGTCACCCGTTCCGGTTGGTGCTGGTATTTGCCTTGTCGATCGCTGTAGGTGGTCGAGCAGGGATCACCTTCAAAAAACAGCAGCTGACAAATGCCTTCATCGGCATAGATCCGACAGTCAGCGCCAGAGCTGTTGCTGAATTCGAGGGTGAGATGACCCTCCCAGCTGGCTTCTGCCGGGGTGGTATTGACGATGATTCCAAGGCGGGCATAGGTGCTCTTGCCCAAACAGATAACGGTGATGTTGGGGGGAACCCGTAGCTTCTCCAACGCCACACCAAGGCCGTAGGAATGCGCAGGGAGAATGAAATAGCGCCCGTCTTCATCCTCATGAAGGGGGGTGGGCTCGAGGTTGGCTGGGTTGAACCGCTTGGGGTTCATCACCGTGCCCGGAACATGCCGGAAGATCAGGAATTCCTGGGGCGACAAGCGCAGGTCGTAGCCATAAGAGGAGCAACCGAAACTCAAAACCGGTCTCAGCTTTTGCTCCGGATCCAGGTGACGAACCAGACCGCTCTGGAATGGCTCGATCATTCCCTGGCCGGCCTGTTCAGTGATCCAGCGATCGCACTTGAGCATCAGAAACCTCGGCGCAACTCCGTGACTTGATCTGCCATCTCCATCACACCGGCGGGGATTGCAGGTCCAGTGATGATCACATCCATCGAAGCGGGCCGCTGCTCAAGGGCTGCAATCACATCCGCTTCATCCAGGTATCCGAAGGCCACGGCAAGGCCGATTTCATCCAACACCAGCTGGTCGAGATCTCCCTGAATCAAGTGCTGGCGACAGATGGACCAAACTGCAGCCACCGCCTCGGCGCCACCGGGATGCCCCGGTGAGGAGAGGCAGAGGGGCACTTCCGGACGGAGCCAGACAAGACCTCCGCAGAGCTGCACCCGTCCAGCCGGTCCCTGCTGAACGCCCCCTTTGAGGAACTGACTGATCAGAACACGACTGCCCAAGCCAGCAGCACGCATGGCCTGACTCAGAACACTGGCGAAACTGCCTCGGTAGGGCGCCGTATGCACTTGAAGCTGCCCTTCGGGGGCCACCAGATGCAGGGGTGGCGAATCAGAGACAGGTGCTACGGGCCTGAGGCCCGCCCGCTGCAAAGCCTGCTGATCCTGATCCAGGGAGTTCTGGAATGCTTGGGGATTGGCGAGGCTTGTGGTCATCACGGAAGCATCTGCCCGGGTGCCCCCGGCGAGACCTTGAATGTAGCGGCGAGATCACATTCCACAAGGGGATTGACACCACCCATGGTGTTTGGACGGGGCGAGAACCAACCGCCTGCGAGGCTTGACGAACTGCACACCACCGATGAGCCAATCCCCTGAACACCGCACTGATGGCCGTCGCCCAGAGCAGTTGCGACCGTTCTCGGTGACCTGGAATCCCATGGGGTTTGCTCTGAGCTCCCTGGTGGTTCACACGGGCCGAACCGCTGTGCTCTGCAGCGTCTGCTTGGAGGGCAAGGTTCCCCGCTGGCGGAAGGGAGAAGGGCTGGGATGGCTCAGCGCCGAATACCGGTTGCTGCCAGGGTCCACCCCACAGCGGCAATCACGGGAGCTGATGAAACTCTCGGGTCGCACCCAGGAGATTCAGCGGTTGATCGGGCGCAGCCTGCGCGCCGTGATCGACATGGAACGCCTGGGGGAGCGCACCTTGCTGATCGACTGCGACGTGATCCAGGCGGACGCCGGCACCCGGACGGCCTCGATCACCGGGGCTTGGCTCGCCCTGGACCAGGCCTGCCGATCGCTGGTGGAACAGGGAGTGCTGGAGCAATCGCCGCTGGTCGATCAGGTGGCGGCCGTCTCCGTGGGCTTGGTGGATGGCCAGGCCTTGCTGGATCTGGACTACAGCGAAGACAGCCGAGCCGAGGTGGACTTGAACGTTGTGCAGGCCGGCGATGGCCGTCTTTTGGAAATCCAGGGAACTGCGGAGGGAGCACCCTTCAGCCGCAGCCAGCTCAATGAGCTGCTGGATTTGGCGGAGCCGGGATTGTCATCCCTGATGCAGGCACAACGCCAAGCCTTCACCGAGCACAGCAGCGTTACGTAATAACCGCTACATGGCGGCCACCGCCGGGTCCGTAATTTCGCTTCACCAGGGGGTTGTCATGACCAGTAGCCGAGGTTTCAGCCGATACGCCCCGCAGATGGTGGCTCCTTCTCCCAGCGCAGAACCGGCCAACCGTTCTCTCCTTGAGATCATCCGAGATCTCGATGGCGCCAGCAGTGAACTGGTGGACCGCAACAAGACCATTTTCTTCCCTGGAGATCCCGCAGAACGGGTGTATCTGATCCGCCGGGGGGCCGTTCGTCTGTCCCGCGTCTATGAGTCGGGGGAGGAAATCACCGTGGCCCTGCTCCGCGAGAACAGCCTCTTCGGTGTGCTGTCACTGCTGACCGGCCAACGCTCTGATCGCTTCTACCACGCTGTGGCCTTTACCAGGGTCGAGATGGTGACGGCACCGGCGACCTCCGTCAAGGCCGCCATCGAAGCCGACACCAGCGTTGGACTGCGCCTGCTGCAGGGTCTCTCCAGCCGGATTCTGCAGACCGAAACGATGATTGAAACCCTCACCCATCGGGACATGTCGTCCCGGCTGGTGAGCTTCCTGCTGGTGCTGTGCAGGGATTTCGGCGTGGCGGATGAGCTGGGCATCACCATCGATCTGCGCCTGTCCCATCAAGCCATCGCTGAAGCAATTGGCTCAACACGCGTCACAATTACGCGTCTGCTGGGAGACTTGCGTCAATCCGGTCTGGTTCAGATTGACCGCAAGAAAATCACCGTTCTGGATCCGATCGCTCTGGCCAAACGCTTCAGCTAGTCCGGCCATCGCCCCACGAGTGCAGCCATGAGCGGCTGGGCACTGATTCTGGTTCTGCTGGTGCTCGGGGGAGTGCTGTCGACCCTGGGTGATCGTCTGGGCAGCCGCGTCGGCAAAGCGCGACTGAGTTTGTTCAAGATGCGCCCAAGGCGCACCGCCGTTCTGATCACGGTTCTGACCGGCAGCCTGATCAGTGCGCTTTCACTTGGCCTGATGCTGCTGGTGAGCCGACAGCTGCGGGTGGGCCTGTTTGAGTTGGATGCCCTGCAGGAGAAGCTCCAGGACAGCCGGCGACAGCTAAAGGCAGCCGAGCGTGAACGGGACAAGACCCAAACAGAAACCCGGCGGATCGCCATTGAGCTGAAGCAAGCGCAGCAGCGGGCCAACACCCTGCGCCTTGAACTGGCTCCTCTTCAGAACGAGCGGGCCCAACTTGAAGCTGAACGTGAGCGCCTCAGCCAGGACATCGCCTCCCGCGATGCGGACATTCAACGCACGGAAGCCGAACTCAACAGCGTTCGCAGCCGTATCCGTGCCGGGGAGCAGGAACTCAAACAACTTGAACGCAATCTGGTCGCCCTGAGGCGTGGATCGGTGGTGATCAGCAGCGGCCAGACCTTGGCGAGAGCAACGGTTCGACTCGAGGCTCCGGACCAGGCCAAACAGGCCGTCGACAGGTTGTTGCAGGAGGCCAATCTCAACGCCTACGGGAAAGTGAGGCCTGGCGAAGCGCCCGAACGCCAGTTGATCCGCGTTCCTCGAAGCGACGTGGAACGCCTGCAAAACATCATCCGCAAACCGGAAACCTGGGTGATCTCGCTGCGCTCTGCCACCAATGTGCTGCGGGGTGAAACGGCGGTGTACGCCTTCCCCGAGGCGCGTCCCAACCGGCCGGTGGCCCAACGTGGAGATGTGCTGGCCACAACCACGCTTCAACCGAATGACCGCACGCCAGAGGGCATTCGCACACGGTTGAACCTTCTCCTGGCCTCGGCCTATGCCGAGGTGCAGCGGCGTGGATCCCTGACCGAGGGGCTTCAGTTCGATGGATCAGCCCTCTCCCAACTGGCCCAGACCCTGATGGAAGGCCCCAGCCAAAGCGTGGTCCTGGAGGTGATTTCCGCAGGGGTCAGCGACAGCGCCGATCCTGTCGTTGTCACCATTCAGGCCTCCCTATGAAACGAGTGGCCGTTCTCGATCCAGGTCGCTGCAAATGTGGTCTTGTGCTGGCCGATCTTCAGCTCGGCCTTGTGCGCGAAGGATATGTGCTGGCCCCGGAGGCCGTGGAACCCTGGCTGGAGCAGTGGAATCAAGACCAAGCTCTCGACCGCATCCTGATCGGCGATGGCACGGGAAGCCGAGCCTGGATCAAGCGACTAGAACGGCTGTGCCATCTGACCTTGGTTCCGGAGCAGGGAACAACCCTGAGGGCAAGACAGCGTTACTGGACGCTGTGGCCGGCGCGGGGTTGGCGAAGGATGCTGCCGGCAGGGCTGCGCATTCCACCGGTGGATCTGGATGCGGTTGCAGCTTTGGTGATGCTTGAGGAGCACCTGCAGTGCAGCCTGAGATGGCCGGAGCCGGCCCCCACGTTCTCGCTCAGAACCTGGCCCGAACCATGAAGGTGTAGTCACCCCCCGGTTCCAGCCTGTAATCGGAACGCACCAGAAACCGCCGCAGAGCATCCTCGATCAAGGCACGTCCCAGGGACGGCTCCACCACCAGTTCGCCGCGATCAAAGGCCCAGGAAAACTGCCACTCAAAACCTCCGGCAGAGACTTCACCCTCCACGCATTTGGCTTGAAAACACTGGCGAAGCACCCGCAAATGGGCCGTTGTCGCCGGGAGAGCCGGCATCAGTCGACAGGCTCCAGGTCGTAGCGAAAACCGTTGATCCAGGTTCCAGCGCGCTCAAAGCTCTGGCGCTGAAGACGTTGAATCCCGTCCAGAACAGCATCAAGAACAGCGCCGACGCAGGGTTGCTCCACCTTGCTGAACGGACCAAGAACATGGGACACCGTTCGAACACGACGTTCGGCAGGATTCTCAGCAGGCGCACCAATACCGATCCTCAGCCTTGGGAACGCCTGAGTCCCAAGATGCTGAATGGTGCTGCGCAAGCCGTTGTGCCCCCCGGCGCTGCCCTGGGCCCGCAACCGCAAACGACCAAGCGGTAGGTCCATGTCGTCCACCAGCACCAGCAGTTGGTGGGGCTCCAGGCCAAACCAATCGAGGGCCGCACGAATCGCGCGACCGCTGTCGTTCATGTATGTCTGGGGCATCAGCAAGCGCAGCCGCTGCTCACCCACCCCTGTGTCTGCTGCAAGACCGTGCAACTTGGCTTGCTGACGAAAGCTGAATCCAGAGCGCTCGCCAAGAAGCTCGAGGGCCATGAAGCCGATGTTGTGGCGGGTGCCGGCATATTTCGCACCCGGATTACCGAGTCCTACCACCAGCTTCAGATCAGTGGCCATACCGCTGGAACGACTCAGTCGCTGGGGGGAAGTTCTTCGACAGGCTTCGCAGCATCACCGGACATCTCCGGGTCAGCCATGGCTTTGTTGATTTCGCGTTCAAATTCCTTTGACGCGGACTGGAAACCCTTCAGGGTTTTTCCAAGAGTCCGGCCAAGTTCTGGCAGCCGTTTCGGCCCGAAAACCAACAGGGCAACGGCGCCGATAACCGCCATTTCGGGGAGACCGACGCCGAAGATGTTCATGGGTGCAGATCAGCCGAGGCCGTTCCAATTCACGTTGATGCCCTCGAGGATGAGGGACTTGTTGTAAAGCTGAAGAATCACCAGCAGAAACACCAGGAACAGCACCATGAAGATGCCCATCACGGGAGTGGTGCCCCATCCGGGAACCACCTTGCCGTACTCGGAGTTCAGTGGGCGGAGAAGGTCTCCCAGACGGGTGCGTTGTGCCATGGCGACGCCGGGTCTCGGGTGGTTTGATGTCTCGATACTGTAGGGGCCGACTCCGGTTCGGGGTTGATCCTGTCGAGAGATGTGATGGAAACGTCGTCCCCAGCTCTGTCCGTCGCCATTGGCGTGCTCGCCGTTTTGTTCGGACTCACCGGATTTGGCGTGTACCAGGCCTTTGGGCCTCCATCAAAAGCACTCGACGACCCGTTCGACGATCACGAGGACTGATCCACCACCAGGGAGACGAGTTCTCCCGGGGCGATCACTACGGCATCAGCGGCACTTGAATCGACATCCCTGCGGACACTCCAGTCCGCTCCGGGGGTCCAGCGACAACGCGCTGATCCCGCATTCAGCAGCTTCAGCAGGCAAACGTTGGCATGGCGCTCCAATGCCACCGGCGTGAGTTGAAGCGGCAGCGAGGGGAACCACTGACGCAGCTCCGCCGGCAACGCCGCACACCACCCGGGCTCGCGAAAGGCAATCGCCGCCTGCGGCACACCGGCCTCACTCCAGGAGCCGGAGAAGGGCATAAGGGCCAAACGCTGGCGATGCCAGCCCTGATCAGCGCTGGGATCAGGCCAGGTCGGACCCCGCAGCAGCGAAATGCCAAGTCGGTCTGAGGACCAATCCACACCCTGGGGACCGTCCAGCAACACAGCCATCCCGCCTCCGGGAGCTTGCGACTGGGAAGCGAACCAGGAGATCACAGGGACTTCCCAGCGGGCCCGTTCCCGAACCGTCATCGGTTCAGCCGGCCGTTCGATCACGCCGCCGCTGGTATCGGCAGCGATGCGGACGGCGGGGGTCGCCAGCGGCAGGTCCAGGCGCAGCAACTCATGGGTCTGACACCAGTTGATGCTGCAGATCAGCTCCAGCCACGCGGTGTCGGCCTTCAGCCGCAGGTCCAGCCGCATGCAACTGGCGCCGAGCTGGCGCCGCAGCACCAGATGCGCCACCAGGGGGCCCTGATCGAGCCATTCCAGGGAATCCGTGCCGAGCACGCCCAGGGGCTGAGATCGATAGTCCGCCGCCAGATCCCAGGCATCCCAGAATTCGCCACAGTCCCGATAACGCTCCAACTGCAGGGGTGACGACAACTGATTCCGTCCATCGCGATCCCGCAGAGCCATCAGTCCAACCGCGGAGACATCGAGATCGATCAGACCATTGACCAGCCGCCAAACTCCTGCCCCCAGCGACGTGATGACCACAGGCTGACGGGGTTGAGCAGCGCAGGACGCCATGCCTGGTTCACGCCGGAGCGGCACAGAACAACTGCCGTGCTGACGCGGTAGCTGCACCCAGGCACCACCACCGGCAGCGGCTTGCTGCGGCAATGAAACGCCTTCGGATGACCATGATCCGGCCGGAAGGCGAACCAGGGGCGACCAGGACGCCAAGGGCTGCAGGCCCCACCAGCTCCATGCCGCCGCTGTGTCCTTCTGGCGCGTCAGCCTTGCCAGCCTCCGGTCGCGCTCTCCGCGGGCCTGGCGCCGAGCCGAGCGCCAAACCGGTTCCGCCTGCTCAAACACCTCCGGGATCGACGTTCCCGGAAGGATGTCGTGAAACTGCTGAAACAACAGCGGGCGCCAATCGCTCCCACCGCCATCCCGGCCGGCCAGGGCCAGCAGGGCTGAAGCAGCGTCGGCTTCCCGCAAAAGCCGCTCGAGCGTTCGGTTGTGACGTTTCTGATCGGGACGGCTGGTGGCACAACCGCGGTGCAGCTCCAGAAAGAGCTCATCGCGCCACACCGCCCAGGCCTGATCGTCCTGCTCCAGGTTGGCCAAGAACTCCCGCACCGTTCCGGCACGGGTGGGCACAGCGGCCGCTTGCTTCTCCCAGAGCCCGATCTGCTCAAGCAACTCCTCGGTGGGACCACCGCCGTGATCACCGACGCCCGGGATCCAGAGCGCTGCCTCAAGTCCCGTGGCCTGATGCCAGGCCCGCTGCTCGCCCTGCATCTCCACAGGATCAGCGCGACGCCCGATCGGCGGCAGCATCAGGCTGCGCAGTTCAGACCGCCCCCGTCCGCGCCAGCGGAACAAACGGTGGGGGAAAGGGTTCTCAGCATTCCAGGCCAGCTTGTGGGTGCAGAACCAGCGCACCCCGGTAGCTGCCGCCACCGCAGGCAGACCCGCAGCAAAGCCAAAGCTGTCCGGCAACCAGGCCAGCTCATGGGTCCATTCCGGAAAGCGGCGCAAGCTGTCCTTCTGACCGAGAGCGAACTGATTCCAAAGCGACGCCGTGGAAACCAACACACAGTCGGTCTCCACCCAGGGTCCGTTAATCGGTTCCCAGCGACCGGCACGGCTGGCCGCCTGGATCTCCGCAAACAGAGCCGGTCGATGCTGCTCCATCCAGGCGTAGAGGGCGGGCGTGGAATGGGCAAAGCGCAGTTCGGGCCAGCGACGCATCAGATCCAGCGCTGATCGGAAGGTGCGTTCAGCGGCCTGCCAGGTGTCGGCCACCGGCCAGAGCCAAGCCAGGTCGAGATGGGCATGACCAAGCCAATGCAACGACCCTCGTGGAGGGTTCACCTGATGCAGGTGCGTTGCAACAGCATCCTGCGCTTCAACACCGCTGGGATCCAGATCCGCCCAATGCGATGGCAGGTCTCCATCCGCCGCCAGATGCAGTTCCAGGGCCGCTGGCAACAACGTGCCCTCAGGATCGGGGCCTGCGAACTGCGGCTCCAGGTCGAGATGGCTGCTGATCAGAGCTCCGTCGTCATGCAAAGGGCTGCAGAGCTCCAGCACAAGATCGAGCGATGCTCCCTGACGACAGCGCGCAGGCAGCGGCCAGCGACAGGCGGTATCGAACAGATCCCCCTCATGAACCAGCACGCCATCCACCCACAGGCGCATCTGCTCGGCCCACCAGCTCAGCACCAACCGGGCACAGCAGGAATCACTGGTACTCCAGCCATCAGGCCAGCTCAACCGCTGCTCAAGCCGCAGCCATTGACGTCCCCTGGGCCAGATCAGCAGGCCGCGTTTGGCCCAGTCCGGACGGTGCGTAAATCCCCAGCTTTCATCGAGAAAAAACCCAGCCTGGGCAGCGCCTGAGCGGAGCCAGCGGCCACGCAGATCACGTCGCGATCGACTGCGAAACGTTTCAATCCACTCCGATCGACCGACCTGATCAGGGTTCATTCCCCTGCTGACGCTGTCATGCCCCATAGGATGATGCCCTTGTCACAGACGCCGGTCGGTCTCCATGCTCGCCCTCAAGATCTCCGTTTACTCGGTCGTCTTCTTCTTCCTCGGCATCTTCGTGTTCGGGTTCCTTGCGAGCGATCCAAGCCGCACCCCCAGCCGTAAAGACCTGGAAGATTGATTCACCTCCCGATCAGACCGCGCAACGCACTGGTCTGATCGGACCGTGATTACTGAAATGAGCTGGCAAGCTCATGGGGCGCAGCAGGATTGCCTTGGCGGCGCACCGCCTTCTCTTTGCATTGACCGGAACCCTGATCACAGGGTCGGTTTCAGTGTTGCTCGTCACGGCCGGCTCGGCTGAATCAACGCCAGAGACGGTTTCTCCAGCGCCGGCGCGCCTGAACATTCGAGCTGACCTCCAATACACGGACACCAAATCAAAAGCCACGATTGCCGAAGGCAACGTTTCGGTTCAGCTCGGGCAGGCTGAACTGCACGCTGATCGCATTGAATTTGATGCGGCGTATCGCACGCTCTACGCCCGCGGTGCCGTGCGCTTCCGGCGTGGCAAACAGTTTTTTCAAGCCTCGAGCTTCCGCTACAACCTCGTCCAAAACGAAGGTCAGCTCAACGATGTTTACGGGGTCATCGACCTTGAAGAGCCCCTTACCAATCCATTAACAAGCTCTCGAACAACATCAGCCCCGCCTGAGCCAGCCACCTCAGCCAGCCGTGAAGACATGCCTCCGGTGGCTTGTCCACCGCTGCTTCCCCCGGTTCCGGACTGGCATCCGCAACCTTGGGCAGTGACGGCCTGGGGCGGTCAGATGATTGATGCCGCCTTCGGGGACACCTTCCTGTTCAACGGTCGAATGCGTCCGGAAGCCGTTTTGGGCGTCGGCGTGCAGAAACGGATCATGCGCGCTGGTCCATTCGCCATTGAACTTGAGGCTGACCTGTTCAGCCACATCGCCAAGCAGCAACAGGGTGGCGAATTCAACCAGAGCAAGCCCTATGCCGATCTGCCGGCACAGAACTTCGGCGAGGGGGTGCTGGGGATTGGAGCACGCGTCTGGGTTCAGCCTTGGCTGAGCTTCAGCGTCATCGAAGGCATCAGCTACAACTCCAACGTCAGCCTCTACGAGAAAACATTCCGCGAGAACTACACCCAGCTGTTGAACTATCTCGGCTTCGAGGTGGAGGCAGCGGTGTCCTCCGACTTATCGCTCGTGGGCCGGATTCACCACCGCTCCGGTGCTTTCGGCACCTATGGAGGCGTCACTGAGGGCAGCAATGCCTACTTGCTCGGCTTGCGCTACCGCTGGGGACGGGACACACCCAAGCAGGCGAGCGACGTGATGCCGCCCATGCTGGAGTGTGACGACCCGGATCGCGGCCAGCGCTTCAAGCCCTCCTCCCTCTCCGAGCGCCTCGACTCGATTGCCCTCGGCGATGGAGGAAGCCCTCAACGCCATGTCAGCAGCGACAACACAGCGGAGCAACCCACGATTCCGCCAGCCCAGCAGCAGGCCATGCGGACTGAAGCGATCGCCAGGATCAACCAACGCATCTCAGACGTCGACCTCCAGGGCAGCTTCAGCATCGAACGGCGCAGCGGCATCCCCGTTCAACGCCTGAATTCCTCGGTCAGGGATGAAAACCGCTTTGGCGTGGTCAAAGTTCCCCAACTGAAGAGCCTGGGAAGCACGAATTTCCTCAACGGCACGATCAGCCGCTGGAGGGTGCAGGCCTCGAAGATCCTGATCACGGCGGATGGCTGGGAGGCTGACCGCATGGGCTTCAGCAACGATCCCTTCACGCCGGCGCAAACCAGAATCGATGCAGAGGATGTGATCGCCCGCGAGCAAGCCAATGGCGATGTGCTGATCTCGGCGCGACGCAACCGGCTGATCGTTGAAGAGCGGCTGCCCATCCCGGTCACCCGTCGACAGCTCATCCAGAAGGAAGAGGAAGTGGAGAACCGCTTCGTTGTTGGCATCGACAACCGGGACCGTGATGGCCTTTTTGTGGGACGCAACCTCAAGCCACTCACCATCGGTACGAGCACGGAACTGTCCGTTCAACCGCAGTTCATGGTGCAGCGCGCCATTGACGGCGACTTCAACAGCGCCGCTGATTTATTTGGCTTGGACGCCAAACTGCGCGGCCGCTACGGGAACTACAAACTGAACGGCGACGCCGACATCAGCAGCTTTGATCCCGCAGACATCCTCAGTAGCAGCCGCTACTGGGGAAGTTTTGGCCAGGACATCGACATGGGCAGCTTGGGCGTACTGAGCACCAATCTGTTCGGGGCCTACCGCTACCGCACCTGGAATGGCTCCCTCGGTGAAACCGACATCAATGCGGCCTACGGCGTTTATGCGCAGACCAAGGGCAGCTGGTCGACAGGCGAAGTGGACCATGACTACCTCATTCGCGGTGCCATCGGCGACTACGACGCCGACCGCTTCAACAGCAACCGCCGTTTGCGCAGTGGGCGAGGCAGCTTGTTTGCCTCGGTCACCAGCAAGATCCCCTTGCTCAAAGGGAAGACAGCAGAGCTGATTCCAACAGCGGCCTATCGCTATTCCCCCGTTCCCATCGTTCCGGGGCTGAGCCTGAACACCAACGTCAACACCTCGATTGCTGTGTACGGCGATGGCCTTCACCAGGAGACCCTGAGTCTCAGCGGAGGCCCCACCATCACCCTGGGCACCTTCAGCAAGCCCTTCCTCGATTTCACGCAGATCTCCATCGTCGGCAACGGCTCCCTGAAAAATGGCGACAGCCCGTTCGCCTTTGATCGGAACGTCGATCTCGCCACCCTTGGGGTTGGCCTCACCCAACAAATTGTTGGGCCGGTCGTGCTGAGCACCGGCGTCAGCTACAACGTCGATCCCGGTTCGAAGTTCTACGGCAGCACCGTCAACTCCAACATTGAATTGCGCTGGCAACGGCGCAGCTACGACGTGGGGGTCTACTTCAATCCCTACAAGGGCATTGGTGGCGTTCGCTTCCGGCTCAACGACTTTGACTTCAAGGGCACAGGCGTGCCGTTTGTTCCCTACACCCCAACAAACTGGATGGAAACGACAGACTCGGATCGGCCCTTCTGATCAATCACCGCCACCGATGATCAGATTGCTGCCGAACAGCGAAGCTCCGGCGTAGCGCATGCCGGAGGTCCGCACGTTCGGTGCATAGGCATTGATCACATGAGCCTCCCGTAGATCGGCATTGCGCAGATCCACGCCAGAAAGCTCAGCGTTGGTGAGGTTCGCTCCTCTCAGGTCAGCACCTTCCAGCAACGCTCCCGTCAGGTCAGCACCTTCCAGATTCGCCTCCCGCAGATCGGCACCGCGCAGATCACTGCCCCGAAAATCAGCACCGATGAGATGGGCCTGACGGAAATCCGCCTGGCGGAGATCACAGCCGGGGCAGCTGCGATCCAACGGATCATGGGCCTGCACCTGAAGCGGCAGGGCCCCAGCAGGACCCACACCGGCAACAACCAACAGCGGCACAAACGGCAACACCAACCGCGAAAGCGAACAGGCCATTAAGTCCCAACCTCCTATCTATTTCATAGACACAGGAGTCGCGCTTGGCTGTTACCCGGCGGCGAACTGGTTGATGTAGGGCAGTTTTTGCATCAATTCCGCAACCTGGGGGCCATGGTCCAGGAGCTGGGACGTTGCATCCCAACGACCGCTGCGCAGCATGTCCAGAGGACCGGGATCGATCGACATAGGCCAACTGGTGTCGGCTGCGGTCAGTTGCAAACTGGCAAGATCGAGGCTCCAGGATCGGCCGGGATCGCCATCCACCTGCGCCTGAATCGCCTTGATCTGCTCGGGGGCCGCCGTTGCACAGGGAATGCCAAGGGCAAGACAGTTGCCGTAGAAAATCTCGGCAAAACTGACCCCAACCACCGCGCGAATTCCCCAGCGCATCAACGCCTGAGGTGCATGCTCACGACTGGAACCACAGCCGAAATTGCCATTCACCACCAGGATCGAGGCCCCCTGATAACGGGCCTGATCAAAGGGATGCTCACCGGAGAGTTCAAGACGGTCATCGGCGAAGACCTGGTCACCCAATGCCTCGAAGCTGACGCATTTGAGGAACCTTGCCGGAATAATCCGATCCGTGTCGATGTCTTCACCGGAAACAACAATGGCCGTTCCACTCACCTGTTGAATCGGACCAGTCGGGAAGTGAGCCATCACGATGCGGACGGAGAAATCAAAGTACGAACATCGGTCACACGACCGTTAACGGCAGCGGCGGCCACCATGGCTGGACTCATCAACAAGGTCCGACCACTGGCCGATCCCTGCCGACCCTTGAAATTGCGGTTGCTGGAGCTGGCGCTGATCTGACGCCCCTCCAGCCGATCCGGATTCATAGCCAGACACATCGAGCAGCCGGGCTCACGCCACTCAAAGCCTGCGGCACGGAACACAGCATCCAGCCCTTCCGCTTCAGCAGCCTTCGCCACCTGCTCCGAGCCGGGAACCACAAACGCCTTGATGCCTTCAGCCACCTGACGCCCACGGGCCACATCGGCAGCCGCACGCAGATCGCTGAGACGACCATTGGTGCAGCTGCCGATGAAACAGACATCCACAGGCACCCCGGCGATGGCCGTTCCCGGCTGGAGATCCATATAGCGATAAGCCTCCTCCGCAATCGGACGCTCACCTGGATCCAGTTGATCAAGGCTGGGAACGGTTTCATCGATGCCCAGTCCCTGGCCAGGGGTAATGCCCCAGGTCACCGTGGGTGGAATCGCAGCGGCGTCAAACACCACCTCGTCGTCGACCGTTGCGTTGGCATCAGTGGCCAGGGAACTCCACCAGGCGACAGCGCGGGTCCAGGCGTCACCTTCGGGAGCATGGGGGCGACCTTTCAGATACTCAAAAGTGACCTGATCGGGATTGACGTAACCGCATCGGGCTCCTCCCTCGATTGCCATGTTGCAGAGGGTCATCCGCTCTTCCATCGACAACGCCTCGATGGCAGAGCCTGCGAACTCGTAGGCATAGCCAACGCCACCCTTCACACCAAGGTGGCGAATCACATGCAGGATCAGATCCTTCGCCGACACGCCCTCTGGCAGCAGGCCATTCACCTGAATCCGGCGCACCTTGAGCTTGTTCATGGCCAGGCTCTGACTGGCCAACACATCGCGCACCTGACTCGTGCCGATCCCAAAGGCGATCGCCCCGAAGGCGCCATGGGTGGAGGTGTGGGAATCACCGCAAGCCACCGTCATGCCTGGCTGGGTCAGGCCCAGCTCCGGGGCAATCACATGAACGATGCCCTGCCGGCCACTGCCGATGTTGTTCAGAGGGATGCCGTACTCCTGGCAGTTCCGCTCCAAGGTGCTGAGCATCTCCTCCGCCAACGGGTCGGCGAACGGCCGCTGCTGAGAGGTCGTCGGCACGATGTGGTCCACCGTTGCCACCGTGCGCTCAGGACAACGCACCAACAGGCCCTTGTCCTTCAAAGCCGAGAAGGCCTGAGGACTGGTGACCTCATGGATCAGATGCAGACCAACAAACAGTTGGGTGGAACCGCCGGGGAGCTCCGCCACCCGATGCAGATCCCACACCTTGTCGTAGAGGGTGCCGGAACTCAACAGCTCAGTCGCAAGAACCGTCGACCCTAAACCTGAGCGAGCAAGCAGAGACGCAGACGGTCTAAGCCACGGATCACGCTCATCCTCTGAATGGCCTCCCGACCCCGCCGCTCACCGAAATGCTGCACCCAGGCCTCACAGCCACCGGGACCAGCCAAGGCCAGATGCACCAAGCCCACGGGCTTCTCAGCACTGCCACCGCCAGGGCCGGCGATACCGCTTACAGCGATCGCCCAGTCGCAATTCAGGCGTTCCCTTGCTGCCCGAGCCATCGCCTCGACCACAGGCTGGGAAACAGCACCATGGGCAGTGAGCAGATCCAGCGAAACCCCCAGCAAAGCCTGTTTCACCGCGTTGCTGTAAGCGACGACGCCACCCTGAAAAACCGACGAAGAGCCTGGAACAGCCGTCAGGGCTGCCGCCAACCCACCACCGGTGCAGGACTCCGCCACCGCCATCGTCTGGTGCCGTTGCTTGAGCAGGTCGATCACCACCGACGCCAGGCTGTCCGCATCGACGCCATAGCAGTGGTTTCCCGTGCGACGGCGCAGCTCAGCTTCCACCGGCAGCAACAGCTCAGCGGCGGCATCGGCAGTGGGTGCACAGGCCGTGAGCCGCAATTTCACATCTCCAAGGGAGGCATAGGGAGCCACCGTTGGGTTGGTGGACGCCAACAAATCGGCAACACGCTCAGCCAGATCGGATTCACCAATGCCACTAAAGCGGAGCTGGCGGCTCACAAACACACCGGACGTCCCAGCATTGGCTTGAAGCCAGGGGGCGGCCGTTTCCGTCCACATCGCCCGCATTTCCGAAGGCACCCCAGGGAAGGTGAGGATCGTGAAATCAGGCCGGGGCGACCAGATCATTCCCGGTGCCGACCCCTTTGGATTGGGAAGCACCTCGGCTCCACGGGGCAGAAAAGCCTGGCTGCGGTTGCTGGGAGCAACCGGCCGGCCACCTGCCGATAACTTCTGCTGGATCTCCAGCCAGAGTTCGGGCCGCTCCTCGAGAGGAGTGTCGAAAGCAGCGGCCAGGGCCTCGGTGGTGAGGTCATCGGGGGTTGGACCCAAACCTCCTGTCGTCACCAGAACCCTGCAGCGCTGCCGTGCCTCGCGTACGGCAGAGATCAAACGCTCTTTGTTGTCGCCAACAACGGTTTGGCGGTAATGCGGCAGCCCCAGTCCCGCCAACTGTTCGGCAATCCATCGAGAATTGCCGTTGAGGATATCCCCCAACAACAGCTCTGTGCCCACGCACAGGATTTCAACACCCGATTCAGCCACGCGGTTCGCCAAGGGCCGCAGGATCAACAGGAGTGGAGCAAGGGTTGGTGTTCATCAGAGCTCGCTCATGTTGCAGCTGGCGACGGCTGATCACCACCGTTGCCACAAGGATGGCCGTGGCCAAAGCCAGCCAGAGGAAGCGCATCTCAGCATTGGCCACCACCAAGGCCAAAGCAGCAAGCCACTGGGTGAAGACGTAGATCAACAGCACCGTGCGCCGGTGACTGAAGCCAGCGCGGAGCAGGCGGTGATGAAGGTGACGGCGGTCGGGATAGAAGGGGGAACGTCCCTCGCGCAGACGGCCCATGATCACAGCCGACATGTCGGCCAGGGGCAGCGAAAGAATAAGCAACGGCAGCAGCAGACTCACTGTGGTGAGCCCCTTGGCGGGTCCCACGATGCTCACGGCAGCGAGGGTGAAGCCGAGGAAGTAAGAGCCCCCATCCCCCATGAAGATGCGGGCGGGGTTGAAGTTATGGCGCAGGAAGCCGAGGCAGCAGCCCGCCAGGGCTGCTGCAAGGAATCCGGCGGCCACCTGATGCAGCGAAAAGCTGACGGACACTAGCCCGACAGCGGCAATACCAGCCACGCCCGCAGCAAGGCCATCGAGGCCATCCAGCCAGTTGATGGCGTTGGTGATTCCCACCAGCCAAACAACAGTGGCTAGCAGGCTGAGGGTATCCGGCAGAGCAATCGGACCGGCTGCAGCGGTAAACCAGGGAAGATCGATCGCTCCAATCCGAACGCCCTGGCTCCAAACCGAACAAGCCACGGCAATCTGTCCAGCCAGCCGCGGCCAAGGAGAGAGAGCGAAGAGGTCGTCCGCCAGGCCAATCAGAAAAAAGCAGAGCGAACCGGCCAGGGTGCTCCAAATCAGCTGATCCTTGGCCGGCGCCAGCAGGCCGAAGCCCCCCATCGACCACACAGCCGTCAAAGCAGTACCAAAACCCAGCACCATGGCAATGCCCCCCAGCCTCACCATGGGGGTGACATGCTGCTTGCGCTCATCGGGCAGATCGGTCCACCCAAAGCGAAGCCCCAGCCTGCGAACTTGAGGCACCAGCACCGTGGTGGTCACCGCAGCCAAAAGAAAGCTGACCGAAGCGACCGCTATGGGGCTGGCCAAGAGATTCACGCAGGCTCCAGGAAAGAGACGATCCCCCGGTCAGAAGGAGTCATCTCAATCCTAAAGAGCCTCCAACCCATCCACCAGACATCGGCCAGACCCCTGTAGAGCCTGAGCCAGGCCTCACACCAGAACAGGCTGCTTGTGCTTGCTGTCGGCGTAGAGGGGGAAGCGCTCACATAGAGCACCCACCCGGTCGAGGCAACGCTGACGAATCGCATCATCCTCAGGATTGAAAAGACGGTCGGCAATCACATCGGCGACCTCCCGGAAAGCCTGCGAATCGAAACCACGGGTGGTGAGCGCAGCTGTTCCGAATCGCAGGCCACTGGTGACGAAGGGCGATTCAGGGTCGAAGGGAACGGTGTTCTTGTTGGCCGTGATGTGCACATCACTCACCAACAGATCAGCCACTTTTCCAGTCATCCCGATGCTACGCAGGTCTAACAGCACCACGTGGTTATCGGTGCCGCCGCTGACGACATCGATGCCGCGGGCGATCAGCTGTTCAGCGAGGGCTGCCGCATTGGCAACCACCTGCTGGCTATAGGCCTTGAACGAAGGCTGCAGTGCTTCCCCGAAGGCCACAGCCTTAGCAGCGATCACGTGCTCCAGAGGGCCGCCCTGGCTGCCAGGGAACACGGCCTTGTCGAACTTTTTGGCGAACTCGGCATCGCGGCAGAGGATCAAGCCGCCGCGGGGACCGCGCAGGGTCTTGTGGGTGGTGGTGGTCACCACATCGCAGTGGGGGACAGGGCTGGGATGCACTCCAGCGGCCACGAGGCCGGCGATGTGGGCCATGTCGGCCAGCAGATAGGCACCCACTTCATCAGCGATGGCGCGGAAGGCGGCGAAGTCGATGGTGCGTGGATACGCGGAGTAGCCACAGACAATCAGCTTCGGCTTGTGCTCCAAAGCCAGCTGGCGGATCGCCTCCATATCAAGGCGTTGGGTCTCCTTGTCGACGCCGTACTGGACGACGTTGAACCACTTGCCGCTGACGTTGACCGGGGAACCATGGGTCAGGTGACCTCCATGGGACAGATCGAGCCCCATGATCGTGTCGCCAGGCTGTAGCAGCGCCAGGAAAACCGCGAAGTTGGCCTGGGCACCGCTGTGGGGCTGCACATTGGCCCAAGCGGCACCAAACAACTGCTTGGCCCGCTCGATGGCCAGCTCTTCAATGGCATCAACGTGTTCACAACCGCCGTAGTACCGCTTGCTGGGCAGACCCTCGGCGTACTTGTTGGTGAGAACGGAACCCTGGGCCTGCATCACCGCACGGGACGCAAAGTTCTCCGATGCGATCAGCTCGAGGTGGGTTTCCTGACGCTGCCGTTCCTGGTTGATGAACGCAGCGATGTCGGGATCCGACTGAGCCAGATCAGCGTCGATGGCGCGTCCAGAGGCCTGGCTCATGGAATGTCAGTAAAGCTTTGGCCAATCGTAAGAAACCGCAGCGATCAGCTCGACCGATCAACCAAAAAAAAAACTGCCCATCGGGGACAGTTGAAACGCGCCTGGAGAGATTCGAACTCCCGACCCTCTGATCCGTAGTCAGATGCTCTAATCCGCTGAGCTACAAGCGCTTGCGCCAAACCATCAGACCCCATCGAGGGTCCGCTCGTCAACCGGGTGCGGGGCGCGTCAGGATTCAGGTGTTTCTGAGCCCGAGCAATGCCGATCCGCTGGTACGGCCCCGCTGACCCTGAGGATCCGACCTACCGGCATTTCGAGCGCATCGTGAACCTGTGCCTGCACGGCGGCGTGTTCGCTGCGGTGAACAGCGGCGGCTGGTTTCTGCAGGAGATGCGCCACCCCTTCCCTGGCGGGAGCCTGACCTGGATCACCAGCCTCTGGGCAACCCTGTGGCTGGGCCAGTTGATTTGGGTAATTCTTCAGCGACCCAAGCCTGAGGAATAAAGCCAGCATGGAGGCAATCCACACCGCGATCTCCCTGGGCTGATGTCCCTCTCCGCCAGCGACCTGCAAGACCTTCAGAGTGCTTTGGCTGACCGCCTCTACGTTCAAATCAGCGGTTGGCATCTGTACCTCGGCGATGCCGACCTGGCCTCAGCCCTGGCGATCGAATGCAGTGCCCGCGTAAATCAAGGTGCTGAGGTGGCAGCACGGCAGGCCCTCGACGCCGTCAAGGTGCCTCTGGCGGGTGGGGCGAGTCAACTTCCCCTCTCCAAGCTGATCCCCCCAGCCCAGCTGAGGGATCTTGAGGAGATCCTCGAGCCGTACTGCGGATAAGGTTGCACTCCATCCGCCGCGGTTGGTGTGCTGATCATTGAAGTCACCAACTCAAGAGAATTGGTGCGCCAACGCATTGGCCGCCTGGGTGAACGGCTGATCGGCCGGGTGGTAGATGCAGAGGCTCAAGTTGAGAAAGCCCTGATTCAGGAACTGGAAACCGCGTTTAAAGAGTTCGGCATCGAGGCCCGGATTGTGTCTGTTCAGGGCCCTCAACTCGTGGGTCGCGAACAGCTGGAGTTGCCCATCCAGGTGCGTGAAGAACTCGATGTTCGTCTCAGCGAGCCCTGAATCGGCCCATCACCAACTGCGTGATCTCACGCACCTCCGGCACCTGAAGCTGTGCACCGATTAAGGCAAACAACGCCAAACCCAGCAAGCCAGGGGCACCCACCTGAAACAGCAGGCCCAGCAACCCTGCGGGCCAGGACACAAAGGTCACGATGATCCCGGCGCCCCCCGCTGCCAGCACGCCTGCGATGGCTAGCCTCAGAAGGTCCATCCCCCAACGCCGTAGCGGCAGTCCTGAAATGCGTTGCTGCAGACCCAGCATCAGGGCGAAGCAGGTGAGCAGGTTGATGGCAACCGTGGCAAGCACCAGCCCGGGTGCACCGAAATTGAACGGGGACTGATTCCCCCAAGGGGTCGGACCACCAACCAGCAGCCAGTCAAAAATCACGTTGAGACCAATCCCCGCCAGCGAGAGCCGAAAAGGCGTCGTCCCATCCCCCAGGGCATAGAAGACACGCACCAGCACATCCCGGCCTAGGTAGGCCGGCATGCCCAGGCCGTAGGCCATCAGCAAACCCGTCACCAACTGGGCGGCTGACGCATCGAAAGCACCGCGCTCGTAAACCAGGGCGACGATGGGGCCACCCAAGGCGATGAAAAGCCCCCCCAGGGGAATCATCGATGCCGCAGACAGCATCAACCCCTGGCGGATCCGATCGATCAGCTGCGGACGATCTTCCGGCGCCGTGAGCCTGGCGAAGGTGGGCAGCAGGGGCACCAGCAGTGCATTCGAGATCAAACCCAGGGGCGTTTGCACCAGCAAATTGGCGTAGCCCAGACCCGCCGCCGCGCCGAGAATCCCGGAGGCGAAGAACAGATCGGTGAACACATTGATCTGCAGCATCCCGGACGACAGCGTCGCCGGCCCCATCACACGCCACACCTCGCGCACCCCCGGGTGCCTCCAGTCCCAGACCAGTTGAAAACGGGCCAACCCCTGCCGGATCAACGCCGGCAGCTGGATCAGCCACTGCAGCAAAGCCCCCACCAACGTGGCCAAGGCGAGCACCACACCCCCGGCCATGGCGGCAGACGGCAAGGCGATGTCAGCACCGAGCTGCCACCAGAGCAATCCAACCCCGATGATCAAGGCGCCGCTGGACATCAGCGGAGAAATCGCCGGAATCCAGAATTCATCGGCGGCGTTGAGGGATCCAAAACCCAACCCGATCAGTCCGGCCAGCAGCGCCATCGGCGCCATCACCTGCAGCTGCAACCGTGCGATGGCGTGAAGCTCGGGGGCAAGGCCAGGGCCCACAAGGGTGATCAGAGGATCCGCCGCCAGCACCAGAACGATGGTGACCATCAGCAACAGAGCACTGACGCTGGTGTTGAGCGCCGCAAGGATATGGGCTCCTTCGGCCCGTGGGCGCCGGCTCAGCACGCTCACCATGGCGCTGTGGAAGGGGCCATTGATCCCTCCCAGCAGGATCAGCAGAAATCCAGGCAGCACATAGGCGTAGTTGTAGGCGTCATAAGCCGCGCCCACCCCGAAGGCCGCTGCGATCACCAGCTGCCGAATCAGGCCACCCACCTTGCTCAGCAGGGTGCCGAGGGTCACCACCAGTGCGATCCCCTTCAGTGAACGCGCCATTCGGCCCCCAGCATTGGGCGCATTGTGGAGGCACCACACGAGACCATGGGCCAATCTCGGCTGCTGCCATGACTGGCCTTTCCTCTCCGGGCGATGCCCTGCTGCGCTTTGAACCTCTGACAGAGGGCGTGCTGCTGAAGCGCTACAAACGCTTCCTGGCCGATGTGGAGCTGAGCAGCGGCGAGACCGTTACCGCCCACTGCGCCAACACCGGCCCGATGACGGGAGTCTTGATCCCTGGCCAACGGGTGCGTCTGCGCTACGCACCCTCCCCCAAACGCAAGCTGGCCTGGACCTGGGAGCAAGCCGAAGTGCCAGGTGCCGATGGCCAACATTGCTGGGTGGGCATCAACACAGCCCTGCCCAACCGCCTGATTCGCGCCACGGTCGAAGCTGGGTGCCTGGAGGCTCAACTGGGCGCCATTGCAAGGATCCGCGCTGAGGTGGCTTACGGCACCAACAAGCGCAGCCGGATCGACCTCCTGCTGACGCCGGCCGAGCAGAACCCCGATCAACGTCCGATCTACCTGGAGGTGAAGAACACCACCTGGACCGACGGCAGCACGGCCCTATTCCCCGACACGGTGACTGAACGGGGGCAAAAGCATCTGATTGAGCTGATGGGGGTGCTTCCGGATGCGCGGGCAGTGCTGGTGCCCTGCCTAAGCCGGCCGGACGTGACTGCCTTTGCTCCAGGCGACAGCGCCGATCCGCGCTACGGGGAACTGTTTCGCCAGGCCACCAACAGTGGCGTGGAGGTTCTGCCTTGTTGTTTCAGCTTCAGCGCCGATGCGGTGCACTGGCAGGGGACTCGCCTAGTCGACCTAGGTTGATTTTGGTAGCAGATCGAACATAGAAAGACGAGACTGACGTGCAGCGTAGGCTGGTTCGCCTAGTTACAACTGGGCGTGTCACGCAGCTCTGCACCCTCGTTCATGACAACTGCATTCCACGCGCCACCGCAAAAGCGGCGCAAAACCCTGCAGGAGGCCAGCCTCCTGGAAGGCCCGATGCTGCTCCTGAAGAGCATCCGGGGCTTTAGCTCCAACCGTGCCATGACCTGGCTCGCCTGTGCGCCCCTGGCGCTCATGGGCCTTGGCATCTTCACCCTATCGGCCAAAGCCGAAGAGCTTCCTGAGCTCTCCGCCGCTTTCCTGGCCAACAACCTTTGGCTTCTGGTCGCCACCATCCTGGTGATCTTTATGAATGCCGGCTTCGCCATGGTCGAAGCAGGCATGTGCCGGCAAAAAAATGCCGTCAATATCCTCGCCAAGAACCTGTTCGTGTTCGCCCTCGCGGTGACCGCCTACTGGTTCGTGGGCTACTCCTTGATGTACGGCGACTCCGTCATCGACGGCTGGCTGTATTTCGGGGGCCTCTTCTTCGACCCGACCGTCACCGCTGAGACCATCAGCGATGCAGGCCTGGTTCCCACCGTTGATTTCCTTTTCCAGGCGGCCTTCGCCGGAACCGCCGCCACGATCGTTTCCGGTCTCGTGGCTGAGCGGATCAAGTTCGGCGAATTCGTGATCTTCGCCCTGGTCCTCACCGCCTTCATCTATCCAGTTGCTGGCAGCTGGGAATGGAACGGTGGCTGGCTCAACAGTGTTGGCAGCGTCGAATTCATCGACTTTGCTGGTTCCTCGATCGTCCACTCCGTTGGCGCCTGGGCCGGCCTCGTTGGCGCCATGCTGCTCGGACCCCGCATCGGCAAGTACGTCGACGGCAAGGTTCAGGCCATCCCTGGCCACAACATGTCCATCGCCACCCTTGGCGCTCTGATCCTCTGGATTGGCTGGTACGGCTTCAACCCCGGATCCCAGCTGGCCATGGACCAGTGGGTCCCCTATGTGGCCGTTACCACCACCCTCGGCGCAGCCGGCGGTGCCATCGGCGCCACGGTGATCTCCACGATGACCTCCAAGAAGCCTGATCTCACCATGATCATCAACGGCATCCTGGCTGGCCTGGTGAGCGTGACTGCCGGTTGCGGCAACCTCACCCTGACTGGCTCCTGGGTGGCTGGCGTGGTGGGCGGCATCATCGTCGTCTTCTCCGTCGCCGCTCTCGATGCCTCAGGCATTGACGATCCAGTTGGCGCCTTCTCCGTGCACGGTGTGTGCGGCGTGTGGGGCACGATCGTGATCGGTCTCTGGGGCTACGACGTCCAAGGCGATGGCTCCGGCCTCGGCCTGCTGGTCGGAGGTGGCGTTGAGCAGCTCGGCATCCAGGCTCTGGGTGCTGCTGCCTACGCCATCTGGACTGTGGTCACCTGCTTCATCGCCTGGTCGATCATCGGCTCCCTATTCGGCGGCATCCGCGTCACCGAACAGGAAGAGTCCGAAGGTTTAGACATCGGCGAACACGGCATGGAGGCCTACGCCGGTTTCTCCACCACCAACAACTGATTCCTCTTCGGATCAATTGCTGATCTCAAGCCCGGCCGACTGGCCGGGCTTTTTTACTGCCTGAAGCGCTGCTTCAGGCCACATAGAGTTGCCCCACTCCAGCGCCCTCCATGGACACCCACGCCTTCAAGCGCTCCCTCCACCATTCCGAGCGTTACAACCGGCGAGGCTTCGGGCGCGCCGAGGAAGTGGCGGAAAGCCTTGAGCAGGCCTACCAGAGCGGCCTGATCGGCACGATCCGGGACAACGGCTACCGACTGGAACACGGCCGGCTCAACGTCCGATTGGCGGAAGCCTTCGGCTTCTGCTGGGGTGTTGAACGGGCCGTAGCGATGGCCTACGAGACCCGCAAGCACTACCCCAGCGAGCGTCTCTGGATCACGAACGAGATCATCCACAACCCTTCCGTGAATGATCACCTCAGGGAAATGGATGTGCAGTTCATCCCTGTCGAACAGGGAGTGAAGGACTTCTCAGGCGTCACCTCCGGTGACGTGGTGATCCTGCCGGCCTTTGGTGCCACCGTTCAGGAAATGCAGCTGCTGAATGAACGGGGCTGCCACATCGTTGACACGACCTGTCCCTGGGTCTCCAAGGTGTGGAACACCGTGGAGAAACACAAAAAGCACACCTTTACCTCGATCATTCACGGCAAGGTGAAGCACGAGGAAACATTGGCCACCAGCTCATTTGCTGGCACCTATCTAGTGGTGCTCGATCTGGAGGAAGCCCAGTACGTCGCCGATTACATCCTCGGCAACGGTGACCGTGAGGACTTCATCAAACGCTTTGCCAAAGCCTGCTCCCCAGGGTTCGATCCCGATCGGGACCTCGAACGTCTGGGGGTGGCCAACCAGACCACGATGCTGAAGAGCGAGACCGAGGAGATCGGACGCTTGTTCGAACGCACCATGCTGAGCAAATACGGTCCGACTCAGCTGAACGACCACTTCCTGGCCTTCAACACCATCTGCGACGCCACCCAGGAACGTCAGGACGCCATGTTCTCCCTCGTGGATGAACCCCTAGATCTGATGGTGGTGATCGGTGGTTTCAACTCCTCCAACACCACCCACCTGCAGGAGATTGCTGTCAGCCGCGGCATTCGCTCGTTCCACATCGACACGCCCGAGCGCATCGACGTCGGCAGCAATTCAATCGAGCACAAACCACTGGCAGCCGACCTCTGTCGTGAGGGCGATTTCCTGCCTGAGGGCCCCGTTCGGGTGGGCATCACCTCCGGTGCCTCAACCCCGGATCGGGCGGTGGAAGAGGTGATCGAAAAACTGATGCAATTGAGCGAAAACTGAAGCGCAGAGAGCTTTACATTGGTTCATCTTTAATCGCCCTCCGCCGGCAGCTCCCCATCCGTGACGGTCTTGTCGTCCACTGAAACCGACAATCAGCTGCACGGTGCCGACCCGCAGGTGCGCTGCTACAGCAGCCTCTTCGAGGATTCGATGCAGATGCTGGCACCCCAAGCGGTGGTCGCTCGCTACCTGGATGACCATCAGAGCTGGTTTGAACGTTGCGCCAGCCCGATGCAGGTCGAGGCGATCGATCAGCAGTCCTACAGCCTCACCCTGGGGAAGTTCGGCAACTTCGGTTTCGAAGTGGAGCCCACGATCGCTCTGCGACTGCTGCCACAGCAGGAAGGGATCTACCGGATCGAAACGGTGCGGACCGTGCCGCAATCCCTGGGCCTGCGCCATCACTACGACGTCGACTTCCGCGCCGGGATGCACCTGGTCCCCGAACAGGAGCAAACATCCGTGCAATGGGACCTGGATCTCAAGGTCTGGATCCGTCTGCCCAAGGTGATCACCATGCTCCCGGATCAGTTGGTCCAGAGCAGTGGTGATCATCTGCTCAAGCAGATTGTGCGCCAGATTTCACGACGGCTGACCTGGAAGGTGCAGGAGGACTTTCATGCGGCCCATGGCCTCAGCTGCCCACCCCGTCAGCGGGCAGCCTTCTGAAGGATCTTCAGCGGTTGGCCCAGATCTTGTTGACGATCTCCATGCCGCTGACGGCCTGCCAAAGGAACAGCGTGAGCATGCCCATGTTCAGGCCCACATGAGCCTTGCGCGCAATCACATTGCCCCGCTGCATCAGGGGTGAGAGCGAAGCGGCGACGGCGATCATCCCAGTCATGGCCAGACCCACCAGCAGGTGCGGACCGACAAACAACTTGCCGTTGTTCAAATAGGTGACCGCCATGCCACCCAGCGTGCCGAGGGTCATCACGGCCAGCAGGATGCTGCCCCAGAGGTAATGGCGCTGGGCGAACTTTTTCGGCACCAGTTCTTTGCGCTGTTCGGGGGTGCCGGTGCGGGTTTTCTTGGCCTTGATCCCCAGGTAAAGAGCCCAACCACCAACGGCGAGCAGGCCCCACTCCGCTAAGGGGTGAGCGAAATTGAGGCTGAAGGGGAGGGTGGCGAGCATTGAAGGGGACTCTTCAGTCCCGCGAGGCTAGGGGGCCGGCGGCCCCCACCAGCGTCAATGCAGGAAATGACGGCGCCCCGTGAGCTGCATCGCCAGGCCGAGCTCATCGCAAGCTTTGATCGAATCGCCATCGCGCATGCTCCCGCCGGGATGAATCACTGCGGTGATGCCCTGGCTGGCAGCCAGACGCACTGTGTCGTCAAACGGGAAGAAGCCATCACTTGCCAGAACGGCTCCCTGCGCTTTCTCACCTGCAGCTTCCAGGGCAATCCGCGCGGAGCCCACGCGATTCATCTGCCCGGCACCCACGCCAAGGCTCTGCCCATCCTTGGCAACAACGATGGCGTTGGAGCGCACGTGACGCACCAAACGCCAGGCAAATTCAAGGTCCAGCTTTTCCTGGGGTGTGGGCGGCCGCTGGCTGGCCACGGTCCAGTCGGTCGGCGTGATCGCCTGGTCATCGAGATCCTGAACCAGGAGACCACCCAGAATGCTCCGCACGTGATCGGGGCCAGCCACATCAATGGCCTGCGGAGCCAGTTCCAACAAGCGCAGATTGGCTTTGGCCGCCAGCACCTCCCGCGCTTCGGGCGTGAAACCTGGTGCCACGACGCATTCCAGGAACAGGCTGGTGAGCTCACGGGCCGCCGTTGCTTCCACCACATCGTTCATGGCGATGATGCCGCCGAAGGCACTCACCCGATCGGCATCCAGGGCCCGCGTCAGTGCTGCAGGCATCGAAGCTCCGACGGCCACGCCACAGGGATTGGTGTGCTTGACGACCACGGCCGCGGGTTGCGACGCCGGTGCGGAGCCGTCGGCTCCGTAGCCGAACTCCCGCACCGTGGCGAGGGCCGCCTCGAGATCCAGAAGGTTGTTAGTGCTCAGCTCCTTGCCCTGCAGCTGAATGGCACCACCCCAACCCTGTTTGGGATGGCTGAACCAGCGCGCTTTCTGGTGGGGATTTTCGCCATACCGCAGGGTCTGCCGCAGCGGCACCGCCTCCAACCAGGGGCAGCCTTTTGCGGTGGCTTGCTCGGCCATCCAGCGGCCGATGGCGGTGTCGTACGACGCGGTGTGATTGAACGCTTCAAGGGCCAGTTGGCGCCGCAGCGCCGAAGGCACGCTCCCGCCCGACTCCGCCATGGCGGTCAACAGACGGTCGTATTGGTCAGGACTGGTGAGGACAGCCACATCGGCGTGATTCTTGGCGGCCGCCCGCACCATGGCAGGGCCACCGATGTCGATGTTCTCGATCGCCTGATCCCAGGTGACGTCAGGCCGCGCAATCGTTTCGCGGAAGGGATAGAGGTTGACCACCACCATATCGATGGGGGCGATGTTCTGCTGCTCAAGATCGGCCTGGTGAGACGCGTCACCCCGCTTGGCCAAAATCCCGCCATGCACCCTTGGATGGAGCGTTTTCACACGACCGCCAAGAATTTCTGGAGCCCCGGTGTGGTCCGACACACGGGTCACCGGTAGGCCGGCCTGCTCGAGCACCTTGG
The DNA here is from genome assembly GCF_000012625.1 of Synechococcus sp. CC9605. NCBI lineage: Bacteria > Bacillati > Cyanobacteriota > Cyanophyceae > Synechococcales > Synechococcaceae > Synechococcus > Synechococcus sp. CC9605. Next base: position 251,024 of record NC_007516.1, on the reverse strand, counting down.
CCGTGCCCCCACTGGAGAGCAGCTGATAGCCATGGGTCCGATGCAGGGCCTCCGCCAGGGGCACCAGCCCGGACTTATCGGAAACACTCAGCAGAGCGACAGGAGCCATCGAAGGGTCGTGACTGGGTCGTGAGCCAACCTACGCAGCAGTGATGTTCATGCCCCATGGATGGCCGGCTGGTGCTGCTCCACGGCTGGGGAGCCAACGGAGAGGATCTCAAGCCCCTAAGCGATCGCCTTGCGCGCGAGTGCTCCAAAACCCTTGATGTGGTGTGCCTGGAGGCTCCTGAGCTCCATCCCTACCAACCGGGAGGACGCCAGTGGTATGGCCTGTTCCCAGCCCAGTGGGATGCCGTGCCCGCGGCCGTTGAGCGCCTGAAGGCCCAACTTCAGAGCCTGAGCAGATCAGGTCTTGGGCTTGAAAGAACCGTGGTGTTCGGCTTTTCCCAGGGAGGTGCCATGGCTCTGGAGGGCGGCTGCGCCCTGCCCATCGCAGGAGTGATCAGCTGCAGCGGCTATCCGCACCCCAACTGGGCTCCACGCCAGCAACACCCCCCTGTGCTGCTGATGCATGGTTCAGACGATCCCGTGGTGCCGTTCCAGGCGATGCAATTGATCGCTGCGCAGTTGCAGCCCAATCAATGTCAGACGCTCCAATTCAAAAACGGCCACACTATCCCCGATGAGACGGTGAAGCCGATCCTGATGTTTATCGAGCGTGTTCTGGAGAACGCCTGATCAAACGAAGGCGTATTCGTACTCCTCCATTTCCTCCCAATCATCAGCGCCAAGCTCGAGCCCCTCGAAGAGCTTGTCTTCACCGATGGAATCAACAATCGTGCGCAATGAGGGGAAGAGGAAGTGATTCTCCTCGGCGTATTGAGCGCTGAACAGACCCTTCTCTCCCCAGAAGAAGCGGTCGGTGGTGTGCTCATTGCGGCGGACATTCAGCAACGCCGGAGGCACCAGTCCACCCTCAGCGATGTAACGACGAGCGGCCGTCACGGGCTTGTACTCACCGGTTTCGAGGTGATGGGTAGGCACGTGGGCCAAAACCCGCTGGCCTGCCAGGCGACGACGGCTAATGCGCTTGCGCTTCTTGGACATGGAAGGGCTCCGGTACGAGAGGAAGAGGGTGGATCGTCAGAACAAACAGGCGCCGTCGGCACGAAAACGCCAGACGCGAGGGAAGCGTCGGGGCAATTGCAGACACACCACAATCACCGGCAGGACACCAACACCCAAGCAGGAACCAGCGGAGGACACTGCAACCTCTGCTGTAGCTTTGGTCGCAAAGCGATTGCAACCTTTGTGAGAGCTGGCGGGCGCCTGTTCACATTGAACAGCGCTTCGGTCGATAAAAGGATCTTAAGACTTTTCCCAGATTTTTCAAGTCCCCCTGGCGCAGGCTTGCGCAAGCGCCTGAATTGATCGTCCGGATCTGATGCAGCTCACCGATCGATTCTTCGATTTCACCGATCAACAGCTTGTTGATCTAACCGCCAAAGAAGGCATTCAGCATCTGGGGCTGTACGTCAGTGCGCCACCCAATCAGCAAGGCCCGCCCTTGTTGCTGATCCGGCAATGGTCGGCCAATGAACGATCGCTCCCCCCTGCCGACGCAGACCCGAACCTGCGCCTGCCTCACGAGAGCCGGCGCTGGTATCCCCTCCAGGATGCCGGCCTAATCCTGGGAGCCCTGCGCGCGGACCTGGATCCCCAGCGGAGCTGGACGCAGACCCTGGACCAACGGATGCGGCGCAGTGCCGCCGCCATCAGCCACGCCCTGGGGCGTGACCTGGAATGCCTGCAACTTCGCCAGGAACTCAACCAACAAAACGATCAGCTGCGCACCCTCGTGCATCAGCTGCGCAACCCACTGGCTGCCCTGCGCACCTACGCCCAACTGCTGCTGCGGCGGCTCGAAGCCGACAGCTCCCACCGTCCACTCGTGGAGGGAATGCTCTCGGAGCAACGCCAACTCGGCCAGTACATCGACGTGCTCGAAGGCCTCGGGCAGCAACGTCTTCCCCAACAGGAACCCCTTGGCCCCACCCTGTTGCCCCCCGGCCCTGCCGAAGGTGAGGCAACCATGCAAACCCTGCTGATGCCTCTGCTGGAGCGGGCAGAAGCGACGGCAAGCCTGCAGGGCCGCCCCTGGCGGGGTCCCGACCTGTGGCCCCAGTGGATTGATCAACCGTCCCAGGACGGAACGATCGCGGAGATCGTCGCCAACCTCCTTGAAAATGCCTTCCGTTACAGCCCAGCGGGCTGCAGCGTGGGGCTGTGCCTGTTGCCCGACGGGCTCTGCGTCTGGGACAACGGGCCGCCGATCCCCCTGGAGGAGCGCGAGCTGATTTTCGAGCGAGGAGCACGGGGGTCCACCGGGCACGACCGAGCGGGCACCGGCCTTGGCCTCGCTTTGGCACGCTCCCTGGCGGAGCAGCAGGGCCGCAAGCTCACGCTCTGCGTGGAGCCTTCCACGATCGCTCCGGATCTGCCCGCTCAGGGCAACGCATTCGTGCTCAGCTGGCCGGCAGAAGCAAAGCCAGACCCAACAACGTGATCATCTCGGTGAGCACAAGAACCGCTCCATAGCTGTCACCGGTGTGCCCCCCCAGGCGTCGCCCAAGGCTCTGGGCGACCAGGATCGCCACCACGCCTCCCAGAAGAAGGGGCAGGGGCCGCACCCAACCGGCCAACGCAACAACCACAAGAAGTGAGGGCAGGGCATCCCAGAGCGGCCTGCCGTTATCGCGATGAAACGCCGCGGTTCCATCAGCGCGGAGGTAGTTGAAACGTGCCATGGCCCAGAGCGGTGCCACGCGAGCCCAGAACGCAGCCAGGCACAGCCCGAGCGGCGCCTGCCCCCCCAGCTGAATCAATGCCGCAACCTGCAGCAGCAGCACAATCACGAGAGCCAGCACACCACTGGCGCCCACCCGGCTGTCCTCCATCGCCTCGAGCCGCCGCTCCGCTGGCGCCCCGAGGCCATCCGCCGTGTCGATCAGGCCGTCGTGGTGCAACCCACCACTGAGTTGGATGCCGAGAGCCACCACGCAAAGGGCACAGGCCGCCGGAGGCCAAGCGAGCCTGGACAGACCGATCCAGAGCAGCCCCTGCAGTGCACCGATCAGCAGCCCCATCCAGGGGGCGAAGCGGGCAATGCGCTGAAACGACGGCTGCGGCCAGGGCCATGGCGGCAGCACCGTGTAGAAGATCCAGGCTCCCGCCAGATCGGAAAGCCAGGGCAGAACGATCCTGGAAATGGCGCGATGGATGCAATCGGCCCTCACCGTAGGGTCATTGCAGGGGCGGATCAGTCGTGTTCGGCTTCGAGATCAACGCGCATTGCGCCAACACATCAGCACGGTGCGGCACCTTCGAGACGCCGCACGGGCCGGTGAACACACCACGCTTCATGCCGGTGGGAACCCTGGCGACCGTCAAGGGCATCAGCACGGAGCAACTGGGGCGCACGGGAGCCCAGATGGTGCTCTCAAACACATACCACCTGCACTTGCAACCGGGCGAGGAGATCGTGGCGGCGGCCGGTGGCCTGCACCGGTTCATGGGCTGGAACGGCCCGATGCTTACCGACTCCGGCGGCTTTCAGGTGTTCAGCCTGGGGGACCTGAACAAGATCGATGACCGTGGGGTGGTGTTCCGAAACCCCCGCGATGGACGCACCATCGACATGACTCCGGAACATGCCACCCAAATCCAGATGGCCCTTGGGGCGGATGTGGCCATGGCCTTCGACCAGTGCCCGCCCTATCCGGCGACGGAGAACGACGTCATCGATGCCTGTCGCCGCACCCATGCCTGGCTCGAGCGCTGCGTCACAGCCCACACCCGCGAGGATCAAGCGCTGTTCGGCATCGTTCAAGGCGGCTGTTTCCCCCATCTGCGACGGGAAAGTGCCATGGCCGTTGCCTCCTTTGATCTGCCGGGTACTGCCGTCGGCGGCGTCAGCGTTGGCGAGCCCGCAGAGGAGATGCATCGCATCGTGCGGGATGTCACGCCCCTGCTTCCCTCACACAAACCGCGCTACTTGATGGGCATCGGCACCCTGCGTGAGATGGCCATTGCCGTGGCCAACGGGATCGACCTGTTCGACTGCGTCTTGCCCACCCGACTCGGCCGTCACGGCACCGTTCTGGTGGGCGGCGAACGCTGGAACCTGCGCAACGCCCGCTTCCGCCACGACCACACCCCCCTGGATCCGAGCTGCTCCTGCGTGGCCTGCACCGGTCACACCCGGGCCTACCTGCATCACCTGATCCGCAGCGAGGAACTGCTGGGCCTCACCTTGTTGAGCATTCACAACATCACCCAGCTGGTGCGTTTCACCTCAGCCATGGCACAAGCCATCCGCGACGGCTGTTTTTCAGAGGATTTCGCTCCCTGGGAGCCAGACTCGCCAGCCCATCACACGTGGTAGCGTCCAGCCCAACGCCTTTTTGATGCAAGGGATGGCCGCCTTCACCCTCGACCTGCTGGCACAGCTGCCCGAGGCCTATCAGGCCTTCTCTCCGCTGATCGACATTCTTCCGTTGATCCCGGTCTTCTTCCTGCTGCTGGCCTTCGTTTGGCAGGCTTCTGTGGGCTTCCGCTGAAGCCTCAGCCCAACCGGATCACCTTCAGAGCAAACGCTGGCAGCGACAGCATGCGTAGCCAGCGTGATGGTTCCTGGATGAGCCGATAAAGCCACTCAAGCTGCATCCGGCACATCCAGGCGGGGGCACGTTTCTTAGTACCGGCCCAAACGTCAAAACTGCCGCCGACACCCATCCATAACCCTGGCTGTCCGGCCGCCACGCGTTCCGCCCAGGTTTCCTGGCGCGGCACCCCCAGGGCCACCAAAACGAGATCCGGCTTCAACGCCTTGAGCTGATCCTCAAGGCCCGGCCAGGCCTCAGGAGCTTGATAACCGTCGACAGCGAGCGCCAGATAGAGGCCACGGATCCGTTGCGGCAACTCCGCACGCATAGTTTCCATCACCTCAGGTGTCGCCCCCACCAGCGCCACGCGCCATTGATGGGCTGCGGCGTACTCCAGCAAGGTCCAGGCCAGTTCGATGCCCGCCGTTTTGACGACCCGGATCTGCTGACGGCCCAAGGCCCAAACCACTCCCGCACCATCGGGGATCACCAAATCAGCTGTTCGAATCGCCTGCCCCAAAGCGGTATCGGCCCGGGCCGACATCGTCATCTCAGCGTTGAGGGTGACGATGCGTCCGCCGCCGCGGGCATGCAGACCTAAGGCTGCAGCACAGACATCACGACAGGCATCAACCGGCACGCCGAGCACCTGGCAGCGGCGACGGTCATCGGGAGCGGTGCTGACAAAGTCCATGGCTGCGTGTTGTCTCAAAGAATTTAGGGTTGTTAATACGTGGGGGCATGGTCTTAAAGACGACGCGAATGCTCAAAGAGAACCAAACCAAAAGCCTTCAGCGTCTGGATCAATCCATTCAACGCGTGGTTCTCGATCGACAGGACCCGATCAGTGGCCTGCTCCCCGCCAGCACAGCCCACACCATCCATGGCAACTACGGAGATGCCTGGGTGCGGGACTGCGTCTATTCGGTGCAATGCGTTTGGGGACTGGCGCTGGCCCACAGCCGTCAGCAGGGGCAGACCAGCCGGCGTGCCTGGGAACTGGAGCAGCGGGTGGTGGCCCTAATGCGCGGGCTGCTGCGCTCGATGATGCGGCAAGCCGGGAAGGTGGAGCGCTTCAAAGAGAGTCTCAACCCCCTCGACGCGCTCCACGCCAAGTACGACAGCACCACCGGCGAGCCGGTGGTAGCCGATGACGCCTGGGGGCATCTTCAACTGGATGCCACCTCGCTGTTCATGCTGCAGCTGGCGCAGTTGACCAAAGGCGGCTGCGCCGTGGTGCAAAGCCGTGATGAGGTGGATTTTCTCCAAAACCTGGTGCATTACATCGCCAGGGCCTATCGCACCCCGGACTACGGAATCTGGGAACGGGGCGACAAAGGCAACCATGGTTTGCCGGAGCGCAATGCCAGCTCAATCGGCATGGCCAAAGCAGCCCTGGAAGCACTCGATGGGCTTGACCTCTACGGACCCCATGGCGACGGCAGCTGCGTCCTGCTGATTCCCCAGGGGGCCATCGTGCGCCTTCGTCGAGCCCTGGAAGGACTCTTGCCAAGGGAATCCGCCAGCAAGGAAGCCGACAGTGCATGCCTCTCGGTGATTGGTTATCCCGCCTGGGCGGTGGAAGACGCTGCCTTGGTGGAGCGTACCGGCCGTCGGATTCGACGTGAACTCGGTGGGGCCTACGGCTACAAACGCTTTCTCCGGGATGGTCACCAGACGGCGGTGGAAGACGTCACCCGCCTGCACTACGAACCTGAGGAGCTCGCCGTCTTTGAAGGGATCGAGTCGGAGTGGCCGTTGTTTCTGGCCTTCGAACTGGTCACCACATGCTGCGAGGAGAACTGGGACAAGGCCCGGCGCTTGCACAGCCAGCTCAAGACACTGGCCGTTGAACAGGATGGAGAACGTCTCTATCCCGAGCTGTACCAGGTCCCGGCCAGTGCAATCGAGCAGGAACGGATGAATCCCGGCAGCCAAAAGCGGGTGGCCAACACCAACCTGCCGCTGATCTGGACCCAGAGCCTCGTCTGGCTCGGGGAAATGCTGCTCGACGATCTGATCTGCCCCGAAGACATTGACCCCTGTGGCCGTAGGGAGCCGGAGCCCCTCGGCGCCAAAAAAATTCTTGTAGCGATGGCACCCGAATCGGATGCTGTGCGCCAGGAGCTGCTGGCTGCAGAGGTGCCGATCGATCCAACCTCAGTGATTTCGGTGCAGTCATCCGACGAGCTGAAGCAACGGTTGAAGGCTGCAGGCACCAATCCACGGCTTGAGCTCACCGGGCGCCCCGGGCACAGGGTGGAAACTGAGGACGCAGCTCGGGTTTACCGCCAGGGCGGCGTCATCAGGGTGTTCACCCCGTCCGTGCTGGAAGACGTCAGCAGCTATCTGGCCGATGACCCGGAGGAGCTGCTGGAGACCGTTATCGACGAGCTGCATCTGCTGCAACGGCACTGGTGCGGCGTGGGATGTCCCCTTCTGGTGATACCCATTCGCGACGCGGCCCTCCAGCAGCATCGCGACGTCATCCTCAAAATGGCGCGGCAACTCAGCAGCGGCGTTATTGAAAGCATCCCCGTGCACTTGGGCTGCCTCAGCAAGCTTGTGGATCAGGCGCAGGAGGTGCAGCTGCCTGCGCTAGAGGAGAAACCAGTACCAACAACCGAGCCACCCCAGCCCCTTCTGCGCGATGCCACCGATCTACGGGATCTGACCGCTGCAGAGGAGCAGGAGCTGGATGACACTCCGATCGAACAGTTGAGTCAACGCCTCTGGAGCAGTGAGCTGTTGCATGAACAGGCCGAAGTGCTCGAGTTGCTGCAACGGCGTCTTGGCCGCCAGGAGATTCAACACAGCCCCGAGAGTCATCCGGTGGCCCTGCGCAACCTGCTCGAGGAGGTGTATCAACGGGGCTTGCGTTGTGAAGACTGGAATGTGGTGCGGCGCTGTGCTGGCGCCATGGGGATGGTGCATCCCCAACTCGAGGATGCCCTCACCGATCTTCTCGTGCGCCAGAAACAGGTGGTGGTGGGGCGCAACTACACCGGCGACTCCCGACTTCGTCAACCGATGGACAGTGCCGCCATCGCCGAACGGATTGAAACCACCAGCGGCATCGACGGCCGTGAGCGCATGCTCGAACAGGAACTACTGCTCGCCCTCGATAGCGTGGCGCGGCGGGAGCCAGCTCTGCTGAAGGGGAGCCTCACCCTGCAGCTGGGGCAGCTGATGCTGCTGCTCACATCAGAGCTGGCCGTGGAGAAAATGCTCAGTCAGGACGAAGCCTTTGAAGCCCTCTGCAGCGAAGCACCCCACGCGATTCGCAAGCGCTTGCACGGCGTGCTCTCCGATGTGGACCATGCCAGAGCAGCCCTGCAACGCGGCGAACAGCTGCACGTGAGCGGCCGGGTGCAGTGGTCAGTGCCTGACCCCTTGGAGGAAACACCTGGGGGTGGGGACTGGCTTCAACACCGTATCCGCCTGGGATCCTTCCAAAAAGTTCCCCGCGATTTCTATGCCGGGATCTGGTCGCTGCTGCAGCACTGCCGCGGCCTGGTGATTGGCGACAAGCTGGAACGGCGCAATCGCCTCAACAGCAGCCTCATTCTCGAGAAAACGCCAGGGGAGCGCAATTTCGCCGCCCAGGTCGACCATTTGCTGAGTCGGATCAAGGCACCTGAATACCGCCAACTCTGCAGCGAATGCCTGCTTTCACTGATGGCCTTCGTCGAAGCCAATCCAGAGGTGCGGTTCGAGGATGACCTGGCCCTCGATGTGGTGATCGGTCATGCCGTTCGGGTCGGCTGGCAGCAGAGCCATCCCTCTCTACGTCCAGAGAACTACCCACAACACAAGGCCCAGGCCTGGGGGCAGTTTTATCGCTCCTCACCCGGTGATTGCCGCCGCTGGCAAGTCACGGCATTGCGGGAACTGGCCGAACAGCAGGGGCTGGTGTGATCCCAGAGAAAGCTCTCAGATCGGTGCGCACAGGGGCGCTCCCGTATCCGGGTGTTCAACGGCCTGCTCGATCAGGTCTGCCAACTTGAGAGCCCGCGAGGCCTGAAGACCATCCACCGCAGGGGTCTCACGGCCGCGCACGCACTGCAGAAAATGCTCGAGCTCGGCATAGAGCGGCTCGATCGAGGTGGTGCTCACCTCCTCGATGAAGCCGTCATTCCGATAGAGCAGCTCACCATGATCGGCGGAATACCACTCATGGGCCCGGCGGTGGATGTGCAGAGTGTGGTTGAGGAAGTCCGTCTCCACCAGGCTCGAACGGCAGTGCGCACTGAGGCTGCGGATTTTGCGGTGGCTCATTTTGCTGGCCATGAGGCTGGCCACAACACCGTTCTTGAAACCCAACGTGGCGTTGACGTAATCGATCGGGCCTTCGGCACTGCGACCACCGGCAGCGGCGAGCTGCACCACTGGTGCCTTCGCCAGCTCCAGCACGAGGTCGATGTCATGGATCATCAGATCCAGCACCACGGAGACGTCATTGGCCCGATCGGAGTGGGGACTGTGGCGACGGGCCTCAAGAACCACCACCTCCTCGTTGGCCACCACCTTGGTGAGCTCACGAAAGGCTGGGTTGAACCGCTCGATGTGGCCCACCTGCAGCAGACATCCCGCCGCAGAAGCGGCCTCAATCAGTGCGGTGGCTTCATCCTGACTTGCCGCAATCGGCTTTTCGATCAGAACGTGTACGCCCGCACGCAGGCAGGCCAGACCGACGGGATGGTGCAGCACCGTGGGAACCGCGATGCAAACGGCCTCCACCTCCGAAAGCATGGCGTAGTAGTCGGCGAACCAGCGGCAGCCGAATTGCTCAGTGGCGAGCTTGCCGCGCTCAGCATCCGGATCCGCGACTCCAACCAGATCGGCATCCCGCAGAAGACTGAGCACCCGAGCGTGATGCCAACCCATGTTGCCGATGCCGATCACCCCGACCTTGACTGGGACCATGGGGTCGGGAGACATCAGCACAGGCGGTCGATTGAGGGAAGACTATCGGCCTTCAGTCGAATTCTTCTTCTGAGCTGGGGAGAACAAGCCTGACCCGCTCGATCCGCGGGCCTGCCATGGCTGTGATCTCGAACTGAAGGCCATTGAAATGCAGCCCTTCCCCCGCGGATGGAATGTGCTGGAGCCGTTCCAGCAGGAAGCCCGCCAGGGTGTGATGGTCATCGGCCTCTGGGAGATCAAGATTGAGCTGCCGGTTGAGCTCGAAGATCTCCAGATCTCCAGCCACCAGCCAGGCACCGGGGTAGTCCTTGTCTTCGAGCAGATCCGGCTCATCGGTCTCGCCGGGATCCTCATCACCAACGATTTCTCCGGTGAGATCCGCTGCAGTCACCAGACCCTCGGTGCCGCCGTGCTCATCCACCACCAGCAGCAGCGGCTGACCACTGCGGATCATCGGCAGCAGCTCCGCCAACGTGCAGGTCTCCAGCACGGGCACCGCAGGCTGGAGATAGGGCTCGAGCAGCGAATCGGCCTGGAGCTCACCCCGTGCGATCGGTTCGGCCATCTGGCGCAGATCCAGCACGCCACGCACGTCATCCAGCGACTGGCCGATCACCGGGAAGCGGGCATGACGGGTGTGATGCACCGCCTCCATCATTTCCGCGAAACGGACCGTGGCCGGCAGGGTGACCATCCCCGAGCGCGGCACCATCACCTCCCGCACCTGGGTGTCCCGCAGGGCGAAAACCCCTTCCAGGATGTTCTTCTCATCAGGGAACAGACCCGTCACCCGACCGGATTCCACCAAAGTTTCCAGCTCACCAGCTGACAGGGCTGGCACCAGCACATCCCATTGGGGAGCCAGGCCGAGCAGGCGCATCAGCAGGCCCGCCAGCGCCTCAAGCAGGTTGAGCAGGGGAGCCAGGCAGCGCATCACCGCCTCCAGCAGCGGCGCCAGACGAAGCGCCGAGGATTCCGGACGGTTCAACACCCAGGCCTTGGGCAGCAAACCAGCCACCAGCGTGGCCAGCAGAACAATGCTGAGAAACAAGGCTGTATCGCGCCAAACGACACCCACAGACCCATCCGACCAGAGCCGCCCCCCCAGACCACGGCCGGCCCAGCCAAGGGCCACCAGAGCGAGGGTTGCACCCAATTGGGATACCAGCAAAGCGCGCCGCAGGCGTCGCTGGAGACGCTGGATGGAACGGGCCCCGGCCTGCTGTTCCTCCACCAGCACTTCAACGCGGCTTGGGCGAAGCCGCAGCAGGGCCACCTCTGCAGCCGCGAAGAAGGCCGGCAGAGCGAGCAGAACAGCCAGCAGAAGAAGCCGCATCAACAGGGGGGAATGGGGGTCGCGAGGATCGAACTCGCCTTAGGCGAATTATGAGTTCGCTGCATTCACCAGATTGCTAGACCCCCTCGAATGATTGTTACCACAGGGAAGTCGCGTCGGGGAAGTGGTCCGCCATGGGCGCGTCCGGCATGGATTCGTTGACCTCGGTGGCCGCCAGGCTGCCGTTGAACCCGCTCGAGATGTCCAGGGTTCGCGTCGGCAGCGGCGGACTCTGCTCCTCCAGCAGAGCTCCCGTCGTGTTCTGAAGTGCCGAACCATCCCATACCAGTGTCTGGTCGGGGAAGCCGAATCCCATGAACCGATTTCCCTCGATGCCGCCGACAGCAATCCCCAGAACATCGGTCAATTGATGCAGGGGGTCCATGCCCCGGGCCATGGGCGAGGTCCAGGTGTAAAAGCAACGGTTGATCAGCTCACTGGTGGTCTCCATTGGGTGGCACACCGTGACTTCGACGGGGGCGGAACCACTGCCGGACGGAGGGGCCTCGACACTGGTGGTGCAGACCAACGGACCCGCCAGCACCGACGGGCCGACGAGCAGGAGCAGGCTCGAGCCAAGAAACGACCGCAGCAGCACCGAATGAAACAGCTCTATGCGCAAACTAAGGACATCTGCGAAGTGCGGCCAGTCCCATGTCTGAATCGTCGAGTGTCCCGACTGAGCGGGAGCAACTGCTGAACCGTCTGGCCACCCTGGCCTACCGACGCGGAGACTTCACCCTGGCTTCAGGCCGCAAGAGCGAGCACTACGTGAACTGCAAACCCGTGAGCCTGAGCGGTTCCGGCCTGGCGCTGATCAGCCGAGCGATGCTCACCCACGTGGAGGCCGATGCGCGGGCCGTGGCTGGTCTCACCCTCGGAGCAGACCCACTGGTGAGCGGTGTTGCCATGGCCGCCGCCGATCAAAGTCGTGAGCTTGATGCGCTGATCGTGCGCAAGGAAGCCAAAGGCCACGGCACCGGGGCCTGGCTGGAAGGTCCGCTACCCGCCCCCGGGACCCTGATCACCGTCCTGGAAGACGTTGTGACCACAGGAGGTTCCTCCCTGAAGGCAGTGCGTCAGCTGCGCGACGCCGGTTACAAGGTGACCCGTGTTGTCACCATCGTCGACCGTGAGGAAGGCGGTGACGCCGCCATGGCGGCAGACAATCTTGAACTGATCAGCCTTTACAAGCTGTCTGAAATCGCCGCCTTCGTGCCGGCATGAGCAAGTTGTTTTGGGACGCCCAGGTGCCCTGGCTGCGCTTGAACGGCAGTGGAGCTCGCCAGTTTCTTCAGGGGCAGACCAGTGCTGACCTCAACGCACTCCAATCCGGCGATCTTCTTCAGACCTGCTGGCTGACCGCTACGGGACGCTTGCGGGCGGTGCTGGAACTTCGTTTCGATGCAGAGGGAGCCGATGTGATCGTTCTGGCGGGAGAGGCCTCTGCCGTTCACGCTGGATTTGATCAGGTGATTTTTCCAGCCGATCGGGTTCGCCTCCAACCCCTGGCTGAGTTGCGCCGACTGCAGTGGCTTGAGCCCAACGCTGCCGCAGTCTGGTGCGATGCGGAAGCGGAACTGCCGGAGCCCTGGGCATCAGGAGAAGCTGCCACCGTGATGGCTCTGGAGCAATGGCGGCTCCAGAGCGGATTCCCCCCGGGCCCCGGTGAACTCAATGGCGAGACCAATCCCCTGGAACTGGGGCTCGTCGCTCAGATCAGCACGGAAAAAGGCTGCTACCTCGGCCAGGAGACCATGGCCAAACTCATCGGTCAGGCAGGAGTGAAACAACAGCTGCGCCGTTGGAGCTGCAGCAGTGCACTCTCGCCAACGGCAAAGCTCACGCTGGAGGGAGAGCGAGCAGGGGTGATCACTAGTGCTCTCGAACGCGACGGCACTTGGCTTGGGCTGGCCCTGGTGCGCCGCCAGTGCCTGGCCAGTCCAACGCTGGAAGGTCCCAACGGAGAACAGCTCCAGATCCGTCAACCCGAGGCGTTTCAGGATCCCGACGCCTGATCCTGTTCAAGCAACCAAGCGGCAACGGCCCAGGTGGCCAAGCAGTCGTCGCGGTTGTAATCGAAGATCCAGCGCAGTCCGTACCTGTTGCCGCGTCGATCGGGTCCCTCCCCCTGCCACTGCCGCCACCAGAGCAGGGCCCGGGCCCCGTCCACACCGGCCTGACTCCATTGGAACCCCTGCCAAGCGGCCACGGCCTTGAGGCCATAGCTGGCCAGGGGCAGGCGCCAGTAATGCCGCACTCGGGCATGCACATCCACCAACCGCTGACGAAGCTGCAGCACCTCAGCCTCTGCAGCACCCTGCCGCTCAGCCATACGCCTTAAGGCCAGGCTTTCTGTCTCCCCGTAGTGAAGGATCGGCCAACCCCGATAGCGATTCAGCAGCCGCTGCAGCCGCAGCCAGCAACGGGCTTCACCATGCTCCGCCAGGGCCAGGATCGGGTGATACGCCACTGATGCCAGATCCCAGTCTCCGCTTTGGGTTCTGGGCAACACCAGAAAACCGTGAAGGAAGTCGTGACGAGCGTCGGGGTCGGATTCGATGTCGTAGAGCAGCACACCCGGGCAGTCCTGCAGTTCCGGCAGCGCCGCTGAGGCACTCAAACGCTCCACCCGTCCATCGCGCTGCGCCCGGGCCTGAGCCACCAGGGATGCGGCCACCTCACCGTGCTGATCCCCAAAACGTTGCAGCCGCTCGGCGAGCTGCAACGGATCAGCCGCGGCCAGATCGGACAAGCCGCGAATCCCAAGCTCCAGCAACATCTCGCGCCGCTTGGCCCCAATACCGCTGACCTCGCTCAGATGTCCTTCCTCCACCGCCACCGCATTGCAGGCGACACGCCAGCTGCAAAGTGAACACTTGCGCCGGTCGGCGGCCAGCGGAGGAGGAACAGGGCGTTCGAGGTCAGCGTGCAATTTGCGCAGCCCCTCCGACAGCTGTCGGCGCAGACCACTGGAGAGATGCAGCCGCTCCTGTTCCAGGCGCCGACCACCACCGCCGAGCACCAGCATGGACGGAACGTCGCCCTGCTGAATCTGCTCAAGCAACAGAGCCATCAGCGCCAGCGGCAGCTGGTGTTCCCGGGTCGTGCGGCGGCCCTGACGGGCGAGCACCGGTTGGTAGGCGAAGTCACCCCAGCGGCTCTGGCCCTTGACCCGCCGCAGCAGTGGAGGGTGTGCCTCCAACGGCTCACCGGATGGACCAAGGCCCTTGAGGCGCAGACCCACCACAGCCTCGGCACCGGCAGCACAGGCGGCGATGCCATGGCCAGGCTTGCGAGGCAGCAAGGCCACAAAACAGCGCTGCTGGTCGTCCAGCAGCAGATTGCGATGGGCCGTCCAGCGCCGCTCGGCTGGATTGCCGTGGCGGTCGAGCCAGGCCTTACGACGGCAGCGCAGCCAACTGCGCAGCAACCGGTCGGTGAGAGCGTTGTCGGCAGGCGGGGTGTCACCCATCCGCCGACCCTACGGCTGCCAGCTGCTAGATCCACTGAAGTGCAGGCTGTGCCATGGCATCGGCTCCCCTCCCTCTGAGTCCAGCTCCGATCAAGTTCGGTACCGATGGCTGGCGCGGGATCACAGGCGTCGACATCACGGTGGAGCGGTTGTTGCCCGTTGCCGCCGCCGCGGCTCAAGAGCTCGCCCATCGCGCTCCCGAGGGTCTCAGCAGCCGAACGGTGGTAATCGGTTACGACCGCCGCTTTCTGGCTCCAGAACTGGCGGAAGCCATCGCGGCCGCTGTGCGGGGTTGTGAACTCGAACCCCTGCTCACCGACACCGCTGTCCCCACGCCGGCATGCAGCTGGGCCGTGGTGGAGCGCAAAGCCCTGGGAGCATTGGTGATCACCGCCAGTCACAACCCCCCGGAATGGCTGGGGCTGAAGATAAAAGGCCCCTTTGGTGGATCGGTCGAGGGAGACTTCACGGCCGCCGTGGAACGACGTCTGGCTGCCGGCGGCATCACGGCCCCGATCAAGGCGCAGGTCCCCCGGTTTGATGGACGCGGCGAGCATCTCGAAGGGCTGCGCCGCAAGCTGGACCTGAATGCCCTGGTTGAGGGCCTCAAGGCCATCAACCTCAAGGTGATCGTCGATCCGATGCACGGATCAGCTGCCGGGTGTGTGACGGAGCTGCTCGGCCCTGAAGCCGCTGGCGTTGTGGAGGAAATCCGCAGCGAACGAGATCCCTTGTTCGGCGGTCATCCGCCGGAACCCCTGGCGCCCTACCTCGGGGGGTTGATCACGGCGGTGAAAGCCTCAACCGCCGCCGGAACCCCTGCCGTGGGACTGGTGTTCGATGGCGATGGTGACCGCATCGCCGCCGTGGATGAAACCGGCCGGTTCTGCAGCACCCAGCTGCTGATGCCCCTGTTGATCGATCACCTGGCCCGGGCCCGCCAGCTGCCGGGCGCCGTTGTCAAGACCGTGAGTGGCTCGGATCTGATGCGGCTGGTGGCGGAAGCCCAGGGGCGGAAGGTTCTGGAACTCGCGGTGGGCTTCAAATACATCGCCGCAGAGATGCTGGCCGGAGATGTGCTGATCGGCGGCGAGGAATCCGGTGGTGTCGGCTTCGGCATGCACCTGCCCGAGCGGGACGCCCTGTTCGCGGCGATGCTGGTGCTGGAAGCCCTGGTGGAAGGGAAGCAACCCCTGGGTGCACGTCTGGATGCACTCCAGCAACAGCACGGTGGCAGCAGTCACTACGACCGACTCGACCTGCGCCTGGCCGACATGGAGGCACGCCGGCGTCTCGAGACGCTGCTGGCCCAGAGCACGCCCTCGAGCGTCGCCGGCGCCGAGGTGCTGGAAGTGATCAGCACCGACGGGATCAAACTGAGAATGGGTCCGAACCACTGGCTGATGCTGCGCTTCTCCGGCACGGAACCGCTGCTACGGCTTTACTGCGAAGGACCTGATGCCAGTCGGGTGAACGAGGTGCTCGCCTGGGCCCGCCAGTTCGCGGAGGCCGCATGAAGACCCTTGTGATCGCCAGCGGCAACGCCGGCAAGATTCGGGAATTCCAGGGCCTGCTGCAGTCCCTGCCTGTCAGCGTGCAACCCCAGCGGGAAGGCTTGGAGGTGGAGGAGACGGGCACCACCTTTGCCGCCAATGCCCAGCTCAAGGCCCAAGCGGTTGCCGCCGCAACAGGGGAATGGGCCCTGGCCGACGATTCAGGCCTAAGCGTTGATGCGCTTGATGGAGCTCCGGGGGTTCATTCCGCCCGCTACGCCCCCACCGACCCGGAACGCATTGCCCGGCTGCTTCAGGCCCTCAACGGCTCAGACCAACGCCAGGCCTATTTCTGCGCCGCGCTGTGCGTTGCCGCCCCAGACGGCACGATCCTGCTGGAGGTGGAAGGCCGTTGCGACGGCTTGATCACGGCCGCACCCCGTGGAGATCAGGGTTTCGGCTACGACCCGATCTTCGAAGTTGCTGGAACCGGCCGCACCTTCGCGGAGATGCCGTTGGCGGAGAAAAAGCAGCACGGCCACCGCGGCAAGGCCTTCACCCTCCTGGAACCCAGGCTGCGCCAGTTGCTCCAAGCAAGCTGAAGAGGAACCACCGATTCCCCGGCCCCCAGGCCATGGTCTGTACGGTGAGGCCTGCCGCTGACGAGGTCCATGGCCATCGCCATGACCACGGGTTACAGCGCGCAGACCGAAGGGGCTCTCCTCTGCATTGAAGCCGCTTCGGACTGGGCCTTGACTTGTGTAGATGAACTGGCTGTCGCTGACAGCCATGTCCTGATCGATTACGGAGCTGCCGATGGCGGCACTGCCGTTGGGCTCTGGAACCAGGTGCTGGATCGCCTGCATGCCAACCAGCCAAAGGCGCACCTGACGGTGATCGGCAACGACCTGCCGAGCAACGACAACACTGCTCTGGCCAACAACCTGGCCCTGCAGATCCCCCGGGATCCAAGGCCAACGGTGCTGGTGAGTGCCCGCAGCTTCTATGAGCCCTCCGTGGCGCCGAACTCAGTGAGCTTCGGCTTCTCCGCCACGGCCATGCACTGGCTGAGCGCCTCCCCCGGCCCCCTGAACAGCCACACCCATGTGCTGGCCTCCGGTGATGCCGGAGCGCTTCAGCGCTTCACCGCCCAGGCGATGAAGGACTGGAACCACATCCTCGAGCTGCGCAGCCGCGAACTGAAGGTGGGTGGCCGCCTGCTGACGGTGAACCTCTCCCGTGATGAAGCAGGCCTCTATCTCGGCCACAACGGCGGCGAAACCCGCAACGTGCACGACCAGCTGCACCAGATCTGGCGGGGCATGGCCGAGGAAGGCCTGATCAGCCAGGAGCAGTACCAACAAGGCACGGTTCTGAACTTCTACAAGTCCCCCGAGGAGTTCATGGCTCCACTGAAGGACGAGACCAGCGCCGCATACCGCAACGGCCTACGGCTGGTGGACGAGCGCACCGTTTACGTGAAGTGCCCCTACCGACGCCGCTGGAACGAGAACGGTGACACGGCGACTTTCGCCGCCGGATTGATGGCGACGATCCGCAGCTGGAGCCGCCACAGCTTCGCCAGTGCTGCCGGTGATACCGCAGCAGACACGGTGTTCGAGCGGCTGCAGCAGCGCATTGCCGAAGCCCCCAGCGAATGGAGCCTCGACTACGTCGAACACCACCAGATGATGGAGAAGGTGGCCTGATGAGCAGCGGCAAGAAAACAGCGCCGACCGTGTCGGTGCTGGCGGAACACGTCTCCGACCACCTCTCGGTGTTCGTCGTGGCGGAAGACACCGATGCCAAGCGCCCCGCCAACGGAGGCCTGCGTGTGCTCAATTACCCGAGCGATGAGGCCTGCATCGCAGACGGACAGCGGCTGGCGGGGTTAATGACCCACAAGCACGATCTTTACGGCACTGGTTTCGCCGGAGGCAAGATCGTGGCCCGGGCTGCTGAACCCGATGCCGTCAAGGATGAACTGATCAGCGTCACCGCCGAGCTGCTGGAGTCGCTTGATGGCGCAATGATCACCGGCTGCGATCTCAACACCAGCCTGGAGGACATGGAGCGTCTGACGGCGCTCACCCCCCATGTGCTGGCGGCGGTCGGCAGCCCCGTGGACGCCAGTGCGGCCACCGCCCACGGCACTCTTGGGGCCGTGGAGGCCGTTCTGGACAAGGCCCTCAATGACGCCCAACCCGGACGGGCCCTGGTGCACGGCTGCGGCGCCGTTGGTGGCACCGTTGCCCGCCATCTCGTCGAGCACGGTTGGACCGTGTTCACCGTGGATCTGAATCGCGAGAAAGCCAGTTTTACCGGGGCGACGCCGCTACCGGACAGCTGCGCCTGGTGGGAGCTGAACCACGACCTGCTGCTGCCCTGCTCGATCTCGGGATTGATCAACGCCGAAATGGCCACGGCGCTGAAAACCCCCGCCGTGGTGCCTGCCGCCAATGCCCCCTTCCAGCAACCCCAATTGGCGGATGACCTGCGTCGCCGCGGTGTGAAGGTGCTGCCGGACCCCCTGGTGAATGCCGGAGCTGTGATCGCCGATTCAATCGAGCGGTTCTCCCCCGACGCCTGGAAAGACGCTGGTGCCGTGGACGTCTATGCCTTCGTTCGCGATGAGGTGCGCCGACGGGCCAGCGACTATTTGAACCGGCGCGAACAGGGCTTGTCGGTGGGTGCCGCCCTTGATGAAGTGGCAGCCACACCCTCCACCGAGCCCATCGGCCTCAGCTTTGGAGAAAGCGAATGAGCACACCCACCTCCATACCCAGCCGGGCAGCTGTCGTGATCGTTGGCGGCGGCATGGCCGGCCTCAGCTGCGCTGCATCCCTGGCCCGCCGCGGCGTGCGCGATGTGGTGCTGCTGGAAGCCCAGACCCTGGCCCACGCCAAAGCCAGCAGTTATGGCGAAACCCGGATGTTCCGGGAGATGTATTCCGACCCGGTGCTCTGCCGTCTCGCCCAGGAGGCCAACCGCCTCTGGCGCGAGGAAGAAAACCACGCCGGACAGCAATTGCGGGAGACCCACGGCCTGCTCTTCTATGGCGAAAGCTGGGATGAAGAGACGATCGAGGGGTCGATCCCTGGGGCCCGACGGGTCATGGACAATCAGGGCATCCCTTATGAAGCCCTCGATGCCAACCAGATTGCAGCCCGCTTCCCGCTGAAGCCGAAAGCGGGCTTCACGGGACTGTTCGAGCCCACCGCTGGTGCCGTGCGCAGCGACAGGGTCGTGGCCCACTGGATCAACACCGCCCGCAACGCGTCCCATCAGCTGATCGAGCACTGCCCCGTGGCAGGCCTCGATCCAGACGGCGGAGGCGTCACCCTGGAGAGTGGCGAACACATTGCCGCCGGACAGCTGGTGGTGGCCTGCGGGATCTGGAGCCAACTGTTGCTGGCCCCTCTGGGCCTCGCACCAAAACTGGAGGTGTGGCCGATGCTCTGGGCCCATTACACGGTCGACCCGGCACTGGCCGATCGCTACCCCCAGTGGTTCTGCTTCCAGCAGGAACGTGGCGATGACGGTGGCCTCTACTACGGCTTTCCTGTTCTGAGCCAAACGGCGGATGGCCGCCCCCGGATCAAAGCGGGCATCGACTGGGCCCCGAGTGAGCTGCGCGTCGCCGAACCCAACGCCATGGTCACCGGACCACCAGCCCGATTGGTGGAGTTGCTCGATGCCTTCCTGTTCAACGAACTGGACGGTGTGCAGGAGCGGGTGGAGACCGTGATCAGCCCTTACTCCATGGCAAGCGACGTGAACTTCGTGCTGGACCGGCTCACCCCGAAGCTGAGCCTGTTCGCAGGAGGCTCCGGCCAGGCCTTCAAGTTCGCCCCCCTGATCGGTGATTCCCTGGCACGCCTCGCCAGCGGCGAACAACCCGCCGTCGATCTCTCCTGCTGGAGCCACCAACGCACCGCCGTCCGCGCCTGACCCCTCACCCGTCATCCAATGTCTGACATCCCCACGAACCAGCGTTCCTGGTGGCGGCAGCCCCCCCTCTGGGTGGGCGCTGCTCCCCTACTGATTTTTCTGCTGGTGTCGGCCATCGACCTGGCGCTGGCCAAGCAATTCACCGACAACGGCAAAGCCGTGATCAGTGATGCCCTTGGCGGGGTCTGGCAGTGGATGGTGGTGCTGCTGTTTCTGATCGCGCTGATCCTGGCCATCAGCCCAGTCGGAAAACTTCGGCTTGGGGGGGCGGAAGCCAAACCCAGTCTGAAATTCTTTGATTGGTGCGCGGTGCTGATCTGCACCCTGCTGGCGGGGGGTGGTGTGTTCTGGTCGGCAGCCGAACCGCTTTATCACTTCCAGACCCCATCACCGGTGTTCGAAGGGGTCGAAGGCAGCACAGCCGCAGCAGTGGATCCCGCCCTGGCGGTGAGTTTTCTGCACTGGGGCTTCCTCGCCTGGGCTCTTGTGGCCACGACCACCACGATCACCTTCTCAATCCTGGAGCGACGCGGTGAGCCCCTGCGTCCCCGCACCCTGCTGGTGAACATCGTGCCGCGCAGCTGGGTGGATGGTCCGCTCGGTCACCTGGCGGATGGGTTGTCTGTGGTGGCCGCGATCGCCGGAACCGTTGGCCCCCTGGGCTTCCTCTCGCTGCAGCTCAGCAATGCCGCAGGGCAACTGCCCTGGCTCAGCGACAGTGCCGGACTGCAATCCCTGGTGGTGGTGCTGCTGACTGCCGTCTTCGCGACATCCACCGTCAGCGGCATTCAAAAGGGCATCAAGTGGCTGTCGGAACTCAATGTGTGGCTCACCCTGGCCTTGGCGGCGGGCCTGCTGCTGCTTGGGCCGGGCCTCTGGCTGATTCAGCACTTCTTCAGCGGCTTCATCACCTACCTGATCCACCTGCCGCAGATGGCCCTCACCCCCAATGCCGTGCCGGCGAACTGGGTGAACGGCTGGACGGTGTTCTACTGGGGCTGGTTCCTTGGCTATGCCCCATTGATGGGCCTGTTCACCGCCGGCGTCAGCCGCGGCCGCAGCATCCGTGAACTGGTGCTGGCGGTGGCCATCCTCTGCCCGATCGTGACCAATCTTTGGTTCACCCTGCTAGGTGGCACCGGACTGCATCTGGAGTTGGCCGGGGGCGTCATCAGCGACGCCCTGGCCCAGAACGGAGCCGCTGCGGCCCTGCTCACCATCCTCAGCCAGCTGCCCCTGGCAGGGCTGCTGATTCCGATCGGCCTGGTGCTGGTGGTGCTGTTCATGTGCACCAGCGCCGACTCGATGAGTTACGCCGCGGCCATGGTGGTGAGCGGCCGCAACGAGCCCCCTGCTCTGCTGCGCCTGTTCTGGGCCTTGATGATCGGCAGCCTCACCTTGGTGCTGCTACGCATCGGCTCAGGGCTGGGGGACAGCACCTCCATCGATGCCCTGCAGGCCTTCATCGTGATCACCGCGGTACCGGTCACCCCCTTGGTGCTGGCCACCCTGTGGAGCGCACCACGGCTGGCCTGGAAAGAATGGCACCGCACTGCCGATCAACGCAGGCAGTAATCCAGTTTGAGAGCGAGGCTCTGACTTGGCTTGGGAGCCTCCCCAGGCCTGAAGCTGGTGTTCTCCCTGCGTACAGCCATCTGCATGGGTCGTTGGGTCGAACCACGCTGGTCAATCAGCAACAGCTCCACCTTGCGCAGACCGAGAGCCCGGGCTGTGGCCTGCGCACGACGTTGCCCTGTCTCGAGAGCTTTCTTCAGCAACTGATCAGCCAATGAGGCACGGCTGTCGCTGGTCGCCAAAGACGTCATGCCTCGCAGCCGAACACCCGGCAAGCGACCAACGGCTTGGATCAGCGCGTTGTAGTTGTCACGGCTGACCTCGCCCGTGATGGTGGTGCTCGCCCGCTCCAATCGTGGTCCCGACGTGCCTCCCCCAACGGAGTAGCTACGGGGTGCAGGGATCGTGAGCCGACCCAGAGCAAGCGGCTGAATGACCTGACGCGCCTCAGCCAAACGGCCGTTCAGAGCGGTCATCGCAGCATCCTTGTTGGCCTTTTCAGCGTCGATCCCGAGCGAAAAACGAAAGCGATCGCTATGGCTCGTTCCACGCTCATTCACCTGGATCTGAAGCAGGGTGCCATTGCAAACGCGCTCTGCTGCCCTCAGGGGCGATGGCGCAACAACACTGAGCCCGAAGAGAACGGACACGGCAACCTTGGCAACGCCCCAGAGTCGATTCGTCATGCCGAGCCTTCAGTTGGGATCTTTATTCTGGCGAGCTTGGACAAGCAAACCCTGCTCAACCATGACCGGCTTGTTTCAAGCCATGACTCACCCCGCCGCCCAGCTCCCATGCAAACCATGGGGAACGGCCAATGGCAGCTCCAGCACCGCCACCTCCGACAGATCACGGGCGTTGAGGATCACCAGATCGGAGGCAACCCGGGCACCGTTCCAAACCAGGTCCAGCACCCAACCGTCGTCCTCCGATTCAGCGCCAGGGCGCCGCACCATCAGGGGCTCACTGACAAAACCGCGGGGCGCCGCACTCCAGGTGTGGGTCGCCCCGGAGTCCAGATCAAGTTTCTGAATGGCCTGCAACGGATCGTTGCCCGTCTCCCGCTCCGCCACCGCCATCCAGGCGTAGCGGGCACTGAGGCCCTGACGCTCGGGGTTGACCATGGCGAACTCACAGGTGCGCTCGCTGATCCGCTCGGTCTGAACCGATTCACGGCTGAGATCAAGACGGCAACGGTGCAGGGTGCCCTCCGGCACCGTGTCGAAATCCACCTCAGCGAAATCCTCGTCAGGTCCGATGGACGGGAAATCGTCGTAGACGATGCTCTCCACCACAACGTGATCGCCATCCTCAAAGGCATTGAGGTGGTGGAAAACGAAGCCGTCGGGGGCTTCGAGGATGCGGGGCTTCTGACCAGCGAAGCGACCGGAATCACGGGGGATCAGCCAGAAACGCCCCTTGCCGCCGGGTTGAGATGCCAGGCACTGGGCCGCACCCTTTTCGCCGGTCACAAACGGCAAGGGATTGAAGGCGATGGCATTCTGGAGGAACACCGCCCAGTTGGGGGTAATGGCGAAGTCGTGAAGAAAGGCGAAACCGGGGAAGCTGTCGGAACGGTCATGCAGCAAGGCGCCGGCCTCCGGGCCATCGGTGGCGAACTCCATCAGACGGATGGTGCTGCGGGGCCCGGTCTTCACTCCGAAGGTCACCATGCAGGGCCGGCCGTTATGACCAGGATCGAAGCGGGGGTGGGCACTGAAAGCCTCGCCCTTTTTCAAGACGCCATCGAGGCGTGAAAGACCGCGGGTCTCCAGGCTGCGGGGATCGAGCGCATGGGGTTCCGCCGCCTCCCAGAGGGCAAGCAGCTGATCGCCGAGACGCACGACATTGGTGTTGGCGATGTTCTTCAGGCGCAGATCAAAGGCGTTAGCCAGCCGACCACCTGGCTTCTGGCTGCCGAACACACCTCGGTAGAGAATCTTCCCGGCCTTCTCCTCCGCCAGCCAACCCTCGGTGCGCACATAACGATTGCTGAGGGAAACGCTGCCGTTCTCAAACCGCATCGCCGCGATCATGCCGTCGCCATCAAAGGGGTGATGAACGCGATGCCCATCCCGCTCAAGACGTCCGGGGCCATTGCGATAAAAGGTGCCCTGAAGCTCCGCCGGCACCGTTCCACGCACCGGCGTCAGCGCCACGTCGGTGAGTTCCTGCTCCACATTGACGAAGGAACTGGCCCAGTCGCTGCGGTCGTAGCTGCGGGTGGGGGCGACAGTCACGGGCGAATGATCAACGTTCGCCCATCCTCTCGTAACGGACTGTGAAGCGCGGAGGAGGCTTCAGCTGGCGCCAGCCTGCTCAAGCACCCCTTTGCTGCTGGGGATGGCGCCAGCCCGGCGTGGATCCACCTCCGTGGCCATGCGCAGGGCCCGAGCAAAAGCCTTGAAGCAGGCTTCCACGATGTGGTGGGAGTTGACCCCATCCAACTGCCGGATGTGGAGGGTCAGCCCGCTGTTGTTGACCACCGCCACGAAGAACTCCTTCACCAGCTCGGTGTCATAGGTGCCGATCCTCTGGCTGGGAATCGCGAGGCTGTAGCTGAGATGAGGGCGACCGGAACAATCCAGGGCCACCTGCACCAGGGCCTCATCCAGCGGTGCCACGAAGTGACCGAAGCGATGAATGCCGCGCCGGTCTCCCAAGGCCTGGGCCAGGGCTTGCCCCACGGCAATTCCCACGTCCTCGTTGGTGTGGTGGTCGTCGATGTGGGTATCTCCCACCGCATTGATCTCCAGGTCGATCAGGCCGTGGCTGCTGATCTGATGAAGCATGTGGTCGAGAAACGGCACACCGGTGCTGGCCTGGCATTGGCCGGAGCCGTCCAGATCCAGACGCACCTTCACATCGGTTTCACCAGTGACCCGATGGATCGTTCCCTGACGTGCCATCACCCGAGCTTCAGTGCCCTCATCGTGCCTCACATTCCGGTGACGCAATAGCCCGCATCCACGTAGATGGTCTGACCGGAGATGCCGCTGGCCAGATCGCTGAGCAGGAAGGCAGCGGTGCCGCCCACTTCCATCTGGGTCACGGTGCGGCGCAGGGGAGCCTTCTCCTCCACGTTGTGGATCATGTCGAGAATGCCGCCGATGGCGGAGCTGGCCAGGGTGCGGATCGGGCCGGCGCTGATGGCATTGACGCGCACCTGCTTTTCGGGACCCAGCTCTGCCGCGAGATAGCGAACAGACGCCTCCAGAGCCGCCTTGGCGACGCCCATCACGTTGTAGTTGGGGATGGCCCGCTCAGCGCCGAGGTACGACAGCGTGATCACACCGGCCTTCTCGCTGAACAGCGGCTTGGCATGGGCGCAGAGGGGGGCCAGGGAGTAGGCGCTTATGTCGAGGGAGCGGGCAAAACC
Organism: Synechococcus sp. CC9605; assembly: GCF_000012625.1. Classification (NCBI taxonomy): domain Bacteria; kingdom Bacillati; phylum Cyanobacteriota; class Cyanophyceae; order Synechococcales; family Synechococcaceae; genus Synechococcus; species Synechococcus sp. CC9605. The sequence goes on along the minus strand of NC_007516.1, from coordinate 226,225 downwards.
TTCAGCGGTGGTGGCGCTGTAGTCACCGATCAGCTCTTCCTTACCGGCAAAGGCCAGGCAGTGCACCAGACCGTCGAGAACACCCCACTTCTCCTTGATCTCGCCGAAGACCTCAGCCATCTGGTCGGCATCCTGCACATTCAGAGGCAGGAACAGGCTGGGTTCCAAGGGAGCGGTGAGTTCGCGCACCTTGGCCTCAAAACGGCCCTTGTCATCAGGCAGATAAGTGATGCCGAGTTCAGCACCGGCCGCCTTCAGTTGCTGAGCAATGCCCCAAGCGATCGAACGGTTGTTGGCGATGCCGGTGACGAGAATCTTCTTGCCGGTGAGATCAAGCAGCATCGGGACAGACCGGAACGGGTTGAATTCGCGCGATTCTCCCCCATCCCCCGCCAAGATCACCGCTCCCTTGCTGACAAAGGCCGGTGCCCAGCGCTGCGTCACCCCCGATCAACGGCGACCTGCCGCGGCAATTCGCGTCCCGCGAAGCCCTCAACACCCTGCTGGCGCAAGAGTTCCCAGGAGCGGAAGGGGAGCTCAGCCCGATCCGCGGTGGGCGTGTGCCAGCTGAAGAGAAACTGCGGCGCATTGACGCGAGGCGCTACGCCAAAAGCCGAAATCACCTCAGGGGCGCGGTTACCGGGCTGTCGCCCTACATCCGCCACGGCGTGCTGACCCTCGCGGAGGTGCGCGATTCAGTGTTTGAACGGATCCGCAACCGCGATGAGGGCGGAAAGCTAATCAACGAACTCGGCTGGCGAGACTTCTGGCAACGGATGTGGCTCGATCTGGGGGATGGCATCCATGACGATCAGGAACCGTTCAAGACGGGCCATGACGCTGGTGCCTATGCCCAGGAGCTGCCGGCCGATGTGCGCGCCGGGACCACAGGGCTGGCCTGCATGGATGGCTTCCGTGATCAACTGGTGAGCACCGGCTGGCTTCACAACCACGCCCGCATGTGGATGGCCGCCTGGCTCGTGCATTGGCGACGGGTCCACTGGAAGGCTGGAGCCGACTGGTTCCTGGAGCACCTGCTGGATGGCGACCCGGCCAGCAACCATCTGAGCTGGCAGTGGGTGGCCAGCACCTTCAGCCACAAGCCTTACTTCTTCAACCGCGGCAATCTGGAGCGCTACAGCGAAGGGCAGTACTGCAACAGCTGCCCCAGCGCGAACAGCTGCCCCTTTGAAGGCAGCTACGACCAACTCGAAAACCAGCTGTTCGCTCCTATGCCAGCCATTCGGGAGACCGGCAACAACCGCAACCAGCAGCGCAACCGCCAGCGCCGGAGCAGCGGGGGCGCCAGTGCCGCCCTGGCCCGTCCCAAGCGATAAGCAGGAGATTCATTGATGACATTTCAACGCCCGATCCTCTGGATTCACGAGGAGGCCCTTGGTGCCAACAATCCAGCGCTGCAGGCCTGGCCCGAGGCACCTGCGGTGTTCGTGTTCGACACCCAATGGATCCAGGACGCACGAATCAGCCGCAAACGGCTCGGCTTCCTCTACGAAAACGCCCTCGACCTTCCCGTCACCCTGCGCAAGGGGAACGTCGCCGATGAGGTGCTGGCCTTTGCCCGTCGCCATCAGGCCGATGGTGTAGTGAGCAGCAGCGCAGTGGATCCACGTCTGGGGCGCATCGGTGAGGCCATCGATGCTGAACTGCCGCTAGACCTGCTGGATCCCGCACAGTTCGTGGAACTGCCGCGGCCTCCCCGGCTGGGGCGGTTCAGCCGCTACTGGCGCGAAGCCGAAGCGGTTGTTTGGGAGGGCTACTCACCAGCCCGTTGATCCCTCAGCAGCTGCCGGGCCCGCTTCAATTCCTCCACGGGATTGGTGAGCAGGTCTTCCTCTTCGAGGGAGGGCAGCTGCACAGGGACCACCTGATCCTCCTTACGGGGCGGCTCGGTCCACTGCCATCGGTCTTCCGGAGCGCGGGCAAGGCATAAAGCCTTCAGCTCGCCCTTCAACAGCGCACGCACGTCGATTCGGGCTACTGCATCGAAAAACTCCTGACGGGTCGCCAGCCCGGAACTGAACGGTGTTGACCCGTTGCCGTTGAACAGGCGGGCTGGATCAGGCAGCCATCGGGGACGACACACCCCCGGGAAGCTGGTGTCTGTCTCCAGATAAATGTGGAGCCCGAAGCCATCGGGCTGGTTCACCACAGCGACCCCGTCATGGGAGACATGGCGCTGCAAAGGAAACAACCGCCAGCTGGGCGGCTCCTTCGGAGCAGCGCAGGCCCCCAGCAGCAAGGCAACTCCCCAAAGCAGACGCGGGCGCGGCATCCATCACCACCGGAGGTGGCCATCCTGAAGCAGATTCGCCGCATCTGCCCGCGCCTTATGGCCCTAACACCATCCACGATGCTGGCGCTCGGCACACGCCTGCCCGATTTTGATCTTCCCCAGGTGACGGACGGGCGGCTGAACAGCCAATCGCTGGTCGAACGTCCGGTGCTGCTGATGGTGCTTTGCGCCCATTGCCCCTTTGTGAAACATGTGGAGCCCGAGCTCAGCCGGCTGGATCACGACTTCAGCGAAGCGGTGCAGCTGGTGGGCGTCAGCAGCAACAGCCTGATCACCCACCCCCAGGACGGACCGGAACAACTGGCGGATCAGGCCAAGCGCCAGGGCTGGAGCTTTCCCTACCTTCTGGATGAACAGCAAACTCTGGCCAGGGATCTGCGGGCCGCCTGCACGCCGGAGTTCTACCTGTTTTCACCCGATGGCGAAGGCCTACAGAGCCTGCGCTACCGCGGCCAATTGGACGGCAGCCGACCCAGCAACGATCTTCCCCTCGACGGCCGAGAGCTGCGCGCCGCCCTCGATGCCGTACTGACGGGATCTCCCGTCAACCCAGACCAGACCGCCTCTGTGGGCTGCAATGTGAAGTGGAACCCCGGACACGAACCGGAGTGGTTCGGCTAAGCCACTTAAGCTTTCCTTCATGCAGGTTCCTCCCTTCAGCCTCAGCCAGCAGATCGACGATCTCGGTGTGGACCTCGAAGAGGCGGTGCTCGAGGTGTTGCGCAGCGGCCAGTACATCGGTGGACCGCAAATCAAACGCTTCGAGGAGGCCTTTGCCGCCAGCGTTGGTTGCGAGCACGCCGTGGGCTGCAACAGCGGCACCGATGCATTGATCCTTGCCCTGCGCGGCCTGGGGATCGGAGCATGCGATGAGGTGATCACCTGCTCGTTCAGTTTTTTCGCCACAGCTGAGGCCATCAGCGCCGTCGGCGCCACGCCAGTGTTCGTGGATGTCGACCCCAGCACTTACCTGATCGATTTTGATCAGATCGAAGCCTCGATCACCCCCGCCACCAGGGCCCTGATGCCGGTGCACCTGTTTGGGCGTGCGGTGAACATGACCCGGCTAATGGCCATTGCCGAACGCCATCAGCTGAAGGTGATCGAAGACTGCGCCCAGGCGACGGGAGCCCGCTGGCAGGGCCAGGCGGTGGGCAGCTTCGGCGATGCAGGCTGCTTCAGCTTCTTCCCCACCAAGAACCTCGGTGCGGCGGGAGACGGCGGAGTTGTCACCACCAGCGATGCAGGACTGGCCCAGGCTATGCGCGAGCTCGCCGTGCACGGCATGCCCGAGCGCTACCTGCACACCAGCCTTGGCTACAACAGCCGACTGGATGCAATCCAGGCTGCGGTGCTGAATGTGAAGCTGCCAAAGCTGGAAGCGTGGATCAGCAAACGAACCGCCATCGCTGAGCGCTATCGGGATGCCCTCGGTGATCTCAACGGACTCACCCTGCCGACAGCCGACGACGGCCACAGCTGGAATCAGTTCGTGGTGCGCATCGGCAGTTGCCCCAACGGCCAGCAGCTCTGCAACGCCAGCTGCAATCCCTCCAGCACCAGCGCACGCCACGGAATTCCGGAGAGCTGTTGCCGCGACTGGGTCAAGCAGACCCTGCAGGAGCATGGGGTGAGCACGATCATTTACTACCCGATTCCGATCCACCGCCAGCCGGCCTACGCCCATCTGGGTTTGAAACAGGGCTCCCTACCGGTGACGGAACAGCTCTGCAGCCAGGTGCTAAGCCTGCCGACCTTCCCTGAGTTGAGTGATACTCAGCAACAAGCTGTGATCGACACGGTGCGCCAGCTGATGGCACCCAAGGTGCCGGCCCAGTTCCGCCGGAGCGATGAAGGCGATCAGGACCGGATGGTGGCGTAAAGCGCTTTAAAACGAGCCTGCTGGTTCTTGTGATCCACCAGCGGTTCGGGATAGTCGCGCCGCTCAAGCGCACCGATCTCACCACTGAGAAGATCTTTAGTGTTCACATGGCGGAGCTCAGGCACCCAACGGCGGATGTAATCGCCGGCTGAATCAAATTTGGAGGCCTGAGTCGCGGGATTGAAGATGCGCAGGGGCTTGGTATCCATGCCGCTGCTGGCGCTCCATTGCCAGCCGCCGTTATTGGCCGCCAGGTCGCCGTCCACCTCCAGTTCCATGAAGGCGCGCTCACCCCAGCGCCAGTCGCAGATCAGGTCTTTGACCAGATAGGAGGCCACGATCATGCGGCAGCGGTTGTGCATCCAACCGGTCTGGTTGAGCTGACGCATGGCGGCATCAATGATCGGCATGCCGGTCTGCCCTTCCTTCCAGAAGTCGAACCAGTCCTCGTTGTTCTCCCAGGGGAAGCGGCGCCACTGCTCGCGATAGGGGCCATCGGCGAGCTCCGGGAAATAGAACAGGGCCTGCTGGTAGAACTCGCGCCAGCCCAGCTCTTGTTCCCAAACAGCGATCGCCTGCAACTGCTCCTCACTGCGGGCTTGCTCTCGGGAATCCTGGGCGGCACACCAGGCCTGACGCGGGCTGAGGGTGCCCACGCTCAGGGCCGCGCTTAGATACGAGGTGCCGGCGGTGCCGGGAAAATTGCGGTCGGGTTCGTAACCGAGCAGCGGTCCATTACAGAAGGTGGTGAGTTGCTCCAGGGCCGCCGCCTCTCCAGGGCGGCAAGGGCATATCTCGGAGCCCTGGAACCCATGGCTCTCGCGCAGGGCTGGCAGGGGATCCCCAGCCGGCATCAGCTCAGGCGGAAGATCCACCAAGCCTGTCGGAGCTGCAACGGTGGCTGGCTTCTGAGCCAGCACCTGACCACGCCAGTTGCGCAGAAACGGGCCATACACGCGATAAGGATCACCAGCGCCGGTCTTGAGCAGCTCCGGAGCGATCAGCAGCTGATCCCAATCCGCTACCACCCGCCGGCCATCAGCCTGCAACGTTTTGGCCACCTGGCGATCCCGCTTACGGGCGTAGGGCTCCACATCGCGGTTCCACACCACAGCCTCAGCACTGATCTGCTGGGCCACTTGAGGCAACACCGCCACCGGGTCGCCTTCAACAACGAGCAAGCGGCTTCCGGCCTCCCGCCAGCGCTGTTGCAGTTCCACCAGGCTTTCGATCAGGAACCAGAGCCGGGCCGGCGCCATTGGTGGCAGCTCCGGCGGCGGGTTGATCACCGCAGGATCGAGCACGTACACCCCGGTCACCGCCGGGCTGATCTGCGCCGCAACCACCAGACCGAGGTTGTCCGCCAGACGCAGGTCGCGCCGGTGCCAGAACAGAACGCGAGACGTTGGCATCAGAGTCCGAGAAGTTGCTTGGCGCGGTACCAGGCGGTGACGCTCTTGCCATCAAGCCATTCATCCCCGGAGGCAAGGGCCGCATCCAGCGCCGCCGGCGTCATCAGCACCACCTCAAGGTCTTCGTCGTCATCGCCAGCCGGTGGGTTCTCCAGGGGGGTGAGCGCCCGGGCCAGGAAGCAGTGGATCACCTCATCGGAATACCCGGGGCAGGGCAGCATCGGGCCAAGCGCATCCCACTTGGCTGCGCTGTAGCCGGCCTCTTCCCCCAACTCCCGCTGCATCGACATCAGAGGGTCTTCGCCTTCTTCCAGGGTGCCGGCGGGGAATTCCAGCAGACGTGCCTGCACCGCGAAGCGGTACTGCCGCAGCAGCACCACCTGACCGTCACCGGTAATTGGTACAGCCAGGGAGGCGCCGGGGTGGCGGATCATCCCAAAGGTGGCCTCCACCCCCATCGGCAACTTGATGCGGTTTCGCTCGAAGCGAATCTTGCGCGCATCAACCGCCTCCACTGTGTCCAGCAGCTCGAACGGTTCCGGGGCCGGCAGCGGCGCCATGGGATCAGGCGAAAAGGGTCACCAGCATGGCGGGTGGATGCCTTGCATTGCCTGAAGCAATGGCTCCAGCACAAAACTGCGCAGGTGCATCCGCGGATGGGGCAAGACCAGGCGGGGATGTTCGAGCCGCAGCTCACCCCAAAACAACAGGTCAAGATCCAATGGCCGTGGGCCCCAGCGCTGCTCTCGCTGCCGATCGCGGCCGCAACTCTGTTCCAATCGCTGGAGGTGCTCCAGCAACTCAAGCGCGGCTAGCTCAGACGGCAAACGCTGAACACGGGTGAGCAGAAGAACGGCGTTGCAATACGCGTCCTGACCTAAGGGGCCCCCAATCGGCTGGGTTGTAAGGAATGAGGAGCAACGCACATCACAAGAATCAACATCGCCCCACGTCAGAAGCCAGCCGCTCAGGAGCGGAGCAATCAAACGCAGCGTGGCTTCAGGAGGACCGTGACAGCTACGGACGTTGGCACCAAGCCCAATCGCGAGAGCCTGTTGAAGGGGAAACGGTGCCATGACACAAAATCAGACCAATGCGTCTGTCGACTCTAAGAAGACGTCATGTAATAATATTGTGCGATTTAATAGTGACGAAGACGAAATGATTATCAAAAAATTCATCAAAAAGCTCTCATTTCTTAATTTTAGTAAATACGAACGTAAAAAATCCATACCCTTACTCAACCCTAGTAAAGACGAAATTGAGCGCCTCACCTTAAAAGAAGTTGACTCATTAATCTCGGAAAAGAAATATAAGAAAGCACTTAAATTAATTACTACGTCAATCAAAAGCGGAGCCAAAACCAACAAAATATTACTCAAAAAAGCATTTCTTCTTTCTCAAATTGGGCAATATACCGATGCTCACGCAATTTGGGAAAGACTCAGCAATTTAACAAACAAGCCAAAAATTGCAGCTCTTGCTAAAAAATCGCTTGAAATGTCGAAACATTTACAAGCAAATCAAATTAATTCCGTCAAACTCCTCATAGAAACTTGCCATGCGATAGCTCAGAAATACCAGCAGAAACTAAATCACCTTCCTTCATCAAAAGACGAATATTCTGGTGAAAATATCATCCCAGCAATTAGACGAGAAGCTGAAATAGCTCGCACCTATGAACTTCCAAAGCTCTCATCAGACATCATCGAACAGACCTTACAAGCTGGGCTTGAATCGCCACTACTAATCAACGACAAGGCTCTTTCAATGGGCATGCTGGGGCAGCACAAAAAAGCGCTGGAAATCCTCACATCACTAGAGCAAGAAATTAAAAATCCATCAATTAAAAACACGATTAAAGAAAGCATCACGAATCTGGAAAAATCAGCCAACCATCACCAAGCTAAAAAGTCAATCTATCTAATCAAGCAATCGAAACTGCTCGCCATCAGTAGTGGGATAGAAGCTAAACACATCCCTGATGAATTTAATGCAAACACAGAACTCGAGGTCAAGTCATTGATTTTTGGAGTAGCAATCAATTGCATCAAGACAAACCCAAAAGCTTGCTTAAGAATAGTAAATTCAATCTTAGACTATTTTCCCGACGACGGCGCCTCAATGCAACTTAAAGGCGAGGCTCTGGCCGAACTAAAAAGGGACAAAGAAGCAATCAATGTCTGGACGAAACTAGCCCACTCGGAACATGAAGAAACAGCAGACAAAGCGCGTAAATCCATTTCACAACTTTTAGCTCAGAAAGCCCTTCTAATCAGCGCTAACAAATCCCCTCAGGAAGCGCTCTCGATTTTTATAGACGAGCATTTGAAGATTAATCTCGCCCCAACATTTAATGAACTGATCGCACCGATCCTCAATCAGTTTGGGCCAGGCGATGAAACTTTGTTCGATCCCGAACTCGAACACCATCAGCTTCAACTGCAGTTCAACACCATTGTCATCCAACGTCTTGAGGCTCAATTAATTAATCAATCCAATTCAAAGAATCACTCACCAGCTGAAAAGCCCGACGCAATCAGCAAGACTGCCTCAAAAGCGGGTTGAACGCCTCCATGGTGTCAAGCGGTTTAGCGATCAAGGACGACCAGGCAACACGCGCCTTTCCGTTGGCTGCCATTACGGGCCACGGAACCCTCAAGCTTGCTCTTTTGTTGGCGGCGGTCGACCCAGGCCTTGGGGGCGTCGTCATCGCGGGTGGGCGCGGCACCGGCAAATCAGTCTTGGCGCGGGGTCTTCATGCTCTGCTCCCCCCGATCGACGTTCTAGATGCCGAAGGAGGCGTGGGGCGAAATCTCGACCCACAAAACCCAGAGGAATGGGATGACGCCACCCGGGAAAGCGTCAGTGGCGAAGCTCCGTCAACGGTCATCCCCGCCCCCTTCGTTCAGATCCCTCTTGGCATCACCGAAGACCGCCTGGTGGGCGCCGTCGATGTCGCCGCCTCGCTGTCCAGTGGCAGTGCCGTGTTTCAGCCCGGCCTACTGGCAGATGCCCACCGTGGGGTTCTCTACGTCGACGAACTCAATCTCCTGGATGACGGCATCGTCAACTTGATGCTGGCGGCCGTGGGCAGCGGCGAAAACCGCGTTGAGAGGGAAGGTCTCAGCCTCAGCCACCCCTGCCGGCCCCTGCTGATCGCCACCTACAACCCTGAGGAGGGCAACGTCCGCGATCACCTGCTGGATCGCTTTGCAATCGCGCTCTCGGCCAATCAGCTGGTGAGTACGGAGCAGCGGGTGGAAATCACCAATGCGGTGATCAGCCATGGCCAATGCAGCCGCAGCTTTGCTGAGAAGTGGGGCGAGGAAACCGATGCCCTGGCCACCCAGCTGCTGCTGGCTCGCCAGTGGCTGCCGGATGTGCAGATCAGCGGCGAACAGATCGAATACCTCGTCACCGAAGCCATCCGCGGTGGCGTGGAGGGCCATCGTTCCGAGCTCTATGCGGTGCGGGTGGCCAAGGCCCATGCAGCCCTCAGCGGACGGGATCAGGTGGAAGCCGACGACTTGCAAGTGGCCGTCGCCCTGGTGATCGCGCCGCGGGCCTCCCAGATGCCGCCACCGGACCAGCAGATGGAACCACCGCCACCGCAGGACCAGGAACCGCCGCCGCCGCCCCAGGACCAGGGCGACCAACAACAGGACAACCCACCACCACCGGAGGGATCCGGCGAGGAAGAGAACGAACCTCCGGAAGACAACAGCGAAGACGACAGCACCGACGATGACGAAGGTGACGACGAAGAGGACCAGGCTCCGCCGGCGGTGCCCGAGGAGTTCATGCTCGATCCTGAAGCGATCGAGGTGGACCCTGATCTGCTGCTGTTCAATGCCGCGAAAGCGAAAAGTGGCAACAGCGGCAGCCGCTCCGTGGTGCTGAGCGATAGCCGCGGTCGCTATGTGAAACCGATGCTGCCCCGTGGGCCGGTCCGCCGGATCGCCGTAGACGCCACCCTGCGGGCAGCGGCGCCATACCAAAAGATCCGCCGCGAACGTGAACCAGGCCGCTCAGTGATCGTGGAGGAGGGAGATCTGCGGGCCAAGTTGCTGCAGCGCAAGGCCGGCGCCCTGGTGGTGTTCCTTGTGGATGCCAGCGGCTCAATGGCCCTGAACCGAATGCAGAGCGCCAAAGGCGCCGTGATCCGTCTGCTCACCGAGGCCTACGAAAACCGCGATGAAGTTGCTCTGATCCCCTTCCGTGGCGATCAGGCCGAGGTGCTGCTGCCGCCGACCCGCTCGATCACGGCGGCCCGGCGCCGCCTTGAATCGATGCCCTGTGGCGGCGGTTCCCCCCTCGCCCACGGCCTCACCCAGGCGGCCCGCGTTGGTGCCAATGCTCTGGCCACAGGCGACCTTGGTCAGGTGGTGGTGGTGGCCATCACCGATGGACGCGGCAACGTTCCCTTGAGTACCTCTCTGGGCCAACCCGAGCTGGAGGGTGAAGAGAAACCCGACCTCAAGCAGGAGGTGCTGGATGTCGCTGCCCGCTACCGGATGCTCGGCATCAAGCTGCTGGTGATCGACACCGAGCGCAAGTTCATCGGCAGCGGCATGGGCAAAGACCTTGCCGAAGCCGCAGGCGGCAAATACGTTCAGCTGCCCAAGGCCAGCGATCAGGCGATTGCAGCGGTTGCGATGGACGCCATTAGCAACATCTGAGCAGCACAATATCGAGTCGATATTGATGCGATTTCGACTCGATATTGTGCCTATTGGGCGGTTTGTGCCGGGTAGATTTCGCTGAACAATTCACCCAAGCCGATGGTGAGATTGCGCACGCCCTTCATGAACTCAGGATCGCCGGTGAGTTGAGCCACATCGCCACCCACAGCATCAATCTTGGCGGTGAGCTGAGCTGCATTGGCGGCCGTCTGCTTGAACTCACTCACCGTCTGGGGATTGTCGAGCGAGGCAGCGATGTTGTTCACATGAGCCGTTGCCGACTCGAGATTGCGAATCACAGGAGCGGCCTTGGCCAGTTCATTCAGCAGCTGCACCGTCAGCGCCTCGAATTCCTTTGTGGTGGCCTCCATCTGCTCAAGCGAGGCCGCCACATTGGGAATCACCCGTTCGTCCTGAACCTGTGCCAGCAGCTCTTGCATGGTTGCCGTAACGGTGGAGAGACTGGGGGCTTCTCGTCCCACCACAGTTCCCCCGTTGCAGAGCTGGCGCGTTGGCTGACAATCAACCCCTCGGGGGAGGGGTGCGTCCTGGGGCAGTGGCTCACCACTGCTGACCAGGGCCACCTGGGCGTCACCCCCCAGCAGCGAGCCCGCCCCCACCGTGACTGTCACGGGACGAGACAGGCGCAGATCCCCTTTGTTGATCTCAAGCTCAGCCACCACAGCCTCAGGGGTGACCTCAATCGAGCGCACCGCACCAATGAGGATGCCCCGATAGGTGACGGGGGAGCGCTCCGCCAGACCCGCCGCATCATCGAACCGGGCGGTCAGGGTCCAGTGGCTAGCCCCCAATCGAACGCCTCTCAGCCACAGAGCCGTGGAAGCAAATCCGATGATGCCGCCGATCACCGTGAATCCGACGATGGCATCACGAACGCTGCGTCGCATGGTGGTCAGTGCTCCGCAGGTTGCATCGGTCCGCGCAGGCTACCCGTCCTGAACTGCACGACATAGGGGTTGTCGGTGGTGCGAAACGCATCCACCGAGCCTTCCCACTGGAACCTGCCGTCGTAGAGCATCACCACCCTTTCCGCAGAGCGTTCGATCGTGCTGCGCACGTGACTCACCACCACAGAACAGCCCTGCGCCACGGTGGTGGTTTTCACAATCAGATCCTCGATCCGCGTGCAAGCCACGGGGTCGAGTCCTGCCGTGGGCTCGTCATACAGCAGCAGGGGCATCGACTGATCCCCCCGCTGGGGATCATCAATCAGAGCTCGGGCAAAGCTGACCCGCTTCTGCATGCCACCACTCAATTCCCCGGCATAGAGATGGGCCACGTCATAGAGCCCCACCGCCTCCAGGCAGGCATGCGCACGATCACGGATCTCCTGCCGAGACAGCTGAGCCCGTTCCCGCAGCAGGAAGCCAACGTTATCTTCAACAGTGAGCGATGCCAGCAAAGCGGGGTTCTGGAACACCAGCCGCACGTCCGGCGGATCGGTTTGGTCCAGCCGCAGATAGGTCTGCGGCTGGTTGAACAAGCGCAGCTCACCACTGGTGGGCAACTGCAAACCAGCCAGCAAGCGCAACACCGTTGATTTGCCAGCCCCCGATGGACCCACCACGGCCAAACGCTCCCCCGCACGCAGGGTCAAATTGACCCGATCGAGAACAGGCCGAGGCCCCCACTGCATCATGAGGTCCCGCATCTCCACGACGGATTGAAGCTGCGGCACGGTCTGGGCCGAAAGACACACACATCCTGCCGCCTTTCCACAAGCTCCGTACAGTTCGTACAACTTGCGAACCAAGACGTTCCTTGGCGCCGAAGCCCCCGACAAGCAGACGCCAAGCCCGGATGATGCGCGATCAGCGGCGACGGGATCTGATGACCCGATCCCAACGGGCCGTTCGCTGGTTGCAACCCGGCCTGGTGGTCAAACGCTGGCTGCTGACCTCCGGCTTGGGCCTGTTGATGGCATTGCTTGGGGCCGCCGTCTGGGCCGACCTGAAACCGATCTACTGGATTCTGGAAACCCTCAGCTGGATTCTGGGCACGCTCACCACCGTGTTGCCCCGCGAGATCACCGGCCCCCTGGTGGTGCTGATCGGCAGTGGCCTCTTGCTTTGGGGGCAAAGCCGCAGCTTCGGCTCGATTCAACAGGCTCTCGCTCCCGACAAGGACACCGTTCTGGTGGATGCCCTGCGGGCCAAAAGCCGCTTAAACCGAGGCCCGAACATCGTGGCCATCGGCGGCGGAACAGGCTTATCGACCCTGCTGAGCGGCCTGAAGCGTTACAGCAGCCACATCACCGCCATCGTCACCGTCGCTGACGACGGCGGCAGCAGTGGGGTGCTCCGGCGGGAACTGGGAGTCCTTCCACCAGGTGACATCCGCAATTGTCTGGCCGCCCTCTCCACAGAAGAGCCACTGCTCACCCGCCTGTTCCAATACCGCTTTGCGGCTGGGAGCGGTCTGGAGGGGCACAGCTTCGGCAATCTGTTTCTCTCGGCCTTATCAGCGATCACGGGCAATCTGGAAACCGCCATCACGGCATCAAGTCGCGTGCTGGCCGTGCAGGGTCAGGTGGTGCCGGCCACCAACGTGGATGTGCAGCTCTGGGCCGAACTTGAAAACGGCCAACGGATCGAAGGGGAAAGCAACATCGGTCACGCCCCCAGCCCCATTGTTCGTCTGGGCTGCAGCCCTGAACGACCGCCGGCTCTGCCGCGGGCACTCGAAGCTATCGCCAATGCTGACCTAATCGTGCTCGGGCCGGGCAGCCTCTACACATCCCTACTACCCAATCTGCTGGTGCCGGAACTGGTGAACGCCATCAAACGCAGCCGCGCTCCACGGCTCTACATCTGCAACCTGATGACCCAGCCCGGCGAGACCGATGGCCTGGATGTACGCGGTCACATCCGAGCGATCGAAGCACAGCTCGCCAGCCTTGGAATTGAACCCAGGCTGTTCACTGCCGTCCTGGCCCAGGACGACCTCCCCGATTCAGATCTGGTGCGGTATTATCAAACCCGCGGTGCCCATCCAGTGCACTGCGATGCCGAAGGGCTACGCTCCGACGGCTATGACGTCACACAGGCACCCCTGCAGGGGGTGCGACCAACGGCAACACTGCGCCACGATTCGCGTAGCCTTGCTCTTGCGGTGATGCGGTTTTACCGCAGCCACCGCTCGCAGAACGCCGCATAAACGCCTTTCAATAGGCGTCCTGCATTTCATAGAAATCGGGCTGGACGTAATCTTTTCGCAGAGGCCATCCCTTCCAGTCCTCAGGCATTAGCAACCGTTTGGGATGGGGATGTCCCTCGAATTGGATGCCATACATGTCGAAGGTTTCACGCTCCTGCCAATCGGCGCCGCGGAACAACCCATAGATCGACGGCAATGAGGGGGTGCCTTCTCGATTGAGGAAGACTTTGATCCTCACTTCCCGCAGCTTGGCTGAGGGATCGGCCACCATCGCCTCGACCTGTTCAGCCATCGCCAACAGGTGATAGAAGCAAACCAGCTGCTCACCGGGGCCTTCGTCGTAGCCCCCTTGGCACTGCAGATAGTCGAAACCGTTGCTCTTGAGTGCAGCAGCGATCATCGGAAGAACGGCAGCGTCAACACCGATCTGCTCAACGCCAAGATGATCAGGCTCGAGGATGTTGTGATCAAAGCCTTGCTTGTTCAGCCATTGGCTCACCGGACCAGGCTCGGGAGCAACAACAGCACCCGTTTCATCCGAGGCGGCAGTCTGTTTGGAAGGGGTTTCGCTCATGACTCGAGAGGTTCAGCAGCAGGGGTAAGCACGGCGGCATCGGTGGCAAGCGTCTGACCAGCGGGCGCTGCAGCCAGGGCTGCTTTCTGGGATTCAGCCCGAAGGTAAGAACCGTTCACCACAGGCTCCACACGCTTCATCTGGTGAGAGACCGTCACGTAGCGATGGGTCTGCTGATGCTTGCGCCGCTCAGCCAGCGACTCATCGCCAACTTTCTTGCGCAGCTTGATCACGGCGTCAAAGATGGCCTCGGGGCGAGGCGGACAGCCGGGAAGATAAAGATCAACAGGAATCAACTTGTCGACGCCGCGCACTGCGGTGGTGGAGTCAGCGCTGAACATGCCACCCGTAATGGTGCAAGCGCCCATGGCGATCACGTACTTCGGCTCAGGCATCTGCTCATAAAGCCGCACCAGGGCGGGTGCCATCTTCATGGTCACGGTGCCGGCCACGATTAGAAGGTCGGCCTGACGCGGGGAACTGCGGGGAACCAGACCGAAGCGGTCGAAATCGAAGCGGGAACCAAGAAGCGCTGCGAATTCAATAAAGCAGCAGGCTGTTCCGTAAAGGAGAGGCCAAAGACTGCTTAAGCGAGCCCAGTTGTGCAGGTCATCCAAACTGGTGAGGATGACATTCTCGCTGAGGTCGTTGGTGACCGTCGGGGCACCAATCGGACTGCAGCTGGCTTCGCGCAGATCGCGAACAGCAGCAATGGAGGGGGATGTGTTCTCAGACATGACTAGCTCCACTCGAGGGCGCCTTTGCGCCAGGCATAGGCCAAGGCCACCAGCAGGATGGCGATGAAAATCAGGGCCTCAATAAAGGCCAACAAGCCAAGACGGTTGAACGCCACAGCCCAGGGATAAAGGAACACGGTCTCGACATCGAAGATGACGAAGACCAGCGCAAACATGTAGTAGCGAATATTGAATTGAATCCAGGCGCCGCCAATGGGTTCCATGCCGGATTCGTAGGTGAGCTGGCGCTCACCGGCACGGCTTTTCGGTGCTACAAGCTTGTTAGTAACCAGAGCCAACACAGGTACTGCTGCTGCAATCAGCAGAAACCCCAGGAAGGCGTCGTAGCCGGGCAGGGCAAACATGGAGGTCCCCGTAGACCGAGCCAGTCTGGCATTCACTGCCGGGAGTTGTCGCAGATAGAGTCGAGCCACCAAGCAGCACAACGGTGAGCGACGAACAACAGTCCGTCCAGCCGGTCGAAGCGACCGAAGCGGTAGAGCCAGCGATCGAAGCGGTTAAGCCAGCGATCGAAACCGCTTCAGAGAGCGATCCACGGACTCACCGTTTCGAATGTCGAAGCTGCGGCTACGTCTACGACCCTGAGGAAGGAGTCAAAAAGGTTGGTATCGAGGCCGGCACGGCTTTCGAAGATCTCGACCCGATGTCGTTTCGTTGTCCGGTATGCAGGAGCAGGGTGGCAGCATTCCGCGACATCGGCCCGCGGGCCAAGGCCAGCGGCTTCGACGAAAATTTGAATTTCGGCCTCGGTGTCAACCGAATGACCCCAGGGCAGAAGAATGTACTGATCTTTGGCGGCCTTGCCCTCGGCTTCGCCTTCTTCTTATCCCTTTATTCCCTGCGCTGAGGCCAACCCATGAAACGTCTGTTGAACTCTGCGACCCAGCTCTTGCTGGTGCTTGTGCTGGGGATCAGCCTCAGCGGCTGCGTCACCACGCACGTCCCCACGGCCACCACAAGCCCATGGCAGGCTATGGATCTCGACACTCAGGCCAACCCGCTGGATGTGGCCTTCACCGACAGCAGCCACGGCTACCTGGTGGGCAGCAATCGGATGATCCGGGAAACCAACGACGGAGGCGCCCACTGGAATGAGCGCAGCCTGGATCTTCCCGACGAAGAAAACTTCCGCCTGATCAGCATCGACTTCAGTGGCGATGAAGGCTGGATCGCCGGACAGCCAGGGCTGCTGATGCACAGCGACGACGGCGGTCAGAACTGGACTCGGTTGTTCCTCGACACCAAATTGCCTGGTGAGCCTTACCTGATCACGGCCCTGGGCAGCCATTCCGCAGAGCTTGCAACCAATGTAGGTGCGGTCTACGAGACGCACAACGACGGCAGCAGCTGGGAAGCCAAGGTCACCGACGCCGCCGGTGCCGTCCGCGACCTGCGACGCAGCAAGGACGGCAGCTACGTGAGCGTGAGTGGCCTGGGCAACTTCTACGCAACATGGGAACCAGGTGATTCCGTCTGGCAAGTCCACCAACGGGTGAGCAGCCAGCGGCTGCAGAGCATCGGCTTCCAGCCCGACGGCAATCTCTGGATGGTGGCCCGCGGCGCGCAGATTCGCCTTAACGATGAGCCAGGCGACTTCGACAGCTGGAGCAAAGCCATCATCCCGATCACCAATGGCT
This sequence comes from Synechococcus sp. CC9605, assembly GCF_000012625.1. Classification (NCBI taxonomy): domain Bacteria; kingdom Bacillati; phylum Cyanobacteriota; class Cyanophyceae; order Synechococcales; family Synechococcaceae; genus Synechococcus; species Synechococcus sp. CC9605. The sequence continues at coordinate 209,786 of NC_007516.1, read as the reverse complement.
ACGGCTACATGGATCTGGCCTGGGATGACGACGGCGCCATCTGGGCCGGCGGAGGCAACGGCACCCTGCTGGTGAGCCGGGATGGCGGCGACAGCTGGGAGAACGACCCCGTCGGGGACCGTCAACCCAGCAACTTCACCCGCATGGTGTTCGACGGGGAGCACGCCTTCGTGCTGGGTGAGCGGGGCAATCTGCTCCGTTGGGTGGACAACGCTGTGTAACTGCAGCAACGCCTCAGCCCCAGCTCACCTGAGCCACCTCCTAAGATCATCTTCCTGATACGCCCAACGCCATGGCCGCCGGCTCAACAGGAGAACGTCCGTTCTTCGAAATCATCACGAGCATCCGTTACTGGGTGATCCACGCCGTGACACTGCCTTCCATCTTCCTGGCGGGCTTCCTGTTCGTTTCCACCGGCCTGGCTTACGACGCCTTCGGAACACCTCGTCCCGATGCCTACTTCCAGGCCTCAGAAAGCAAGGCTCCCGTGGTGAGCCAGCGCTACGAAGGCAAGTCTGAACTCGACATCCGTCTGAAATAAGCAATGACACAAGCACCTCCCGTCGCCACAACGCCACGCAACTATCCAATCTTCACGGTGCGTTGGCTTGCTTTGCACACCCTCGGCATCCCAACGGTGTTTTTCCTTGGCGCCCTCGCCGCGATGCAGTTCATCCGCCGCTGATCTACCCATGGAACGCAATCCCAATCCCAACAACCTGCCAGTTGAGCTCAACCGCACAAGCCTGTATCTGGGCCTGCTGTTTGTTTTCGTGACCGGCGTGCTCATGTCCAGCTACTTCTTCAACTGAGGACTATTCGATGAGCGGAAAAAAATCCCCGTATCCCGACGGTCGAATTCCCGATCGCAACCCTGATGGCACACCTGCTGTGCCCTGGAGAAGCCGCTGGACAGAAGGTGTTCTTCCTCTATGGCTGGTTGCCACTGCGGGAGGCATGGCCGTTCTTTTTGTTGTGGGACTGTTCTTCTACGGCTCCTACACTGGCGTTGGCTCCGCTTAATAGATTAAGCAAAACAAATCCCTTGGATATATACCTAAGGCAGTATATATCCAAGGTATTTCCGCTGGAAACATGTAGATGTTATTTTTGAACATAATTATAAATAATTTCAGTTGATTTAGCCTGGAGCTCTTCGAGTGATTCAATAATTTTTTGCTTTTTTTCACTAAGTAAAAAATAATACTCGACTTCTTCTTGGAGTTTTTCTATATGCTGCATTGCCAACTTCCCATCGGCCAGAGATTGCTTGTATTTTGCGTCCTGGCATTCCACTTGCAGTTTTAACTCACGAATGCGCCTCTCCAGACTTTTGATTTCAGAACTAGAGTTATTGACATCGGAGTCTTGATTCACAAGAGAGGAATTTATTGGATGCATCATCGCAGACTAGATCTACATTCCAACTATACCAGAACAACCCGCACTGTGATTTGCCGTAACATCAGAGTAAGCTTGAGATCAAACCGTCCTTTTAATTGAGACGAATCCTATTCTGAGAGATCGAGCTTGAGACAACTTCATGACTGAGCGTCATCATGGCAAGGATGAAGATGGCTATAAAAAGATTTGACAAAAACCGGTGACGCGACCCTCTTAGTACTGAAGAACAGACGAAAGCAAAAATATTGTCTCTATCAATAAAATTAAATAATGCAGATTGACAGAGAGTGTCGATTGAACCTACACACAAAAAATTTCGACTATTGAGATGACGAAAGCCAAACACTAAAACACCCACACAAATCATAATCAAATTAATTACTCATAGATCGATGATTTATTAAAACAAAACTCACTAACGCATTTCCTACACAGCACAAACCACATAATGCTATAAATAATCTAAGACGTTAATCTAAAATTCAAATAATAGAATTTTTGGATGGATAGACAATTGAAAAATATTAAGCATTTAATAATTTTCAATCATCTAGAAATAACCAAGTTAGTCCATGCCAGATTTTATCACTGATGATTTAGAGGATGAAAATAATTTCGCTGTCTCAGAGTTCTCACGATTATAACGTTTTAAGTAATCCAAAATTGAAGCCTGCCAGTTTAAGTCTTGCGATCTAAGTATATTCGGCAAATTATCTAGATTAATTTTTAAAGGATTATCTCTAATCAGCTCTTTCTTCAGATAAGGATATCTTGAGCGAAGCAGGGACTCCCAATTAACATGAGTTGGATTTGTAGCCTCAGAGGTTCCGTATAGAGCAATTCCTTTGAAGCCAAGACGGACCAGGCGAGCAGACCAGCCAACCTCGTAGTTCATTATAATTTCATATTTAGAATCTAATATGCCTATATTAAACCAATACAACTTAAAAAACGAAGAACTAAACACCTTTCTAGAGTAAAATATGAAAAAGCTTTGCAAGTGCCACGACGGAGTAATTGACGAAGTTAATCCCATGAAATCTGCTTCTGAAGAATAACGATTGATCCTGGCGAAAGTATCCGAAAAATCATTCAAAGGGCCCCAATTGCTGTCATTAGCAAGTAAGACGCCTTCGTAATTACACAAACGAGCATAATTTTTTCTGATTACATGAGACCAACATCCAAAATCATATCCACTATTTTTACGAATTAGAATTTGGGAACAAAGAGGCTTGATTTTTTCAACTTCTTCAGGAGCATTGGCCAAACATTCTGAGCTGGACACGAAGAAGATATCGCAATATTCACTTAGTTTTTCAAGATGATAAACACAATCATCTGTAATCAAAGGATCTATATCATAATGTACAAATATACAGGCATATCTTTGTTTCATCGAGTTATGCACCTGATGAAGTACGAGATCGTCAAGCTCTATATCTGAGCTAGGCTTTGAAGTATGATCAATAAACTTACGATCAAAACTTGTTTTTACAATTTTCTGAAGATTATTGAAGACTGTACTAACACCAGTGAATTTATCTGGACGAGAGAATATATCCTCGTGACGAGAAACTAAATTTACCCTTTCATGATAAAGCCGGGTTCCAGATTCATCATCGTTATCATCACCTCTAGATTCAGATTCTAAATGATATATCTTTACCTCAGTAGAGCAAATTATAGGTCGCTGATGATATTCTTTTGTGGCTCTAAAGCATAGATCAACATCATTATAAGCAACTTTGAAATCCTCATCAAAGCCATCTATTCTAAGAAATTCTTCCTTCTTCATAATCATACATGCAGCTGTTACAGCAGAGCATTCATGAGTCCGCTCCCATGGATGAACATAATGGTCTAAAGAGAATCCGTGGTTTGAATGTGTATAGTGACGAGAGAATGGACTGTTGATCGCAATATGTTTTTCCATGGTCGAAGAAAGACCATTGTGCTGAATTTTTCCACTTGGATATAACAATTTTGAACCAGTAATAACGGCGTTATAAAAACAGTGCGTTTTAAGCAATGTGGTGACCGCGAAACTAGATTCAATTACGATATCGTTATTTAAAAATAATAGATATTCCTCTTCAACAAAATCTACGGCGTAATTGTTAATTTTAGCGTAATTAAACTCACCAGGAAAATCAATGCAAACAAAAAGATCTTCATATTGATTTTTTAGGCGATCCAATACCTCAAATGTTTTAGGTTCAATTGAACCATTATTAATAGCATAGATTTTCAATGCTACCTCTTCTTCGTTAAGAATGAGAGATTTTACACAATCTTCTAAAAGGTGAATCTTATCTTTGAAGGGTATTACAACGCCAACAGAATTATTCAGGCTCGGTATAAATTTAACAATTGAATTTTCACCATCAACATGAAGTGAACTTTTAGTACTTTCAGATTTATCAGATTGGTCAATAGAAGCTAGCTGTTTCTGCCAGGTCTTCACCAAGTCTCTCCTAATTGGGAAAAAACTTGATTTATAATCATTCAAGTAGTAAAAAGGCGACCAATAAGTAGAATGAGTGGAATCAAAATTAGCAATAGCTTTGCTAAATGATTCACTCAAGATTTCTCTCTTCAAGTTAAATTCTACTCCAAAATCCTCTAACTCGAGCACCAAAGCATGAAAATATCCATATGCAGTTTGATAATCTTTAAGACTACTTACAACGGCCAAGACTTCAATTGAGTTTGCAATAATGCAGCCATTTGTAATATCAGAAATCAACATATTAGGTCGTGAGTACTCGGTAACAGCACAAAATCTTCCGTTATTAGCTGAATAGCCGAAAATAGCAGTCCGATCTTCTAGTTTGATATCAACAATCCATTTTGCTGCAGATCGGGTCAACGTCTTACCCTTTAAAAGTATGCAGAGATTGTGATCATCTGAGATATTATAAAAGAGATATTGCTCTATAGTCATGGATGAACCATTGTGTGTATACACACAAGTATCCTTTATACTGTATACATCTGCATGCAACTTAGATAATTGAAGAGACTTTAGATCTAGCCTTTCAGATTCATCCAAATCATCGTAATTATCTACGATATAAAGAAGATTCCCGTCATATTTTTTCTTAGCATGAGAGAAAGAAAGTGATGAATGACGCCTACCTTCCAGAATTTCTATATAACCGTATCTTAGAAAATGATCAATTACTGAAACACAAACTCCACGATCAACGGCTTCAGGGACATCAGGATTATCAATTGAGTATTCCTTGACGGAGTAATGAAAGAGATTGGCTATTGGATCATTGGACGTTAAATCAGGAATAATTATTCTTCCGGTATCGATTTGAAAATTGTCAAAAACTAATTCGACTATTTTGTCAATTAAATTCGAATCTATATTATTTTTTTTGCTATACTCAGAAATTTTTTCTTCAAAAACTGCTCTTAAATCAGGGGTCAACTCGCTACATAAATTATCAACATTATATTCTTGACTTACAACAGCATCTAATGGGTGAACAAAGCCAGGATTTGTCTTTGCAAGAAGATTTTCCCATGAACTGATTAGACCAACAGGATAATTTAAATTACGTGCTTGATTTACGATTTGGTTGGCTGAACTGTAATCTCCAGAGGAAAGAAAATGTGAGAACTGCTTAGCGAGGGAATTGTCCATGGAGGAATGACTCTAGAGAAGGTTTGGTTTATGCGGTACAAAAATTTGCGAAATAGATAAATAGGCTTTTACAAATAAAATCTCCTAAAATACCTATTTTCAGAAACAGGGTATTTAAAATAACAACAATTGATTCTTAGAATCCGTTGCCAAATATTACCCCGCAACGACAGGAGTAGCTGCATGCAAGATCGAATGCAATTTATAATGAAAGAGGGGTTCATTGGGAATGATTCGTTGTTTTATTGTACCAAAATAGATGCCGCTCAACTGAACTGCAGAGAGTCATCCGCTTCTCTGGATAACCACTGCAAAAACCAACCAAAACCCACCGAACTGATTATCAGAAAAAGGAAATAAAAAGCAACATTCTAATCGCTGAGATCTGCTGATTAGAGGCTAATCTCCACAAAAAGCAAAAAATGCTATCTATATGCACACAAGCAAGCGCAAGTGCATAAACACATCCCAAAATCAATTAATATAATAAACATCAGTTCAAACCAGTTTTTATAATTATTTATTACAAATCAACGATTGAAAGCGCGCTAAATTATAAGCTATTTAAATATTGTTTATTTTGGGATCATTTAACTAAATAAATCAATAAAAGCAATATAGACAAAAAAGTAAATTGGGCTTACTTTTCACTGTGATTTGGAAGAGTCAGTGGCGCCAAAGGAGTTACTGGTTCAATCTTGAGCTCGATTAAGGTTTCCAATAGTTTATTGTAAACGGCCTGCCAAGGTAAACTGTAATCCATATATCCAACGCGATTTTCAGGATCAGGTTGGTCTTCTACTAATGCCTTATCAACAGTTTTAGTACAATAATGTATATGTTGAGCCTTATGATCTGCCATTTTATTACTCATGTGCCCTACCCCAGGCTTTTGGCATATTCTTGCTATATTTATAGAGCCTGTAGTATAATTAGCCATAAATAAATCAACTGACATACCAATACGAATTTTTTCCAACATAGGTAAACCAGCAATAACACCAAAACGTCCATGCTTTCTAAAGGGCAATTTCTTTATAATTTCTTGAATAACATCATTATCTTTACGTGATTCTTTTCGATGATAATCCGAACGATCTCCACTGACCAATGGCGGAGTCCATCCATCAAAAACAACTGCTAGGTTGGGGTAATGCTCATAAAGCTTATTTAAGATTGCCGCAGTACCTTCAACTTGTTCTAACCAACGGCGCTTTTGTCCCGTAATTCCTACCCATAGAAGTGGTTGAGATTCTTCTAAGAACTCCAAAGCACCTGAGGATGCTAAGTGTGAACTGGTATCTGCAAATTCACGCAATGAAGTATCAGTTGTGGTGGCAAGTGTAAATGAGTGGGGATCAGGTTTAGAATTACAATAAAACCACAAACCCAATTTTAATAAGTATCCTTCTTGGGATTCGGTCAATTTATTTAAACTAGCCTTGGTGCAAATCTGATGCTGTTGAACAAGCCCCAATCCAGCACCTAAATCAATAAAAGCTTCATCATCCTTGGAAAAAAGGGCATCTTCGGAAAGAAGTTCCCCTTCATCCCGAATGCGCTGTAACGCTAAAAGTGAATCGTAGTTGCAGTGATAGGGGCGTGCATGTCCAACAAGATAGCCATGAAAAGAACGTGATCTATCAAGTTGATAAAAATCAGGCGTGAGAGATAATTCGCGTAAACACGACAAAATATTTTGGGGGGTGATATGACAAACAATAATTAATTTATTCAGTCCTGGAATAAAAATAGCATCACAACTTGTCACACCCTGGAAAACAAACAGACGCTGATCTGCCTCTTGGATCATCAAAACATTCCAGTCCACCAAAAGCCGGCTTCCAAGCAAAACACCATCTTCTTGTGAGAAAACAGCTGGAAAACGACCAAGCCGAGACAGCCGGGCCATATGAACAACAAAATCTGGTCTTGTTACAAGGTCACAGAAAGCAGAAAATTGAGATGGAGGATTTCCAGCATGGACAACTTCAACCGTACTTAATATGCTCTTCGCTAATCCCCCAAGATTTAGAGCAGGCATTAGCCTCTTATAACCCGAGAAATAATTAGTCCATTTGGTTGCATCATCAAGATTCGTCATATCAAGCCTCATCTGCATCCACGGGCATTGGATATTGTTAAGAAGAAGCTTAAAAGAGACATCAATATCTAGCTCTTTGGTTGGGATCTCGCCCTGAATAATATGATTGCCTTCGTGAAAATGGCACGGAAAAGACCAACTACGAGAGCCACTAACCAGTAAAAGTGAAAAAGCTGGTGGTGATAGCTGATGTTTTGGTACGATCACACCAACAAAAGAAAACTCGTCAAGGGCAATACTTAAATGCTTTAATGTTATATTGAAGCCAAAATGATCAATTGGATTAATACTAGTAATCTTAGCAAGCATCCACCAATCAGCGATTTTACTTATTCTAAACCATGCGCGCTCAAATAAGCTTAATTGCTATCGAATTCAGCATGAGAGCTCTCACAGCAGGTAGATAGAAAGATCAAATAGAAAGTCCCAAAGGAACAAATATGATTTTTAAAGTCCAAAATAAACATCGAGAATAAATATTATAAAGCGTTAATCCTTATTTACACAGGAATAATTTGTGTGCTCACCCTTTATTGACGGCAACAAAGAGATCTCGTCTTTTTATTCGAGGTAAAATCAAAGTCACCCTTGACGGTGGACAATTCACAAATTACACCTTTGATGCCAATTCACTGAAAAGCGAACAGGAAGAATTTACATTGCTGGTACCTCTCAATACGCCAGGATCGACAGCTAACTTAGGTTAGTAAACAAGCTTTTATGAGCAATAGGTTGAGGTCACAACAAGGCAGTGATATAATTAGAAAAATTATGCCTAGATTTAAGTCGCTACTCCCATGGTGCATTCACACCATTGAGGCATTCCATAACAAATCAAGAGAACTACAGTGCCTGATTCAAGCAAACTAAGTCAAGAGTTCAAAGAATTTAGATTCCGACGTCGCTATGATCATTTATTGCGATTTAGGCTCAGGAATGCAAAGCCCAACGAAATTATTAAAGCAGCTCGAGAGCTTGGTTTTAAAATAAATGCCAAAGATTTAGAAAAAGCAAGGTCCAGAAAAGCAGAACAAGCCGCAAAGAAAGCAGAACCAATTCAAAAAAAATCAGCGTTTGACCGCCTAAACAACTTTTTCAAATGTTAGATATTTCAATGCCGAGTGTAATTAATCTGAGCTGCATTATGCAAGCTTAGAGATAACAATCGTTCTGTTATTGAAAACCCTATCAGAACGTCCTCCATCCTCAAAACAAGATAAAAAGTCGTTAAAAACGGTTACGAAATTGGTATAAAAAATATTTTTACCCTAATTATTTAGCAAAACAGAATAAGCAAATTAATTAAAATATTCAAAATACCAATTCGCAAATCTTTGAATTCCATCTTCAATAGATGTTGATGGGGTGAAATTAATCCATTTTTCCAAAGCGGAAGTATCAGCAGCAGTAGCTATTACATCGCCAGGCTGAATCGGTTGAAAATCTTTAATAGCTTCACGACCAAGTGCCTGCTCCATCACCTCGATAAAACGCAAAAGTTCTGTCGGCTGGCTGTTGCCAATATTGAACACCCGGTGCGGTGCTGCCGCCGTTGCAGGATCAGGTTGAAGCGGATCAAACTCCGGATTGGACGTCGCTGGTTTATCGCAGCAGCGCAGCACCCCCTCAACGATGTCATCGATATAGGTGAAGTCGCGCTGCATCTTGCCGTGGTTGAAAACCTTGATTGGCTCACCAGCCAGGATTGCCCTAGCAAACAGCATCGGAGCCATATCAGGACGACCCCAAGGTCCATAAACCGTAAAAAATCGCAGCCCGGTGGCAGGCAGCCCATAGAGATGGCTGTAGGTGTGAGCCATCAGCTCATTGGCTTTTTTGCTGGCGGCATAAAGGCTCACCGGGTGGTTCACCGGCTGACGTTCGTGAAAGGGAAGATTGCGATTGCCGCCGTACACGGAACTGCTTGAGGCGTAAACCAGGTTTTGCGTGCCGTGATACCGGCATCCCTCCAGCAGGTTGCCAAACCCCACCAGGTTGCTTTGGATGTAGGCCGCAGGGTTTTCCAGCGAGTAACGAACGCCGGCCTGTGCCGCCAGATTCACCACCACCTGTGGACGCTCTTCGACGAACAACGCCATCAATCCCTGATCATCTTCGAGGGCTAGGCGCTCAAACCGCCAGGCCCCGGCCGGGGCAATGGCTTCAACCTGACGCAACCTCGACTGCTTGAGGCCGGGGTCGTAATAGTCATTCAAATTGTCAAGGCCGACAACGCGATCACCGCGTTGCAACAACCGCTTCGACAACGCTGCACCGATGAAGCCGGCTGCCCCGGTGACCAGAACCGTTCTCGACATCAGCCCTCTCCATCCCCCACGCACCAGAGGTTGAGACCTGACGCTCTGACCTGCCCGTGATCAGTGATCGCGCGGGCGTCAAAAACCCATGCCGGCTTTCGCATCCGACCAGCAAGAGACATCCAGTTCAGGTTGCGGTAGTCCTGCCACTCGGTGAGCACCAGCACCGCATCGGCCCCCGTTACCGCCTCTTCAACACTGCAAGCTTCAGCCCAACTTCCAGTTGCACTGAGTGCGTCCGCCTGAGGGGCTGCCTCCTGCTGCAGATCCCTGGTCATCTGGCGAGCAACCACTTTGGGATCGTGAATGGCCAGCTGAGCACCTTCCTCAAGGAGGTCGCGGCAGATACGGATTGCCGGGGCTTCACGGGTGTCGTTGGTGTTGGCTTTGAAGGCAAAACCAAGAATCGCCAGCCGCTTTCCTGTCACCGTGCCAAACAATTTTTCCACCACCAACCTGGCAATGCGGTGCTGCTGCCAAGTGTTCAGGGCCACCACACTCTCCCAGTAATCCGCCACTTCCGGCAGCCCGAAATGCCGGCAGAGATACACCAGGTTGAGGATATCTTTCTGAAAACAACTGCCACCGAACCCCGGGCCAGCATTCAGGAATTTCGGACCAATCCGACTATCGGTGCCAATCGCCCTGGCCACCTCACGCACATCTGCTCCGCTGGCCTCACAAAACGCGGCAATCGAGTTGATCGAGCTGATCCGCTGCGCCAGAAAAGCATTGGCAGTGAGCTTGGAGAGCTCACTGCTCCAGAGGTTGGTGCGGAGAATCTGCTCCTGCGGAACCCAGTGGGCGTAGATCGCCGCGAGTGCATCAATGGATGCTGGATCATCACCACCGATCAACACCCGGTCGGGAGCCTCCAGATCACGGATGGCCGTGCCTTCCGCCAAAAATTCCGGATTGGAGAGCACCGAAAAGGTGCGCTGACCTTCCCCATTACTCGCTGCCTGCAGGATGGTTTTGATTGCAGCAGCGGTACGCACCGGCAGGGTGCTTTTCTCCACCACAATGGTGTGTTCGGTAGCCGCTTGAGCCACCTCGCGTGCACAAGCTTCCACCCAGCGGAGATCACTGGCCTGTCCAGCTCCCAATCCCTTGGTCTTGGTGGGCGTGTTCACCGAAATGAACACCATGTCTGCAGCAGCGATTGACTCAGCCACATCAGTGGAGAAATGCAGGTTGCGCCCCCGCGCTCGTTCCACAACGCGGTCGAGCCCCGGTTCGTACACCGGCAACTTGCTGAGGTCAGCGTCATTCCAGGCATCGATGCGCGCCTGGTTGATGTCCACCACCTGCACTTGAATCTGCGGGCAGTGATCGGCGATCACCGCCATGGTCGGACCACCCACATAGCCCGCACCGATGCAGCAGATCCGTTGAATGGTCACGTCCCGCAGCCTTCGGCGATTTCGAGGAGATTACGGAAGGAGTGGATGGTGGGAGCCAGACCCTGCTCCAGTGACACAGTCGGCTCCCAGTTGAGCTGCTGACGGGCAAAATTTATCGCGGGCTGCCGCTGGCGAGGGTCGTCTTGCGGCAATGGCTTTTCCATCAACGGCAGATTCGGCCTTATCTGCTGGCGGACCAGCTCCGCCAGCTCACGGATCGTGAATTCAGCGGGATTGCCCAAGTTGATGGGGCCGGTGTGATCGCCGTTCATCAGGCGGATCAAGCCCTCAATCAGATCGCTCACATAACAAAAGGAGCGGGTCTGACTGCCATCGCCGTACAGCGTCAACGGTTCGCCCCGCAGGGCCTGCACGATGAAGTTGCTCACCACCCGGCCGTCATCGGGGAGCATTCGGGGGCCATAGGTGTTGAAGATGCGCGCCACCCGCACCTCCACATCATTCATGCGTTGGTAATCGAAACAGAGGGTTTCTGCGATGCGCTTGCCCTCGTCGTAGCAACTGCGGACACCGATGGGATTGACGGAGCCCCAGTAACTCTCCGGTTGAGGGTGGACCTCAGGATCTCCGTAGACCTCACTTGTGCTGGCGAGCAGCAGCCGCGCACCCACCCGCCGCGCCAGGCCCAGCATGTTGTAAGTGCCGAGAAAGCTGGTTTTGGCTGTCTTGACCGGATTGAACTGATAGTGAATCGGCGAGGCAGGGCAAGCTAGATGCCAGATCCGATCCACCTCGAGCTTGATCGGTTCGGTGACGTCGTGACGGATGAGTTCGAACCGTGGATGGCCAATCCAGCGGGCAATGTTGGCCTTACGCCCCGTGAAGTAGTTGTCGAGGCAGATCACCTCATCACCGGCCTCCATCAGACGATCGATCAGGTGAGAGCCAAGGAAGCCGGCACCGCCAGTGACGAGGTGGATCTGCATCCTCAGGGGGTGAGCAGTTTCTCCACGATCGCGGCAACTGGCGCAAGCGCAACGGTGGATTCCTCAGCCTGCTGCTGTAACCGCTTCAGGCGCACCTCACCGCGCTCGACCTCCTCGTCTCCGAGCACCATGGCCCAGCTCGCACCACTTCGATCCGCCCGTTTGAACTGCTTTCCGAAGGCCGAGCCCGACCCATCCAACTCCACCCGCAGCCCAGCGGCCCGGAGGTCCCGTGCCAAGGCAAGAGCGACACACTCGGCCTCGTCACCACGGTTCACGAGAAAAACGTCAGGGGCTGCAGCTGCCGTCAGCCGAGCAGCGTCACCCTGAGGATCCGCCTTCGCTGCCGCTTCCAACACCAGCAACAACCGTTCCATGCCAAGGGCCCATCCGATGGCAGGGGTCTGAGGACCTCCCAACTGGCCGATCAGGCCGTCGTAACGACCACCCCCACAAACAGTGGCCTGGGCCCCAAGTTGATCGCTGGTGATCTCGAAAGCTGTGTGGCTGTAGTAATCCAAGCCACGCACCAATCGGGGATTCAACAGGAAGTGAATCCCAAGGGAAGTCAGCCCACGCTGTACCTCTTCGAAACGCTCACGGCTGGCATCAGAGAGAGCATCCACCAGCGTGGGTGCATCTTCCAGCAGCGCCTGGGTGTTCTTGTTTTTGGAATCCAGGATGCGCAGGGGATTGGTGCTCAGCCGCGCCTGGGAATCAGGATCAAGGACCTCCGATCGCTGCTCAAGCCAGGCCACCAGAGCATTGCGATAGGCCTTACGGTCTTCAGCGGTGCCAAGGCTGTTCAGCTCCAACTGCAAACCGCCCACACCGAGGGAAGCCAGCAGATCCCAGGCCAGGGCAATCACCTCAACATCACTGCGGGCCCGCTCAGCTCCAAGCCACTCCACCCCGATCTGATGGAACTGCCGCTGTCGGCCAGCCTGGGGGCGCTCATAGCGAAACATCGGCCCGGCATACCAGAGCTTCTGAGCGCCCTGGCTGAGCAAGCCGTGCTGCAGGGCGGCACGCACCACCGATGCAGTTCCTTCGGGCCGCAATGTGCAGGAGCGATCGCCCCGATCCTGAAAGCTGTACATCTCCTTACCCACCACATCGGTGCCCTCACCGATGCCTCGGCAGAACAGATCCGTTGTCTCCAACAGCGGCGTCCGAATTTCACCGAACCCAGAACGCTGGAAGTGCTCGCGCGCTTTGGCCTCAACCGCCTGCCAACGCTGAAGCACCTCCGGCAACAGATCGACCATGCCCCTGAGGCTCTGGAGCTGACTCACGTGCAGGATGCAGGTACAGCGGCTCAGTCTGCCGGGTGGAAGCACTGTGGAACAAAGCCGGGGATCTGCTTGAGAATTAAGGGATGAGAGGGAGTAAAGACATGGGCCGACGCGTCCTCATCACCGGCGGTGCCGGCTTCATCGGGAGTCACACCTGTCTTGTGCTGCTGGAGCAGGGCCACGAGCTTGTGGTGCTGGACAACTTCGACAACAGCAGTCCTGAGGCTTTGCGACGGGTGCAGGAGCTGGCGGGTTCAACCCAATTGACCCTGGTGGAGGGGGATGTGCGCGACCCCAGCGCTGTGGATCAGGCCTTCAGCTCCGGTGGAGCCGTGGATGGGGTGATTCATTTCGCTGGGCTGAAAGCCGTAGGCGAATCGGTCGCCAACCCACTCCGCTACTGGGATGTGAATGTGAATGGCAGCCGCGTTCTGGCGGCGGCCATGGAGCGCCATGGTTGCCGCACCCTGGTGTTCAGCAGCACCTCCACCGCCTACGGAGAGCCCGAAACGTTCCCGCTGAGGGAAGACATGCCAACGGCACCGGTGCACCCCTATGCCCAGACCAAGGTGGCGGTGGAACAAATGCTGGCGGCCCTCTGCCGCTCGGGCTCGTGGCAGGTGGCCTGCCTGCGCTACTTCAATCCAGTGGGTGCACACCCCAGCGGACGAATCGGTGAAGACCCGCTGGGAATTCCCAACAACCTCTTCCCCTTCATCACACAGGTGGCCGCAGAGCGTCGGGAGCGCTTGCGAATCTTCGGTAACGACTACCCCACGCCCGATGGCACCGGCATCCGTGATTACCTGCACGTGATGGATCTGGCTGAAGCCCATGGCTCGGCCCTTGACCACTTGTTCAAGCGGCAAGCATCGGATCCCTTGACGCTGAACATCGGCACCGGCTGCGGACTCAGCGTGCTGGACGTGGTGCACGGCTTCGAACAGGCCACAGGATTGGCCATCCCCTACGAGATCGTGGAGCGTCGACCCGGCGACGTGCCCCGCCTGGAGGCCTGCCCCCAGACCGCACAGACCGTGCTGGGCTGGCGCGCCCGCCGAAGCCTGGAAGAAATGTGCCGTGATGGCTGGGCCTGGCAGCAGGCCAATCCATCCGGATACCGAGGCCCCACATGAGCAGGGGTGGCATGCTGGTCATGGCCGGCGGAGGGCACAGCCATGCACTCGTGCTGAAACGCTGGGCCATGAAGCCAGAGCAGCGGCCCAGGCAGAGCATCGTGCTGGTGAACCGCAGCAGCACAACCCTGTATTCCGGCATGGTGCCGGGGTGGATCGCAGGCCTCTATCAGCTCGACGAGCTCGCCATCGATCTGCGCCAGCTGTGTGACCAGGCCGGGGTGGCCTTCGTGGAGGCGGAAATCACTGGATTGGACCCTCAGGACAGATGCCTGAGACTGCGCAAACGCCCGGCACTCCACTTCGATTGGCTCAGCCTGGATGTGGGGGGCGTCAGCAGACCGAGTGCCACAGGTGTTCCGATCAAGCCGTTGGAAACCTCTCTCGCCTTTCTCGAGAGCGAAGACCCATGCGACCCCAAGCCTCTGAGGGTGATCGGCGCGGGAGCTGCCGGTCTGGAAGTTATCTTGGCGCTGCGTCGCCGCTGGCCGCAGCGAGCGCTGCAACTGCAACAGCGCTGCGGACAACTGGATCCAACTGTGCAGAAGGTGCTGCAACGGGCGAAGATCGCCTTGATCGACGACGAACGCGATTACGGGGGACCCAGCCTGCTCTGCACCGGAAGTCAGGGGCCTGCCTGGCTGGCGGTGAGCGGTCTACCGCTGGATCGCGATGGCCGAATCCGCACCGATCGCTGCCTGAGGGTGGAAGGCCATCCGTGCCTGTTCGCCAGCGGAGACTGTGCCGTGATCAGCACAGAACCCCGGCCGGCATCCGGGGTGTGGGCCGTGCGAGCCGGACGCCCCTTGGCCGCCAATCTGGAGGCAGCCTGTCAGGGCCAACAACTACGCCCCTGGCATCCCCAGCGAGAGGCCCTGCAACTGATTGGGAGCCATGAAGATGCCGCCTGGGCGCGATGGGGGAGGTGGCGACTGGGGCCATCCCCCCTGCTTTGGCGTCTGAAGCAACGCATCGATCATGCCTTCATGGCCGGCTTTCAGCAGCCAGCAACGATGGCTGATGCAGCTCCGATGACCTGCCGGGGTTGCGCGGCCAAATTGCCGGCCCAACCCCTGGCCGCTGCTCTGGAGCGGGTGGGACTGGGGGGACAACCGGAAGACGCCGCCCATCTCCCTGGCAGCGAAGAGTTGCTGCAAAGCGTGGATGGCTTTCCAGCCCTGGTGAGTGACCCCTGGCTGAACGGCCGCTTGACGGCCCTGCATGCCTGCTCGGATCTCTGGGCTTGCGGTGCCCGTGTCTCCAGCGCCATGGCAACGATCACTCTGCCGATGGTGCCGGCTAATGAGCAGCAGGAGCTGCTGGTTCAGACCCTGGCCGGAATCCGCTCGGTTCTGGATGAACAGGGCGCTGAGCTGATCGGTGGACACACGATGGAGTCCCGCAGCGCATCACCCCTCCCAGCAAGCCTCGGGGTGCAGATCACCCTCTCGGTGAACGGCAGAAGCAGCCAATCACCCTGGCTGAAATCTGGGCTGCAACCCGGTGATGCCCTACTGATCAGCCGCCCCCTCGGCACCGGAGTGCTGTTTGCAGGGGCCATGACCGGCGCCACCAAGGCGACTGATCTGGATGCTGCGCTGAAAGGCATGGCCGGCAGCCAGCACACGCTGCTTGAGCAGCTTGAGCCGGTTCGAGGGGACATTCACGCCTGCACCGACATCACCGGTTTCGGCCTGCTTGGCCACCTGGGCGAGATGCTCCAGAACAGAACAGGGCTCAAGATCTTGCTGAACGGAGCTGCCATCCCGGCTTACTCCGGTGCGCTTGACCTGTTCGAACGCGGCATCTCCAGCACCCTGGCCCCCTCCAACCGGACCGCCTGGTGCTGGCTGGACGGCCCGGTTCAGCTGCAACAGCCCCCATCCGCAGCCTTGCTGGAGCTGCTGGTGGACCCGCAGACCTGCGGCCCGCTGCTGCTGGCGTGCAGCAGCAAAGCCGCGGCACAACTCACTCAGAAGGGCCCATGGCTTCGGATCGGCAATGCAACAACCGGGCATGGGTGAGGTCGGTGGCCTGTGGGTCACAGCGATACCCCACCTTCTCAACCCGTGATTGCAGGGGTTTGAGCTTGCGCTCCATGGCGGGCGGCGGCCCACTGCTGGCCAGCCAGAGCTGCCTGGGCAGATCCGGCCCCTGCAGCCGTTGCTTTAGATCCCCCTTCCCCCCCCATGGGGATGAAGGCAAGGGAATCCGGCCCATTGCCGCCTCCATCCGATCACTGAGGTTGAACAGTCGCGGCCTGGGGCTGTAGCGATCCTCAAGTCCCATGGTCCGCTGGCTGATCAGACGAAACTGGTCCTGTTCCCGAACACCACCGGCGCCTGCATCGAGCTCGCTGAACCCTGGCCCCCACCAGCTGACCACCAGCAGCACCGGGATGATCAGACCGCAGCCGCGGCCGAAGCGGTTCAGCTCAAAAGCACCGATCTGCACGGCCAGAACGGGCACCACCGCCGGCAGCAACACGACGAAGTAGCGGCTGAAGGCCATCGGCTTCACAAACGACACGACAACCACCCCAAGAACCATCAGCAGGGACGGGATCAGACCGCTTCGATCGAGAAGATTCCAAGCCGGCCACGGCACCCGACGCAGCCCTCCCCAACGCCGCAACACCACCAGCAACAGCAGGATCAGAGCCAATTTGGGCAACGGCCAGAGACCAAGGCCGCGAGCCAAGGTTTCCTCCACTAAGGCGTAATCCGGCACACCGATCCAACTGCCGGCCCGGGAGCTGAAGAGATAGTCCGCGGCATAAGTCATCCAGGCCAAGGCCGGGATGACTCCGATCAAGGCGGCGGTAAAAAAGCTCCAGCGGCGTCGCCAGCCATCCCATGCCGCGGCCGCCAGCACCAGAAACAACCCATAGAAGTGGGTCAGTCCGGCCAGCCCGGCCACCGCCCCGTAAGCGACGGGATGGGCGGAACGGCGCCACCACCAGGCCAGAGCCACCAGCAGCACCAGCACGGCATAGCTCTTGCCCTCGATCGCGAACCGAACCGGATAAGGACTGCAAAAGGCCAAGAGCGCTGCGACCGCTCCCACCCTGGCCCGAGTGCCGGCATGGCCAAGGGCCATCGCCTGACGGACCATGACCAGGCCACCCGCCAGATAAGCCAACCAGGACAGGAAGCGCAGGCTGACTGGGCTCTGACCGACCAGATGCCCCCAGAGCCAGAGCAAGCCGTAATAGGCCGGGGGATGGGTGTCCTCCCGCAGCATGGCCAAAAGGTGGCTGAAACTGGGCTGAAAACTCTTGCCGACGCTGTAGAGCTCATCGCTCCAAAGCGCCGTGGCATCGATCAACACCAAAGCCCGCAAACCAAAGGCCAGACAGACGGCAGCCACCACCACGATCCAGCTGCGTTTCATCGGCTGCGGTCCTGCGCTGCACTGCGCTGCCTGCGCAACTCCTCCCCGATCGCCGGCCCCGGCTGCCAACCCGCAGCGATCAGGTTACGCGCGGTCTGCGGCGCCTGAATCCTGCGCCAACGGCCCCACCAGCGCAGCAGCGGTCTCCATTGCTTCGGCCGAAGGGTGACCGCCAGGGCCACGGCCTCCGGCTGCCAACCCTTCTGCTCAAGGGCCGTCGACCAGATCGATGGGCTGGCCTGCAGGACCGGGGGGTTGTCCATCAGCCAGTCGCAGAGGGCCCCGCACTGTTTCAACCATTGCTGTTGCTTACCAGGAATCTGCAACCGTTCCGCGAGTGCGACTGGATCGGCTGCTCCTGCAAGCAGCGCCGGCATTAACGGGAGACCCAGACGTCGGGCCCAATGCAGCCGCTGGGTGCGCCCAGGATCCCGCTGAAGTTGGGCGTCCAACAGCGGCAGTGCTTGCCACTGCTCCAACAGGTCCAACGCCTGCGGCCAGGGTTCCCGCTCCAGCAGCCGCTCCAACTCCATCCGCAGTCGACTGGCCAGGGCCGGCGGTGCGGTCAACGCCGCATCGCCCTGGCCCCAGGCCCAGGGCCACTGCTGCATGGTGCTGCGGATCTGCTCACGGCTTTCCTTCGCAAGCTCGAAACCCAGCCGAGCGGCGTAACGGGCAGCTCGAATGACCCGGGTTGGGTCGTCCTGAACGCTGCCCGCGTGCAGAAAGCGGATCTGGCCTGAGGCCAGGTCCTCCTGGCCATGGTGGAGATCGATCAGCTCACCGGCCACCAGATCGAGGGCCATGGCATTGATCGTGAAATCCCGGCGAGCAAGGTCAGCCTCGAGGGTGCCGGCTCGCACGATGGGATTCTCGGCTGGCGCGGGGTAGTGCTCCTGTCGCGCTGTGGCCAGATCAAGCGGAATCCCATCCAGCTGAAATGCCACCGTTCCGAAGGCCCCATGCTCCTGAACACCGCTGATGCGTTCAGAGCCCACCTGAACGACCAGCTCCGCCACCAGGG
This sequence comes from Synechococcus sp. CC9605, assembly GCF_000012625.1. Classification (NCBI taxonomy): domain Bacteria; kingdom Bacillati; phylum Cyanobacteriota; class Cyanophyceae; order Synechococcales; family Synechococcaceae; genus Synechococcus; species Synechococcus sp. CC9605. The sequence goes on along the minus strand of NC_007516.1, from coordinate 191,104 downwards.
CAGCGGCATCACCCTCGACCACCCAGTCCAGATCAGGAACACCCGACCAAGAGCGACCACAACGCTGATGCAGCAGCTGATCACGGACAACGCCGCCAACCAGGGCCAGACAACGAACGTCGCGTGATTGCCCAGCACGCTGCAACGCCTCCAGAACGGAAGACGGCACACCTGGAAGATCCATTGCGGGGCGTGCAGGAGAATGGGCCGATCATCACGGATCAGGTCCTTGTCCGCACTCACCCGCTGCCTTGAGGAGGAAGCCTCAGCGATCGCCACTGCTGCCGCACGCTTGAGCAGCGACCAGGTGGAAGCCGCTCTTGCTCTCCTGGATCGCTGTGCAAACCGCAAGGCCAAGCTGGTGATAACCGGTGTGGGCAAAAGCGGCATCGTGGCCCGCAAGATCGCAGCCACGTTCTCTTCGATCGGGCTCATGGCCCTGTTCCTCAATCCCACCGACGCACTGCATGGCGATCTGGGTGTGGTAGCCGCCGAAGACGTCTGCCTGCTGCTCTCGAACAGCGGAGAGACCACCGAACTGCTGGAGGTGCTGCCCCATCTGACCCGACGCGGAACCGGGCGAATCGCCATCGTCGGACGTGCTGACTCCTCCTTGGCTCGCGGCAGTGACGTGGTGCTGGAAGCCAGCGTTGACCGTGAGGTGTGTCCCCTGAATTTGGCTCCCACTGCCAGCACCGCGGTGGCCATGGCGATCGGCGACGCCCTGGCTGCGGTCTGGATGGAACGAAGGGGCATCTCGCCAGCGGATTTCGCCTTGAATCACCCCGCCGGATCCCTTGGCAAACAGCTCACCCTCACGGCCTCCGACCTGATGGTGCCCGCCAGCCAACTGCACCCCCTGCAACCCCACACCCCACTACCCGAGGTGATCGGCGGCCTGACACGCGACGGAATCGGCAGTGGTTGGGTCGAAAACCCAGACAGCCCAGGAAGCCTTCTCGGGATCCTCACGGATGGAGATCTACGCCGTGCCCTTCAGGATCACGGTGCTGAGACATGGACCCATCTGACAGCGAAGGATCTGATGACTGCCGATCCGATCACGGTGCAGACCGATGTACTGGTGGTGAAGGCCCTGGAGCAGATGGAACGCAACCGGCGGAAACCCATCTCCGTGCTTCCCGTGGTGAATCAAGACAAACAGCTGATGGGCTTGCTGCGCCTGCACGATCTAGTTCAGGCCGGACTCGCGTGAACAAACTGCGCTGGTGGTTGCTGCGGCGCCGCCTCAGATCGATTCAGCTGCTTGTGCTGGATGTTGATGGTGTGCTCACCGATGGGGGCCTCTGGTTTGACGCCGCGGGGCAACTGAGCAAGCGCTTCGATGTCCGCGATGGCCTTGGCATCCGCCTGCTGCAACAGGCGGGGCTTCACATCGCCTTTCTCAGTGGTGGTCAAGGAGGAGCGACGGAGGTGCGGGCACGGCAACTGGGCATCAGCCATTGCCTTGTGGGAATCAAGGACAAGCCTGCCGCCCTCACGGCCCTTCAGAACCAACTGGGGGTGAGCGCCCAGAAAACGGCCTTTGTCGGAGATGACCTCAACGATCTGGCCGTTCGGCCGGTGGTCGGGCTGTTATTTGCACCCGCCGATGCCTGTCGGCCCGTTCGTTGCGGAGCCGATGCGGTGCTCCGCCGCCAAGGCGGCCATGGAGCCGTCCGGGAGCTGGCGGAGCGAATCCTTCAGGAGCGTGGACGCTGGGGACGACTGAGCCGCGACGGTTGGAAAGACCGCAACGACTGAAGGATGGGATCCCTCAACGAACATCGAAGCGATCGAGGTTCATCACCTTCACCCAGGCCTGAACGAAGTCGCTGACAAAACGACTGGCGCCATCATCCTGGGCGTACACCTCCACGATGGCTCGCAGCTGACTGTTGGAGCCAAACACCAGATCGGCACGGCTGGCGGTCCAACGCTCGGAGCCTTGGGCATCCCGACCGATGTAACCCTCCATCGCCTCGCTGGTCGGCGACCAACGGATCGACATATCGAGCAGATTCACGCAGAAATCGTTGCTCAACACGCCAACGCGATCGGTCAAGACCCCTTGGCGGTTGCCGCCGTTGTTGGCTCCCAAAACCCGCAAGCCGGCCAGCAGCACCGTCATCTCCGGTGCACTGAGGCCGAGCTGTTGGGCACGGTCCACCAGGCACTCTTCCGCGCGAAGCGGCAGCCCACTGCGCTGCCAGTTCCGGAAACCATCGGCAATCGGCTTGAGCAGATTGAACGATGCGGTATCGGTCTGATCCGCGGACGCGTCCATCCGTCCGGGCAAGAACGGCACTGTCACGCTGTGACCGCCGGCAGCAGCAGCCTGCTCCACAGCAGCGGATCCGGCCAGCACGATCAAATCCGCCATGGACACCCGTTGACCACCGGTGGCTTCAGCATTGAACTGCTGCTGCACCGTCTCTAGCGTCTGAAGGACACTGCGCAACTGCTCGGGATCGTTCACTTCCCAGGTGTTTTGAGGTTGAAAGCGGATCCGGCCGCCATTGGCACCACCGCGTCGATCGGATCCACGGAATGTTGAAGCAGCCCCCCATGCAGTGGCCACCAACGCACCGACACTGCAACCGGTGGCCAGAAGCTTCTGCTTCAAGGCTTTAATCTCGACCGCACCGATCAAGGGATGATCCAAGGCTGGAACGGGGTCCTGCCAGATCTGAATCTCCTCCGGCACATCGGCACCCAGATAAAGAGCCCGGGGCCCCAAATCCCTGTGGGTGAGCTTGAACCAGGCCCGAGCAAACGCATCAGCGAAAGCGTCCTGATCCTGATGGAAACGACGGGCCACCGGCTCCATCAGCGGGTCATGACGCAGTGACAGATCCGCTGTGGTCATGATCGGCGCCGACGCACGACCGGGGACATGGGCATCCGGAATCATGTGCTCCGGCTTCACATCTTTGGCCACCCACTGCCAGGCTCCCGCCGGACTCTTGGTCAATTCCCATTCGTAGGTGAACATCATCTCGAAGTAGCCCTGGTCCCACCGGGTGGGATGGGGTTTCCAGGCGCCTTCGATGCCACTGGTGATGGTGTGCTCCCCCTTGCCGCTCTCGAAGCGGTTGTGCCAACCCAGGCCCTGCTGATGAAGTTCTGCCCCCTCCGGTTCCGCCTCCAGCTGTGACACTGGCGCCGCACCGTGACATTTACCGAAGGTGTGGCCACCAGCGACAAGGGCAACGGTCTCTTCCATAGTCATCCCCATCCGCGCGAAGGTATCCCTGACGTCTGGACCGGAGGCCACTGGATCCGGATGGCCGTGGGGGCCCTCAGGGTTGACGTAGACCAACCCCATCTCAACTGCCGCCAGGGGCTGATCAAGCGCTCCCTCAGTGGTGTGGCGCTCATCGGAGAGCCACTCGGTTTCCTTGCCCCAGAACACATCCTCTTCGGGCTGCCAAATATCGGTGCGGCCGCCGGCGAAACCGAACGTGCGAAACCCCATGGATTCCAGCGCCACATTGCCGCTGAGGATGATCAAGTCAGCCCATGAGATGGCATTGCCGTACTTCCGCTTCAGCGGCCAGAGCAACCGTCGTGCCTTGTCGAGGTTGGTGTTGTCTGGCCAGCTATTGAGAGGTGCGAAGCGTTGGTTGCCATGACCGGCGCCACCGCGACCATCCGCGCCGCGGTAGGTGCCAGCGCTGTGCCAGGCCATGCGAATGAACAGACCGCCGTAGTGTCCCCAGTCCGCTGGCCACCAGTCCTGGGAGTCGGTCATCAGTGCCGCCAGATCTGCCTTCAAGGCCTCCAGATCCAAGCCAGCAAAGGCAGCGGGGTAGTCGAAAGTGTCCCCCAATGGATTCGAGGCCGGATGGTGCTGGTGCAGGAGGCCAAGGTCAATCTGAATGGGCCACCACTGGCGGTTTCCCGTATGGGCCGATGCGGTGACGGCTCCGGTATGACCACTAAACGGGCACTTCAGATCAGACACGAGACTTCAACCCCAATGGAGGGGGTGTGAGCTGAAGCCTCAAGGTATTGATCTTTTGCGGTTGCGTCAGCGACTCAGACCATCGCCCGGGCCTGCTCCAGCTGTTCGGCGGTGTCCACCGACAACGAGGTGCCCTCGACCCGGAAGGTGGCAATGGTGAGGCCGGCCTCGATCAGCCGCAGCTGTTCGAGCCGTTCCAGATCCTCCAGCGGTGAGGCCGGCAGCTGATCCCATGCAGCCAATACATCTCCCCGGAAGCCGTACATGCCCACATGCCCCCAGTAGGTGGTGTGCTGATGCCAATCCGCCTCAGCTATATCCCGCACGTGGGGGATGGCGGACCGTGAGAAATAGAGCGCACGGCCGTCATGGGCCAGCAGGGTCTTCACCACATTGGGATTGTGGACCGATTCGGGCTTCAGCCCGTAGACGGGGGTCACGACCGCCGGCACAGGATCCTGACTCCGAAATTCCTCGGCCATGGCATCGATCACAGCAGGTTCGATGAACGGTTGATCGCCCTGAACGTTGATCACTGCGGTCTCTTCAGCCACAGGATCCGCATCGCCCCAGCCCAGGGCCATCAGAGGGTGAGCCACCGATGCGATGCGCTCACTGCCGGAGTTGCAGGATTCCGACGTCATCAACACTGGGAACCCCCAACCCTCAGCCAGGGTCTGAAGTTCGGTGCTGTCGGTGCACAGCACCACCGCTTCAACACCCTGAGCCTCACTGCAGCGTTCCAGCACGCGCTGAATCATCGGCTTACCGCCGATGTCGGCCAGCACCTTGTTGGGGAGTCGAGATGACTGAAGCCGGGCCGGAACGGCCACCACACACTTACGAATCGCCATCAATCCCAGAGTTTCATTGCATCGTCGCGGGCGCTGAACCATTCAGCAGCCAGAGGGCCACCCATGGTGCGCTGTTCGCGGAACCAGGGGCCACCCAGGGTCCAGTGCAGCATTGGAGCAGCCTGCTCGGACTCCGGTGGAGCCTGCACATCCACCAGATGATTCCAGCCCCCCTGGATGGCGCCGATCTCATGATCACCCTCCAGCCAGTGGAAGCGGTGAAGCTCCAACCCCGTGGCTGTGTTCACGTAATCGGGCGTGAGCTTGGTGCAGCGGCTGCAATTGAGCAGCATCAGTGAACTCCAGTTCTTCTTGGGGTAGGGGCTCTGCACCTCGCCGAGAAATTTCACGGTCTCCCCAGGCACATGCTCGTGCTGCACGCACATGGCTCCATAGGCGTCATCGCGCTGATCCCAGAGTGCCTTGATGTCAGCCCGGCAAAGCATGTCGCAATCCATGAACAGGGCCCAGCCCTCGTACCCCATCAAGTAAGGCACCAGAAAACGGGTGAAGGAAAACGCCGTGCTCTGCTTAGGGTCCCGCTCGCGCCGGAACAGTCCTTGAGCCTCCAGCTGAGGTGTCACCAGCGGCGTGATCGCCAGAGGAACGCTGCTGTTTTGATACAAGCTGTCGATCAGAACGTTGGTCGCTGCCCGTTCTCTCGGGTCGTAGCCGATGAAAATGGGAATCGGCTGGCTGATGCTCGACACAGGCCGTCAATGGCTGCTAAGGAGATTAAGCGGTGGTCACGGGTTCAATCGGCGCCAGGCGCGGATCAAGGATCTTGGGGCCCATCCCCGCAAACTTGACCGCAATCGACACCTTCTCGCCGCTGCCGAAGGTGTGGGTGATTTCGCCAACCCCGAAGCTGGCGTGGATGACCCGATCGCCGACCTGCCAGCTGCGGCCAGGAGCTGGGCCAGCCTGGCGGCGACGCACGGCATTGGCAGGGGCCGATGAGGGCTTGTCGCGGTCCACCCGCGTGAGCCGGTCCAGGCGCCGTTCACGCCGAAGCGCCGCCCCTCCGGTCTGCGGAATGTCGCCCTGGATCAGGGCCTCCGGCAGCTCCGAAAGGAAAACAGAGGGCACAGCCGCTTCACGCATGCCACCCCAGAGACGACGTTCACAGGCGTGGGATATGAACAGCCGTTCCTTCGCGCGAGTGATGCCCACATAACAAAGCCGACGCTCTTCCTCCAGTGAAGCCGGATCATCCAGGGAGCGGTAGCTGGGGAACAGGCCCTGCTCCAGACCCACCAGGCACACCACCGGGAACTCCAGTCCCTTGCTGCTATGGAGCGTCATCAAGGTGACGCGATCGGCTGCCGTGTCTTTACTGTCCGCATCGCTAGACAAGGCCGCCGTGGCCAGGAATCCCTCCAGGTAACCCTCGTCGTTTTCCTCCTGATACTGGAGAGCGGCATTCACCAGTTCCTGCAGGTTGCGGCGTCGCTCCTCCGCTTCATCGGTGCCATCCGCAATCAACTCACTGACATAGCCGCTCTTCTCCATCACCTGCTGAATCAATTCCGATGGGGCCACGTCACGGCTGCGGGCTTTCAGATCGTTAACCAAGTCACAAAACTGGAGCAGACCCTTGGCCGAACGGCCGCCGAGGGAGCGCACCGCTTCGGGGTCACTCACCACGTCCCACAGCGGAATCCCAAGTTGATTGGCCGCATCGGTGAGGCGCTGAATCGTGGTCTTGCCGATGCCCCGTTTCGGAACGTTGATCACCCGCAGCAGGCTGACGGTGTCAGCCGGATTCACCAACAGCCGCAGATAGGCCAGCAGATCCTTGATCTCGCGCCGGTCATAGAAGCGCAGCCCCCCCACCACGATGTAAGGGATCCCCCAGCGCACCAGGGATTCCTCAATGGCCCGGGACTGAGCATTGGTGCGGTACAGCACCGCCATATCCCCCCAGCTGAGCTCGGGGTTGGCCGCTTCCATCGTGCGCATGCGGTGCACCACGGCTTCCGCCTCGGCGATCTCGTCGTCACAGCGGGTGAGGGTGATCAGCTCCCCCTCACCTCGCGTGGGACGGAGCACCTTGTCGATCCGTTCACTGTTGTTGGCGATCAGGGCATTGGCCGCCTCGAGGATGGTGGCGGTGGAGCGGTAGTTCTCCTCCAACTTCACCATCGTCTGAGTGGAGTCATCCGGCGCCTGATCGCCGAAATCGTCCTGGAACCCCATCAGGATCGTGAAGTCAGCCGCACGGAAGCTATAGATGCTTTGGTCGGCGTCACCGACCACAAAGACGGAACGGCCTGACCAGTCCTCAACATCCTGAGGATCCTTGCCATCGGTGACCAACAGTTTGATCAGGTCGTACTGGGTTCGGTTGGTGTCCTGGTATTCATCCACCAGCACGTGGCGAAAGCGGCGGTGCCAGTAACTGCGCACCTGATCGTTCTGCTGGAGCAACTGAACCGGCAGCAGCAACAGATCGTCGAAATCCAAGGCGTTGTTGGCCGCCAACGCTTTGCGATAACGCCGATAGACATCGGCCGTGAGCTTGCCCCGCTGGCCTTCCGCATTCGCTTCAAGCTGGTCCGGCAGCCAACCCTGGTTCTTGGCATTGCTGATGGCCCAGCGGGTCTTTTTGGGCTCGAACCGCTTGGGATCCAGCTGCAACTCCTGAGTCACGATCTCCTTCACGAGGCTCTGGGCATCGGCCTCGTCGTAGATCGAAAACTGCTTGGTCCAGGTGAGTCCTTCCGCGTCTTTGAACTTGTCGATGTCGTAGCGGAGCATCCGCGCGAACAGGGCATGGAAGGTGCCGATCCACAGCTCCTTGGTCACCTCCCTGTAAATGCATGAGCGCAGCTGGCGCTGCTCCACTGGAGGCAGGGTGCTCCAGGGCTGGCCGTACTGGCTCTGGGCCAGACGTTGTGCCAGAAGAACCTCAAGCCGCTCCTTCATCTCGCGGGCGGCTTTGTTGGTGAAGGTCACCGCCAGGATCTGAGCGGGATCGGCACCATGCTCCCCGATCAGGTGAGCGATCCGATGGGTGAGGGCGCGCGTCTTACCACTGCCAGCTCCCGCCACCACCAGCAGCGGCCCCTCGTGATGGTCCACCGCCCGTCGTTGGGCGTCGTTAAGGCCGGCCAAGAAGCTCATGGATGGAGATTAGTGGTGCTTAGATGCCTCCAACGCAGCCGCGCATGACTGGCGAAGTCTCGATGCCATCCCCTAAAGGGTCACAGCGCGCGCTTCTCGTTCCGGCTCCACCGAAATGTGCCAGTCAGACCCTCGCGGCCCTGCTGAGCAATCACCTTGATGCGCCGGTTGTGCGCCACAAAACCACCAAGGGATTCGGACACCTGCTCCTGAACGTTCCAGAGCTTGGGCGCCGCGAACGTTGGATGCGCAGGATCCGGTTTAACCAACCGCACAAACGTCTCTTGGTTTACGGGCATTACCCGGCCTCCCACCACAACCTCAAGCAGCTCAAGCGGCGCTACAGCACAGCCGCGGTGGTGATGCCCGTGCGCCCCCTCGGCGCCTTGTTGTGCTCCCTGATTCACCACACCAGACGCAAGAGCTACGGCCCCCTCGACCTCCGCTGTGCAGGACTCACGGATGGCATCCCGAACCTCCATCAGCGCTCAGAAAGCGATTTGTTCCACCTCCTGGGCATCCTCTATCTCCCCCAGATTCATCTGCTGATTCGCAGCTGGATCGAAGCAACAAAGACAAACAAGTTCCCTCTATTTTTTGTGCCTTTCGAAAGCATCACCGGAGCCCAAAGCGACTTGCTCGCCAAGATCAACTCACTGTTGCCCGAGGACTACCAAAGCGCTGCAGATCCCAACGGGAAAGACAACGCAGTCAAGGTCAACATGTCAACGAATCGGAAAATAAAAATCGGCGACATCGGCTTCAACCAACGCGAATCCGTTGAGGAGATGGCGACAAAGCTGTTTGGCTGTGACGACAGACTGGGTGCCCTCCTGCCCTACCTCCTCTCCGACCTCCACTCTCCCGTAAGAGATTGCGTCGCCCCTCTGACCTGGAACTTCAACAGTCATCAGTAAAGTCAACATTCAGCAATCCGACGTTTCTTGCCCTTCTCTCGCACCCAGAAACGTATCCGCAGAGAGTTGCAAGAGCAGCGAGCCCTCTTAAGCCTTGCCATCGAGCGCAAAACGTTAAAGATCAAACGCGACAATCTTGATCGCGTCGTGTTTTACCCAGAACACAACATTGCTTTCAATAGAATCGCTAAAAGCGGCAATTCATCCGTCATTCTTTACCTGGATGAAGCCATCAGAGGCCCAAGCAGTCATCAAAACGACTACAAGCAAGCCAAACGAAGTGCCATGGGCACAGGCAAAAGCCTGGTTGAAATGTCCAGAACCAAACAAGACCGTGCAAGCCTGAAAAAGGCTTCATTTTTTACGGTCGTTCGCAATCCCTGGACGCGGACACTATCCGCATTTCTCGACAAAATCGCTAACGGCCCTCAAGACAAATACGGATCCATCCCAGGATTTGGTGACAACAGCAAAGCCGGCTTCGAAGCCTTCATCACCTTCCTCGAAAGCGGCGGACTGCATGCCAACCACCACTGGAAACCACAGAAAGATGCGTTGCTCCTGCCCGCATCCCAGTTCAAAAGCATTTGCAGGCTTGAACATCTCTCAACTGAACTTCCCAATGCCCTGGCCGAATCAGGCTTAACGCTGCCCAATTCCGAGCAGCTGCAACAACCGCACCGCATTGAAAGCAACCAGCACAGCAAACTCACCCAGGCCTCCAGCAAGCTGTCGCGCTACTACAGCCCTACAACCATCCAGGCTGTGGCGAATCTCTATACCGCCGACTTCAAGCTTGGAAGCTACAACCTGGACCCCCGCAGCATCGGCTTGAGTCTGCAGAGCAGCTAAAGGAAGGCGGGTAGGCTCGCGCGATCCGAAAGAACGCTCAAGACCGTGGCGCAGCAGATCCAACTGGGCGAGATCACCTTCGCAAACGATCGCCCCTTCGCCCTTCTTGGTGGCGTCAACGTTCTCGAAGATCTGGATTTCGCCCTGCGCTGCTCAAAGCACTACAAGGATGTGTGCGAGCGACTGAACATCCCTCTCGTCTTTAAGGCCTCCTACGACAAGGCCAACCGCTCATCGATTCACTCCTTCCGCGGCCCCGGCCTGAAACATGGATTGGAGATCCTTCAGGCGGTCAAAGACACCCATGGCATCCCGGTGATCACGGATGTCCACAGCCCTGAGGAGGCAGCTGCCGCCGCCAAGGTGGCCGACATCATTCAGCTGCCTGCCTTCCTCGCCCGTCAGACCAATCTGGTTCGCGCCATGGCTGAAACAGGGGCTGTGATCAACATCAAGAAGCCGCAGTTCCTCAGCCCGGAGCAGATGCGCAACATCGTGGACAAATTCCGCGAATGCGGCAATGAACAGCTTTTGCTTTGCGAGCGAGGGACCAACTTTGGTTACGACAACCTCGTCGTCGACATGCTGGGCTTCGGCGTGATGAAACGCACCTGCGACGACCTGCCCTTGATCTTCGACGTAACCCATGCTCTGCAATGCAGAGATCCAGGTGGTGCTGCCTCAGGCGGACGCCGCACGCAAGTTGTTGACCTGGCCCGCTCAGGCATGGCGGTTGGTCTGGCTGGTTTGTTCTTGGAAGCCCACCCAGACCCAGCCAAAGCACGATGCGATGGCCCCAGCGCCCTACCACTCGATCAGCTGGAGCCATTTCTGACGCAGGTCAAAGCCATCGATGATCTGGTGAAAGGAATGCCAGACCTGCACATCAACTGATGCCTGTTGGCACGGGAGAACCTCTTGGCCTCTGACGCAACCTTTCTGCTCGGCGTTGGCGCCCAGAAAGCAGGAACCTCCTGGCTGCACGATCAACTGAACCGCAGGAAGGATGCTGATTTCGGTTTCCTGAAGGAATACCACGTTTTCGATGCTCTGGAGCTGGAGCACTTTTCCTCCTTCCGGCCCAAGAACCCCACACCATTGAAGTGGCGCACCTGGCGGAGGGCACGGTTTATGGAACAACCTGAGCGCTACTTCGACTACTTCGCATCACGGCTCAAGCCACCTCAGATCCGACTCACGGGGGACATCACTCCCTCTTACGCCGGGTTGAGCGCAGAGAGCTATCAGCGCATCCAGAAGGCCTTCGCGCAACGGGGCGTGCAAACGCGGGCGGTGTTCATCATGCGCGACCCAGTGGAACGGTTCTTGTCTCAGCAACGCATGCAACTGCGCAAGCGGGGCTTGCTCACGCCCAAGCATGAAATCGAGCACCTGAACAAGGCCAGCCTCAAACTGCTCAAGCGTGACTCTCCTCGGAACGATTACCCCGCCACCCTCGATGCCCTGAAGGACGGGTTCGCTGCATCACATGTCTTCATCGGCTTGTACGAAACCCTGTTCACCGCAGACAACCACCGTGCGTTGTGCCGCTGTCTGAACATTGCGGAGCAGATCCCTGAACTGAGCCACCGGGTGAATGCCAGTCAGGCCACCACAGCTGTTCCAACGGAGGTGTTACGCCGTCTTGGCCAGCACTTCACCCCGTTGGTGACGGCGGTCCAGGAACGGTGTCCGGATCTCGGCGTTGAGCAGCACTGGGCCACCGCGATGACCTGGAGAGACGCCTAAGGCGACCCACCGCACAGCAGCCCGTCACAGCAAACCGTTGGAATACACAAGGCGGCGGTTCATGCGAGCCACGTTGGGCAAAAGCAAGCCGAGATGGGCAGCCGTGGGTGCCGGCGCTCCTAACCAAGCGCCGTCGTAGGCGATTGTTCGACTGCGCTCCGCATCAAAACGCACCCGATTGCCCGCAAGGATGTGGCTGCTGCTGTTCTGGCCGGGAGCCAGCATCGCCTCCTGAAAATCGATGGACAGCCAGGTGGAGAGCAACTCCAAACTGCGCTGGGGTTGAAGCGCAAATTCCTCATACCCCAGATGAAACACCGGGTAAGGAGACTGCCGGAAAGACCGTTCGAACTTGGCGTTGACACGCCACCAACGCGCCAGCTGACGCATGGCAGGCCAGCGCAGATCGGACTTGCGGCCGGCCCTGGCGCGGGAATGCACCCAGGAACGCACATCGCGCACGAGATGGATGATCCGGATGTCAAACATCGCCTCGGGCAACCGCGTCAACTCCAGATCGTCCTGGTACGAATCCACATGCCAGACGGCCCCGCCGTCGTGGGGGGAACCCTTCAGCAGCCGCAGCACTTTCTCCTGCATCGGCATTTGGTCGTGCAGGCGAAGCCACTCAAGCTGAGGGCCCCAGATGGGGCACTCCGCCGCAACGACCCCACAGGTGCAACGTCGCTCAAACCGATGGGCACCACGAAGTTGGCTGGGCCCGCGATGCTCATCCCCCGGCTTTGGCGTCGCCAGAATTCGTGCCGCTTCACCCAGGCCGATGATCTGTGGATGCGCCCCAAGGGCCAGATCCAGCATGGTTGTACCGCTGTGGCCGAGCCCCCGGATCAGCAGCAACTTCAGACGTTTGCTGCTCATGCTCTGTGCTCCACCAGATCGTTGAGCAGCATGGTGATCTGATCCACGTGGTGCTTCACGGTGAATCGTGCCTGGGTCCGACGTTGACCGGCAGCCCCCCAAGCAGCGGCAAGTCCCGGACGATCAGCCAGCAAGGCCATGGCCTCCGCCATCCCCCAACGGTCGCCTTCCTCCACCAGCCTTCCGGTCTGTTGATCCACAACCACATCTGGAATCCCGCCATGACGGGTCGCCACAACGGGCAGACCACAAAGCTGGGCTTCCATCACGGAGACAGGGCATCCCTCCTCATCACCATCTTCCGCTGTGCGGGAATGCTGCACAAACACCCGTGCACGCCTCATCTCCTGCACCACTGCATCCGGCGAAAGCACGCCTGGGAACTGAACAAGATGCTCAAGTCCCAGCTGGTGAGCCCTGTCCTGCACGACGGAAAGGAGAGGTCCATCACCCACCATCACCAGGCTGCAGGCATCAGCATGGTCCGTAAGGCCTTGCAGGAGAGCAAAAGCCTCCAGGGTGTCCAGCGGGCCTTTTTTGGCCACAAAGCGTCCCACCGCCAGAAACCGCGGAGGCATGGATGCGGGAGTGGCTCCCTGAAACCGCTGCTCATCGGCACCGGATGGACTGATCACGAGCTGTGCCGGCTGGGCTCCGAGGGAGATCAATCGGCTCCGCATCGTTTGGTTCTTGACGATCACAGCCGAGGTGAGCTGAAACAAACGGCGGTAGCGCGGCTCAAGGCGCTTCAAGTAGCGCTCCGCTGAGGCATCAGCGCCGCGAAAGTGAACCGCCAAGGGAACTCCCAGACGAGCCAGCTCCATCACCCTGACGGCATGGAAACCGAACTCCACCATCACCACATCCGGTCGGTGGCGTTTCACCAAAAGCATGGCCACGATTGAAGTGGGAAGTGTGGCCAGCCGAAGCCAGCCCAAGCGGGTGCAGACTTTGCTGGTCAGCACCGCCAGGCCATAGAGCGCTTTGAGGGGCTCGCGCCAAGGCATCTCATCCCCGAAACAGGCCTCCACCGCAAAGGGCAAGCGGGCCAGATTGGCGCGCACAAAGGTTTCCGTCCGCGCCCGCCGGGTCGGGGCCAATACCAGGACACGAGCGGTCATGACAACGCCAGGATCGACCGCCAGAGCGGTTCCAACTGGGGCCAATCCAACGCAACAATCCGTGCCTTGGCCGCTGCCCCCATCCGCCGGCAACGGTCTGGATCCGAAACCAGCGCCTGCATGGCTTCCGCTAGAGCGGCAGGATCATCGCTTGGAACGACCAATCCACTGATCCCGGGCTCAACCACCTCCAGAGGGCCAGGGGATGCGTCCGTCACGATCACAGCCAGACCGGCAGCCATGGCCTCCAGCAGAGCATTGGGCATGCCTTCAAAACGGGAGGGGAGCACAAACACGGCAGCTTCCGCCAGGAACTGATCTGGATCTGAGCGAAAGCCCAGGAAGCGCAGCCGACTGGAGACCCCCAGATCCTTGGCCTGTTGCTGCAACGCCTCACGCTCGGGCCCATCACCCACCAGGTTGACGGGCCATGCAGCTGCGGATCCGCTCAGCTTCGGCAGAGCAGCGACCAAGACATCCAGGCCTTTCTGGGGCACCAACCTGGCAACACTGATGAAGCCAGAGGCCCGCGATTGATCTACGCGAGCCGCAGCCTTGGAGGCGCCAGGCAACGGATTGGGCAGCAGGGCCAACCGCTCCCAGGCCCCCATGGAGTCCAAAGCCGAGAGAACGCCGGCTGTGTTGGCGGTCACCACATCGGCCCGGCGATAGGCAAGCGGCCGCAGGCGCTGCCACACCTCCGGCAGGAGCTGAAGCGAGGGGTCGTTGCGCTCCGACACAACAAGGTGAATCGGCAAGTCCCAAGCGGCACAACAACAGGTGATGTTGGTGCGGGTCAGCAGAGCCAAAACCCGATGGGGCCGCTGACGACGGAACTCCCGGCGTAACTGGCGCAAACGCAAGCCAGCCGTCGCCTCGGTGCCGACATGAAAGAGCCTCATAGCGAGCCCCAGCCCCTCGGGATGGATGCAGGTTTGGAACCAACCCTCGAACCAGCGCAACTGCAGCTGGAAGAACAGGCGGATGAGCTTGTCAAGCTGCGCCAGGGCGAAACGACCAGCGCGGGCCCACCAGGAGCGATGGGTCGGCGCCCCCAGTTCGAGCCAAGGAATCCCGTCGGGAAGGGTATGGGCCACAGGATGCCCCGGGATCAGCGTCACCAGCTTCACCTTCAAGCCCTGCGCCGCAAAATGACGGGCGGCAATCAAGGCCACTTTCTGAGCGCCCCCCGCTCCGAGATGTGGCAACACCAGCCAGAGATCATCACGGCCTTCAGCCAAAACTGATTCAGTCATCACCAACCAGCTGCAACACGCCGTGCATGAAACACCGGCGCAGGCGTTCCTCGGAAAAGCGTTGCCTCACCGCCAAAGCGGCATCCCCTAAGCGCAGGCGTTGGTCTGAGTCCTCTAGCAGCTCCGACACCAGATCAGCCCAGGTCTCCGGGGTGGCATCGTTCGCCAACAAACGACCGTCAACGCCATCGCGGATCAACTCGGCTGGGCCCTGGGGGCAGTCGGACGAGACGCAACAACAGCCGCTGGCCATGGCTTCGAGCAGCACGTTGGGAAAACCCTCGTAGCGAGAGGGGAGCAGGAACATATCGGCCCGCTCGTACCAATCCTGCACATTGCCCACCCGCCCCGGGAAGTGCAAGCGGTGGGATGCCTGCGGCAGCAATCGGCGCAACTGGGCCTGTTGGTCAACACCGTGATAAGGCCCCTGATCGAGGCCAAGGATCACCAGATGCGCGGCGGGATGCCGCTGCGCCAACAGACCAAACATGGCGACCAGGCGGTCAAAGCCCTTTTGATGGGATTTGGTTCCCACAGCCAGGAGCACTTGCTGGTCAGCCCCGACATTCCGGCGAACGAGCCAAGCGATGGGGTCGGGATCGGGCGCAAACCGGGGCAGAGGCCAGGCCACGGGGTTGGGCAGACAGAGTTGGGGACGCGCCTTCAAATGCTGGGCCAGCCAGCGCCCCGTGGCCTCGGTTTGGACAAGATGCAGCTGGGCCCATGGGTAGGTGAGCCGCCGCAGCAACCGCCAGGGCCAACTCGGTCGCTTCAAAGGGGGGAAGTTCCGTTCCGAGACGATGCATGGACAGGCCATGCCCCGCACCGCCAGCAGCAGTTTGATCGCCGGCAGGGTGGTCATGCCGACAACCAGATCAGGTTGATGGCGCTGCAACCATGCGCGCAACCGCAGCATGCGAAGGGGAAAACCAAAAGGCCCGAAGCGTCTTAACCAAATCGGATCTCCGGGTTCGACAGACCGTTGGACACCCGCCGGGAGGGGATAGAAATCGCGGGACGCACCATGACGGGTGAGCACCGTTGCCTGCCAGCCCGCTTCCACAAGCCAGCGTGCAAGCAGAAGAGTGACGCGCTCGGCTCCACCGGTCTTGAGGGAATCGATGTAGAGCACGACCCTTCGGGTCATGGCGTACTCGACGTTGCAGGGTGAGGCTCAAGAAAGCCCTCGAAGCAAGGCAAAACTCCCGGCAACCGCTCGGTCCGCCAGGCCTCGTTGACGATCTTGGCGCGGAACAGCAACAGCATCAGATCTTCGGTGGCCCGGCGCCTCGCAGCCACGTCAGCAAGGGCGGGGTCCATCAAAGCGACACGCTCCATCACCTGGACGGCGAAGGCACGATGGTCTTCCTGCACTTCGCGATCGTCATGCTCCTGTCGATGGGCATGGTCATGAACCGCTTGCAACGCCTGCCTCGCCTGCCAGTAGAGCGCGACATCCGCTGAAGCCCAGGCCTCAAGAGCATTGATCGCCAGCACGCGCATCAGATTCCGCGTGAGCCGAAAGGAGGTATCGGTTTCGATCATGGTGAGATCGAGGCGTGCACAGAACTGCAGCGCGCGCCGCCCGAGGCGAGCAGCACCGGGCCGATCCGCCAGGGTGAGCTGAAGCCGCAGCGCGGTGGCATAACAGGAAATCAGCAGCTTGGCGCGGTTGAAGCGATTCCCCTGGCGACACAAATGTGTGTTGGGATCGTTTTCCAGCCCTGTTGCCACAACGTCCAACGCTGCAAGCGAAGCACGCATCAGCTGGGGATCCTTGGCTTCAGCAGCGCGGTAAGCAGAGACGACCCTGCAGTAAGTGCGGTAGCTGAGGGGCAAGCGAGTGCTGGACCCGAGGGTCTCAAATAAGGCGATCTGCGCCTCCAGCGCCTTGGGCCTGGCGCCACGGCGGAACAACAGCTGGTGAAGGTGATCGGTGCGGCCGAGCTCCAACCAGGACCGCTCCATCAGCGCCAAGGCCTCGGCATACAGCCCTTTCTGGATTAGCCGGGGAATCTGTGCATCAAGCACCTGCGGCTCAATCGGATGGTGCCCGTCAATCCAGCCCAACAGCTGACGTCCGGCTTCACTGCGTCCACATCGGTTGCGCAACCGCACCGAGCGAAACAAGGCCGGCATCAACAGCCGCTGCAACGGCCAGGTTCGGGCTTGGGCCCGCAGCATCGAGCGACCACTTGAGGCCGCTTCCAACAATCCTTCCCGCTGCAGGTCAGCAAGCATCTTGCGGGTGCGGCTCTCATAAGTGTGTTCAGCGGCCAGCGCCAAGCGCTGCCGTATAGGTGGGCCGTCACCCGCCAATGCCGTCGCGATAGCGGCATCGAATGCCTCCGCATCCGGAGGGCAAAGCAACGCTCCAGCGGCGTAGGGGCGCAACGCCGGAATTCGGGTGGCCACAACGGGTGTTCCTGCTGCCAGGTATTCGAAGAATTTCATCGGGAACATGTGCTGCGTGTAGGTGTTCTCCTGCAGGGGCAGCAGAGCCACATCGGCGTGGGCGAGCCATGCCGGCAAATCGGCATAGGGCTGCAAACCCATGACGTACACATTCGGCAAGGCCTCAAGGGCCGTAATGCTTGTGTCCGGATCGGCCTCGCCAACAGGGCCCAGCAGAACGAACGACCACTCCGAACGTCGACGAGCGAGGGACGTCAGCATGGGTAAATCAAGCTTGTAGGCATCGATCGCGCCGACAAACATCAAGCGAGGCTTCGGGATGCCAGCCAGAGGCTCCGGGGCATAGGGCGCATCCAGGGCGGCAGCGAAATGGGCCTGATCGGCAACGTTGCCGTAGTGGAATGTGCAGGCATTCAGTCGCATCAACGACGCCTGAAGGTCAGGAGACGTGGTGAACACCACATTCACCGTGCGGCACAACTGGCGCTCGCTGTCAGCAATCAAGGTCGCGGGCATACCTGGCTGGGCATGAATGCGATCGACGCAGTGGTAGACAGCAGCGGAGAACATCGACGACGTCGAGGCTGTTGCGCGTCGTCTGAGGTTGAGATAACGACCGGTCAGCGGGTTGTACGTCCACAACAGTGGCGAGCGAAAACGCAGACTCCGGAGAACCCAGGCCAGAGCGCCGCTGAACAACATCCGGTTGATCCGCATCAACACCCCGCGTGTCCCACCGGGAATCACCATCGGCGACCAGATCCACAAGCCGGGCTCAACCTGGCGCGGAGGGCTGAACATCCGCCTCAGACGCTTGACGATCCGCTGCCTGTCCTGACGATCAGCACGCGGGGGACGCAAACCAAGAGACTCGATGTACAGCACGCGGTGGCCAGCCCGATACAGGGAAAGCGCGGTGTGCTGCTTGTTCGTCCACAAGGGATGGTCCCAGTCGGCCGTGGAAAGCAGAACGATATCTGGCATTAAGTGTTTTCGATGCGGTACATATCTCTGAACGTCTCTGACTTCTCGCAAAGAGAGAAAAAATCACCTTGAGCATGGATCCTGCCGTTTTCAATCTCAATAATCCGATCGCACTTTTTAACCGTTGACAAGCGATGGGCAATCACAATCGTTGTGCAACGACGCCCAACTAGATCCAAAGCCTGGAGCACATCATGCTCAGTTCTGTTGTCGAGTGCGCTTGTTGCTTCGTCCAAAACAAGAACTTTGGCGCCACGATAAAATGCGCGAGCGAGAGCAAGGCGCTGACGCTGCCCGCCAGATAATTTCACGCCATTCTCACCAATCATGGTGTAAAGGCCATAAGGCATTTGAGCAACAACATCATCAAACTGAGCCGTTTTCAACGCCGACCAAATATCTTCATCATCGATCGAATCGTTATCCAATCCAAAAGCAACGTTATCGCGAATACTTCCATCAAAAAGACGAATGTCTTGAGGGACCAAAGCGCAATTGGCTTGCCATGCTGGCAAATCTTGCGGACTCACAGGAATACCGTCCAACATGAGCTCACCAGAGGACGGCTGCAGCAAACCCAAAAGCAGATGGGCAATTGTGGTTTTTCCGCTTCCGGTGCGCCCCACAAGAGCAAAGCGCGATCCAATCGGAATGGAAATATTAATTGAATCGAGAATTAATTTGTCGCTGCGGCGGTAGGAAAAACTGGCATCCTTCAACTGGATGAGACGACGGGGCATCAACCCTTCCGGGGTTGGCACACCTGGAGAAGCCAGAAGAAGCCGTTCGGGCTTTAAATCCAACAAATCAAGTGCATCTTTAATCTCCGGGAGACCACCTCGCAAACGGTTCAGACTGCGAAATGTGTTCTGAAGCGGTCCAGAAATTTTCAACAGCGTGAACATGATTGCGAATAAATCAGGTATCGCATTACGCACATCACTCGAATCTCCGCTCAAAACAGCAGGAGCCAAGCCGATTAAAAATAAAATGGAAATTCCGGCAGGCTCAATCACAAAGCGCGGCACATCAGGGAGCAGTCGCGTTAATCGGTCATACCGTTTTGCAATAACGCCATCGGAAGAAAAACGAGTTACAAAATATTTATCGGCGGAGTAAAGATGCACATCACGAATGGATCGCAACGACTCCATCAGCAAAAGGTTGATACGGCGGCCATAACGGACACGCTGCTTGGTCGCCAACCTCATGTAGGGAGTAATGACCACTGAGGCAACGGCATAGGCCATAAGCATCAGCGCGAAAATGGCCAAGGCCTGATAGCCAAGAACAAAAACAACTCCAATCAGCAACGACGTCACCGACAAAGCATTGCCAGCAATCGCAATCAAAGGAATGACAACTTTTGTTGAAACACTATTCAGAATTCGATTAAATTTTTCAGAAAGATTTGCGGTGCGATTTTCAATAAAAAATTCATATCGCTGACAAAGAACATTTTTATAAACTTGATTAACAAGATCATTCCATATCTCCGCACTCAACAAACTTTGCATCAAAGACACAGAAAAACGCACAAAAGATGTGAGCCAAAAAGAGGCAATTAACAATGCCAATAACCATCCAGTTTGATCTAAAATTCCACCCCCAAAGACCCAAATCCCAGGCAAACGGTCTGCAAGCTTTGCCCCTGAAAAAAGGCCCACAAATCGAGCCAAAAAGGCAATCAGAAGAAGATCAAGAATGCCTTGAAAAAACGAAGCAAGAAGAACGAACCCGACCAACCGCTTCCGCCTCGCCGGCAACTTGCCCAGCAGCGCAGAGATATCTTTCCAGGTCTGACTCTGCAGCGAAAATCTTGGAAACTGGCGGCTCATCTTCCCCAAGCCAGAACCGACGTATCAACCTGTTATCTGAACGTACGCGTTGAAGATCAGGCTGAACTATCTGCAAGGCCAGCCGGGCAACCGATTGACCACTCGCTGCAGCCGAGCAAACAGCTGCTGCAGTCGTAACTGCCACGTGGGAGGAGTGCTGAGGGGTGGACCTGAAACAGCCTTGAGAGCATCCAGCTGAGCGAAAGCGTCGTGCCAGCGCTCCAACAGCGCAGCTTCCGAACACTCCCGCAGGAGTGCCTCCAAACGATCGCGGGAGGGCCGCCAGGGCTGAGGAGATGCTGCAGCAGCCTGTATCCGCCCAACGTCGAAAAGCAGCCGCCCACAACCGATCTGATGCAGGGTGTGGCCGGGGTCGCCGTAGTCGGCCAGGGCATGATTCAGGCTGCTGAACACAACGCAGCCGCAGGCCAGCGCCTCCAGCGGTGGCAACCCAAAACCCTCGGTCACGCCGCGGCCGCGCCAATACTCTGCAGAGTCGTAGAGGTAGACCGTGGAGCGGTTGAACAGATCGACCAGGTCATCCACCCAGCCGGTCTGAACCTCCACCACAAGGCCCGCCTGGCGCAGCGCCGGCACCAGCTGATGCAACACATAGGGGCTGCTTTTACGAGCCTGCACCAGCACATCGATCGGTCGACGCTGGCCTGTCAAACGGTCGCCACGATCAAGCCAAACCTGGTCCAAGGCATTCGGAACCAGAAACAAGGGATTGCGGGGAGCCTGATGCCCCCAATAGCCCAAGGTGTTCCGACTGACGGCCAACACAGGAACCCCCGGCGGCAAACGAAATCCGTACTGACTGCTGTGGGCGTGATACACAACCCTGCGACCGCTCAAGCGCCTGATCAAGCCAGGAACATCAAAGCCCCAACTCACCACCCAGAGAACCTGAGCATCAGGGGGCTCATTGCGAAGACAGTCATCCAGATACGGATGATCAGGTGATCGCTCGCGATAAGTGACCAGTTCTGTTGGGCAGAGATTCGCCACCAGGCGGGCGGTCTGCTGTTCAACGCTTAGTCCGCCACACCGGAACCGGGAACCTGTGCCGGGAACCAGAAAGCGGACAAGCGCAGGGGCCACAGATTTAGGCAGCGAATCAGGCCGCAACCGCCTCCGTGCTGCCGGCCCGCTGACGGCGGGTGAGGAAACCAAACAGCACCTTGCCGATGGCGGCCACCAGGTTGCCCTCCAGCTCTTTGAACATGTTCATATTCAGGTGGAAGGCGTGATTGGCCTCCTCAACGATGCGATCGGCCATGGCCTGGTCGATCGGCAGCGTGTCCATCGCAAAGCGATAGGTCGTCTTGAACGCCTTCTCATCGGCGATGTCGTCAAAGACGTAAAAGCGCAGGCCGTCATCCCCATCCATGTTCATCGCTTTCTGGGCAATGTTCTTGAGGATCTGTCCACCAGAGAGATCACCGAGATAGCGGGTGTAGTGATGACCCACCAACAACTCGGGAGAGTCCTTGGCCACAGCGTGAATGCGCTCGACGTAGGCCGCTGCTGAAGGAGAGGGCTGGATGTTGTCCTGCCAGCTGTCACCGAAGTAATAGGTGAGGTCTTGCTCAAGAGCCTCACGGCGGTTCAGCTGGGCCATGGCGACAGGAGCAACCACGGGATGATCCGTCAGCTTGCTGATCTCGTCCTCCATGGCGGAGTAAACGAAATAGAGATCAGCCACAAGCTTGCGGTAGCTGGCCTTATCAACGACTCCCTTCAGAAAGCAGCTCACGAAGCCGGTGTTCTCAGCCATGGTGTGCGACTTTTTCGTGCCTTCCCGGAGCTGGGCAGCAAGGGCGACAGACATGATTGCTTTTGATTGGTCCGATAGAAGGACCCTATAAGCAGTCCACGCAAGGGTGGTCACGAGCGTTGCGAAGGGTTACGCCGCTGGTTCGGACGAAGCATTCCGATCAAACAGTTCGAACAGCTCGCGACAAATCTGCTGAAGCTGCTTCACCTGCTGCTGCTGAGGCAGGTGGGGGCCTTCCGGCAACCATTCACCAACAGTGGCGAGGCGCCAGCGTTCGCCGTCGTAGGTCATGCCCCGCATCAGCACCCCCAACAGGCGCAGCTGGTCGTCACCACGGTCCGTGCTGATGCGCAATTGCATCAGCAAACTGCGGCATTCCAGCCGTGGACTCCAGCCAGGGAAGTGAAACGAGAGGTCCAGCGATTCCGTCTCAGTCCACTGTCGGGTCTGCGGGTCGTCCCGCCAGGGGCTGAGGTTGGCCTGTGCAGCGGGAAATTGGAGGCGCACAAGCGTGATTGTGGATGCAAGCGCTCGCATCCGGGCCATGCTGTGCACCGATTCGCCCGCGTTCACTGCAACCTCGTCATTCCGCACAGTGTGGAGGGAGATGCAAGAGGTCGCCGTTACGGTTGCGCGAGGTTCACGAAACCATGACGCAACCGCTGCACCTGGCCCTGCTGGGCGCCATGCCGGAGGAGATCGGCTCTGATCTCAGCCACCTGAAGGATCTGAGCTGCAGCGACCACGGCGATCTGAGAATCCACAGGGGATCATGGGGCGACGAGGTGCGCCTGAGCCTGGCCTGGAGCGGCTGGGGGAAGGTGAGCGCTGCGCGGGCCGCCACTCGCCTGCTCGCCAGCGATCCCAGCATCGATCTGCTGCTGTTCACTGGCGTTGCGGGCGCTGCGGATCCGGCCCTGAGTCAATGGGATGTTGTGTTGGCTGATGCCGTGGTGCAGCACGACATGGATGCCCGGCCCCTGTTCCCACGGTTCACACTGCCAGCACTAAACCAGGACCGGCTCCAACCGCAGCCGCCTTGGTTCGACTGGGCCAAGACCGCTCTGATTGAGGCCCACAATGAAGGCGACCTGAAGGGATTCGCACGGCCCAGCAGCGGTCTGATCGCCACGGGGGATCGCTTCATCGGAGATCCAGCGGTGCTGCAGGCGCTGCGGGATGCCCTGCCCGACCTGCAGGCCGTTGAGATGGAAGGCGCTGCTGTCGCGCAGGTGGCCGAGCAGGAGGGTGTGCCTTGGCTGGTGCTGCGGGTAATTTCCGATGGTGCCGACGAAACGGCAGCCCAAAGCTTCGAAGACTTCGTCAAGCGCTACGAACAGCAGGCCTGGCGGCTGATTGAGGCCCTGCTGCAACGCTGCAATGACGCACCTCGAAGGTGCGCATGATGCCTGTGCTGAACCGCATGCTGCGCTACGGCCTGGTGGGTGGCACTGCCGCAGCCGTCCACATCGGCGTACTGCTGCTGCTGGGCCAGTGGATGAGCCTGAGCCTGGCCAATCCCATTGCCTTTCTGGCCGCCTCCGTCGCGGGATATCTCGGCCATGCACTGCTGACGTTCCGAGAAGAGACCGGCGGACGCCAGTTCGCCCGTCGCTGGCTGCTGCTGCAATACGTGGTCAACATCAGTGTCTGTGCCCTGCTGCCACTGCTCCAGGCCCCGACCCTGGTGCTGGTGTTCACACCCACGCTGCTCAACGCCCTGATCTGGAGCCGAGCGGCTCGCTTCAGTGCTCAGGCCCGCCAGCACCAGCAGGGGCATCCACCGCTGCTCCATGCCGACGACCTCGGCCTGGCGGAGGGCGTCGATGCGGCCATCCTCGATCTGGCCCAAAGCAGGCGGCTTCAGGGGGCCAGTCTTCTGGTGAATGGTCCCAGTGCGACCGCCGCCATGCAGGCGTGGCATGACCTTGCCGACCCACCACCGCTCAGCCTGCATGTCTGTCTCACCGAGGGGTATCGCCTACCAAACTGCCCAGAGATCCCAACCGGATTCGGGACCTTGCTGCTGGCCTCCCTCCTGCCATGGCAACGGCGGCGCATCGCCCCCCAGTTGCACACGGTTTTGCTGCAGCAAATCAGCCGCTACCGCCAGCTCACGGGGCTGCAACACATCCGGCTCGATGGCCACCAACACATCCATTTGGTTCCGCTTGTGCTGGATGCGGTGCTGGATCTGGCCAGCGACGAATCAATCACCTGGGTGCGTACGACGCGAGAGCCCCTGCCGGAAGGCCTGCCATTGAGGCTCTGGTGGCGCAGCCTGCAGAGCGTAGGTCTGCTCAAGTGGCTGGTTCTGCAACTGCTGAGCGGGCTGGCCATCCCGCGCCTGCGCCGGGCCGGACTTCAAACCAACCGGCGCTTCGCCGGAGTGCTGTTCAGTGGATCAATGTTCGGAACTGCCTTTCGCCGCTGCTGGGAAACGGCCTACAGCTCAATCACTGAGGAGCGTGCTGCGCAGCCGGTTGTTCTGATCCACCCAGCCCTCCCCAATGCTGCGTCGGGAATGGATCAGGCGGCGTTTCAGCAGTCTGTGGCTTTTTTCAGTTCCACCAACCGCCAGAAAGAGTGGAGCTCAGCGCAACAGCTTTGAGCCCTGATGCACAGCTCTAACGAAATAGTGCGGACGCTGTTTCACATCGATGTAGATCCGACCGATGTACTCGCCCAGCACGCCGATGCCAATCAGCTGTATTCCCCCAAGGAACAGAACAGCCACGATCAGTGAGGCGTAGCCCGGCAGGTCAATACCGAAGACCAAGGTACGCAACACGATCAGGGCGGCATAGACAAAGCTCAGGAATGAAATCAGCACACCGATCACGCCCCACACCTTCAGGGGCTTGACCGTGAAAGAAAAAATGCCGTCTAGGGCATAGCGCCAGAGCTTGAGGGAACTCCAAGAGGTGGTGCCACCGACGCGGGCCACCCGGCTGTATGCGATCTCCTCGCTGCGGTAACCGGTCCAGGGCATCAAGCCTTTGGAGAAGCGCGTGGCCTCACGCAACTGGGTCACCGCCTCCACCACTGGAGCACTCAAGAGCCGAAAGTCGCCAGCCCCTTCCTGAAGCTGGATCGAATCGACCAAGCGGTTGAACACCCGATAGAACCAAGATGCCGTGGCCACCTTGACGAGCCCTTCGGCATCGCGGTCGTCCCTCACCGCGGTCACCACCTCAGCCCCGTTTCGCCAGGCCTGGACCATGGCGGGAATCCGCTCCGGCGGGTGCTGCAGGTCGGAATCGATCAGCACCGCAGCGGCACAGCGGCCATTGGCGTAGTCCAACCCCGCCAGCATCGCGGCCTCCTTGCCGAAGTTGCGGGTGAGCTCCAACAGCGTGACGGCAGGATTGGCATGGCTCTGCTGCCAGGCACGGATCACAGCAACCGTGGCATCGGAGGAACCGTCATCAATCAGCAGCAGATGGTCCACCTCCGGCAAGGCCAACACACGCTCAATGAAGGCGCTGATCACCTCGGCTTCGTTGAAGCAGGCCGCCACCACCCATACCTGCTCGCTAGCCATCAATGCGCGGTCTGCACTATTTGGAACCGTAGGGCTCCCGGCTCAGTCATAGGCTCGGCCTGCTGACGCCCGACCAACCGCCATGGCCCAGTTCGAGAAGCTCACCGCCCCCAGCCAGGGCACACCAATCCGCTTCGAGAACGGCCAACCCGTGGTGGCCGACAACCCGATCATCCCCTTCATCCGGGGTGATGGAACCGGCGTGGACATCTGGCCCGCCACCCAGAAGGTGTTGGATGCGGCTGTGGCCAAGGCCTACGGCGGCAGCAAGAGCATCGAATGGTTCAAGGTGTATGCCGGCGATGAGGCCTGCGACCTCTACGGCACCTACCAGTACCTGCCGGAGGACACGCTCGAGGCGATCCGCGCCTACGGCGTTGCCATTAAAGGCCCCCTCACCACTCCGGTGGGTGGCGGCATCCGGTCGCTGAACGTGGCCCTGCGCCAGATCTTTGATCTGTATTCCTGCGTGCGCCCCTGCCGTTACTACGAGGGCACTCCAAGCCCCCACAAGCGTCCCCAGGATCTGGACGTGATCGTCTACCGGGAGAACACCGAAGACATCTACATGGGGGTGGAATGGGAGGCAGATGATGCCGTCGGCCAGGCACTGCGGAAGCATCTCAACGAGGTGGTCATCCCCGCCAACGGCAAGCTGGGCAAGCGTCAGATTCCCGAGGGTTCCGGCATCGGCATCAAGCCGGTGAGCAAAGCCGGCAGCCAGCGCCACATCCGCAAGGCGATTCAGCACGCCCTGCGTCTTCAGGGCGACAAGCGCCACGTGACCCTGGTGCACAAGGGCAACATCATGAAATTCACGGAAGGAGCCTTCCGCGACTGGGGCTACGAGCTGGCCACCACAGAATTCCGCGACGTGTGCATCACCGAGCGGGAAAGCTGGATTCTCTGCAACCTCGAAAAGGATCCCAACCTCAGCGTTCAGGCCAACGCCCGAATGATCGAGCCCGGTTACGACAGCCTGACCCCGGAGAAAAAGGCTGAAATTGATGCAGAGGTGCAGGCGGTGATCGACGCCATCGGCAGCAGCCACGGTGGCGGCAAGTGGAAGGAGATGGTGCTGGTGGATGACCGCATCGCCGACAGCATTTTCCAGCAGATCCAGACCCGCCCTCAGGAGTATTCGATCCTCGCCACGCTCAATCTCAACGGCGACTACATCTCCGATGCCGCCGCTGCGATGGTCGGTGGCCTAGGCATGGCCCCCGGTGCCAACATCGGCGAGAACGCCGCCATCTTCGAAGCCACCCACGGCACAGCCCCGAAACACGCCGGCCTCGACCGGATCAACCCAGGTTCAGTGATCCTCAGCGGCGTGATGATGCTGGAGTTCCTCGGCTGGCAGGAAGCTGCTGATCTGGTGACCACGGGCCTCAGTGCCGCCATCGCGGACAAGCAGGTCACCTACGACCTGGCCCGACTAATGGAGCCCCAAGTGGATCCGGTGAGCTGCAGCGGTTTCGCCGAAGCAGTCATCGCCCGTTTCTGAACACTCAACAGCAGGTCGTCCGTGATCATCAATCACTCGAAGAAATTCATATTTTTTGCCAACCGAAAAACAGCTTCAACATCGACGGCGATTACGCTCTCGAGCAGCTGCAATAAAAAAGACGTCATAACGCCCTTAGGACGAGACGAAAGAATTCGCCGAGAACTTGGCTATCAAGGGCCAATTAACTTTATTCCCTGGTGGAACATACCGAAATACCTAGCAATCGAAGCCAAAAGCAAGGCCTTTAAACAAAGCGCCAATCGCGAGCTCAAAACGATTGGACTACATACGCACATTGAGGCCAAGACCGCTTTAGAAAGAAAGTATATTAGCGCTTCTAATTTTGATAGCTATTTCAGCTTTTGCTTTATTCGAAACCCATGGGATCACGCTATTTCGAAATTTTTTGAGCTCAAAAAAAGTGAACATTTCCAATCCCTAGATTTAGATACTTTTATCCACGGTGGCAGGCTTGAAAATTTTGCGACATCCTGCAGATCAACTCACAGCAGTCAAGGGAAGATGCTCGTCAAAAAACTCTATAAGTATGAACATTTGCAGGAGACAATTCAAAATCTTTTCAAGGAGCTAGACCTTACCGGCAACCCGCAACTACCTCGAGCGAAATCCACCTTGCGCACCGACAAAAGGCATTACAGAGATATGCTCAGCCCTGGCCAAGCGAAAACAATCGAAGATATTTTTGCCCAAGAAATTGAATGGGGTCAATACCAATTCTGAATGATCAACCGCGATAGTCTTTGGCAAATCCGTCAGAATCTATCTTGCATCCTGCAAACAACAAAATCCATTCGCGAATTCTCTTGATTCACAACCCAACACCTACTGAGAGGCTTAAACGCTCAAATCACTCATGATCTGCCACCAAGACGTCAGGATTCATGGTCCAAATCAATGACACCAGGCCCAACGTTCCAGTGCAGCGTTAATCAACAAAAAACCAGCTGATCGCTGCGATCGACTTGCGTCAGGAGACAGAATTGGTAGATGGGCATCGAATCCGGCTCCTCATCTCCAACCCAGCTCCCCGGACTCCCCGCCGGCGCAGCAGATCCCTGCGTGCACTGTGGCTTCTGCCTTCCCACTTGTGCCAGCTATCGCGTACTGGCCAGTGAGATGGACTCTCCCCGCGGCCGCATCCATGCGCTGCGGGCGATCGAAGCCGGGGAGCTGGACTTTGGTGCCACGGTCGCCAGCCATTTCGACACCTGCCTGGGCTGTTATGCCTGTGTTTCCGCCTGTCCTTCGGGAGTCCGCTACGACCAGCTGATCGAAGCCACACGGCCCAAGCTGAATCAGGCCAATCAGCGCAGCAGTTGGCAAACCAGCTTCCGCAAGCTGCTGCTGCAGGTGCTGCCCTACCCCAAGCGCATGCGGGCCCTGCTGCAGCCCTTGAGGGCCTACGCCGGCACACCACTGCAACAGCTGGCCCGCCGGTCTGGGCTCACCCGTCTGTTCGGACCGGAAATCGAAGCGATGGAGCAGCTGCTGCCGCCCCTGGTGCCGGAGAGCTTTACTGACCAACTGCCCCAGATCAATCCCGCCAGCGGTGATCGGCGCGGCCGCGTGGCGCTGTTGCTGGGCTGCGTGCAGCGCTGCTTCGATCCCAGCGTCAGCAGCGCAACGGTGAAAGTGCTGCAGGCCAACGGATTTGAGGTGGTGATTCCGCCTGACCAGGGCTGCTGCGGTGCGGTGAGCCACCACCAGGGGGAGCTGGAGCTCACCCGCCAGCTGGCGAGGGATTTGGTGAGCAGCATGAACGCGATCCAAGGAGAGCTGGATGCCGTGCTGGTGGCAGCCTCCGGCTGTGGCCACACGATGAAGGCCTACGGAGAGCTGCTGAACGGCGAAGTTGCATTCAGGGCCCTGGTGCTGGACGTGCAGGAATTCCTGGCAGACCGCGGCCTTCTGGAGACGTTCCGGGCCCAACTGCAACCGCTTCCCGGCGGCGTGGCCATGCATGACGCCTGCCACATGATTCACGGCCAGGGGATCCAGGCCCAGCCCCGCCAACTGCTGCGCGCCATCCCTGGCATCCAGCTGCGGGAAGCAACCGAGGCAGGGGTGTGCTGCGGCAGTGCCGGCATCTACAACCTGGTGCAACCGGAGGAAGCCGCCGAACTGGGCCGGATCAAGGCCGACGACCTCAGCGGCACAGGCGCTGAATGGGTGGCCAGCGCCAACATCGGTTGCACCCTGCAATTGCGGCGCCATCTGGGGGATCGGGCCCAGGTGCAGCACCCAATGGAACTGCTGGCTGCCTCAGCCGGCCTGCATCCGCTGCCAGGCGTCCAGCAGCGTGCCGGCACCACCGAGATTGCCGGGGAACGTGAGGATCGGCAGTCCGCTGCAGGATCCCGCTGACGGACGCACGAGCGACAGACCCGGCAGCAGCTGGCCTTCCAGCTGCACCGACTCGAGGGCCAGTCCCCGTGCCAATAGCGTCTGGGTGGTGATGCCGCCTTTGCTGATCAGATAGCCCAGATCAGGAGCGAGAGCTGCCGCCAGTCGCCCCATCAACTCCGCCAAAGCGCAGGACAAGCGCCGGCCCTCGTTCTCTGAAGCGCAACGCAGCTCACCGCGGCTGGTGAACAGCACCGGCGTCAGGCCTTGATCAAGCAGCGCCCGCAGCTGCTGCAGCCAGACCCGCTCCAGATCCGCCAGCAGCAGATCAGGTGTCGGCCCCTCCAGAACCCGGGCGATGCGCGGCACCGGCAGCTCAACCCCATGACACCCCGGTTCCGCCAGCAGCAGCTCCAGCTGCTGATCCGCCAAGGGCACATGGGAGCCCACCATCACCAGGCCCGGCAGAGGCGTTCCATCGACAGCCGGGAGCCGCAACCCCGCCAACCCCTCAGGATCAAGCGGCGGCGGACCGGGATCCGCCAGGGCCTTCACCATGCTGGCGGCGGAGCGAAACAGGAAGTGTTTCTGCCCTTGAAGGCCGCGCACCGCTGCAGCCAGAGCAGTGAGCTGCTCCTGCCGCTCGGCATCCACCACCACAGATGCATTGCCCTGGAGAGAACGCAGTCGATCGATCAACAGCGGCAAACCAGCCCCACAGCCGGCATCGAGCTCACGGCCACTGATGCGCTGCACCGAAGCCGCGGCAATGGCCCCGTCACTTTTCTCCTGCAGCCAGTGGGCCAAATCACTGCTGTTGAAGCCAAACAGCCGGTCCTGGGCAAACGGCGTGGTGTGCACCGGTTCCCCGTGGAGGAGATGCACCCCATTCACGGTGGTGCGCCCCCCCTCCAAGAACGCCGGCACATGAAAGGTGGCATCAAAGGGACCAAAAGCCGCCTGCAAGACCTCCGGCTCCAGCACCCCGTGGCCACGCAAAGTCGAATCGCCACGACTCACAAGCAGCACCTGATCACGGGCCAATCCCTCCCGTTGCAGCGCCTGATCCAAAGCCGCCGCAATGCCGCGGTTGCGTTCCGCTGCAGCCATGGGCGTTAGCGCCCGGGTGTCGGCCAGCAGAAACAACAGCGGCGACGCATGGCGCAGTCCCTGGCGCAGGGTGTCGACATCCCAGCGCAGCAGCAGCGGACAGCTGTGCACCGTCTGCGAGCCGGTGGGATCGTCGTCAATGACCACAACCTTCATGGCACCATCGTGCCGTGAGCCATTCCCCCGCCAGCCGCAGCGCTCTGATCGACCTGGTGCACCAGTGGCATCAGAGCGGCACCCCCTGGAGTCCCAGTGGCCTGGGAACACGCCTGGACTGGGGCCCAACGCTGGGTCCATGCCATGAGGTGCTCTCCTGCCGTCAGCTCAACCGGGTGATCGACCATGCCGTGGACGATCTGACGATCACCGTGGAAGCCGGTCTGCCGCTTCAGGACTTGCAGGATCTGCTGGCGCAACAGGGCCAATGGCTGCCGATTGACTGGCCCCGAGCCGGCGCTCCCGGCAGCATCGGCGGCCTGGTGGCCCGGGGTCTGGCCGGCGGGCTGCGTCACCGCCATCTGGGGGTGCGGGATCAGATCATCGGCATCGGCCTTTTGCGGGCGGATGGCACCGAAGCCCACGCCGGTGGACGGGTGGTGAAGAACGTGGCGGGCTACGACCTGATGCGGCTGCTCTGCGGCAGTTGGGGCAGCCTGGCGCTGATCACCGAACTCACCCTGCGGCTGCAACCGCTGCGCCCCGCCCGGAGCAGCCTGATCGTGAACGGCGAGCTGGCGGCTCAGGAAGCCTTCCGCAGCGAACTGCTGCGCTCCAGCCTCACACCGGAACGCTGTGACTGGATCAACAACGGCGACGGCGCCTGGCGGCTGCGACTGGTGGTGAGCAGCGTCTCGGAGCAGGCGGTGGAGGAGCAGTTCAACAGCCTCGAGACGTTGGCGCGGAACCAGCAACTCAACGCCGAACGCCAGCCCTGCGCCGATGCCCTGACCACGCCCCTCGATGCCAGCCCCTCCGCGCAACTGGTGCGGCTGGTGCTGCCGCCAGCCCAGATGCAACGGTTGCTGCGGGATGAAGCCATGAAGGCTCTGAAGACGTGGTACTGGGAGCTGGCCGCCGGAGCCGGCTGTGGCGATGGCTGGTGCGCTGTCGCAACGGCAGATCACCAACTGGAAGCGTTGCGCCGCAGCGTGATCCGCCTTGGCGGCGAAATGACGCTGTTGAAACGAGCAGCCGGATCAACTGTGCCGGCCTGGCTTGACCGTCCCTCCCGTCCGCTAATCGAAGCGGTGAAACGCCAGTTCGACCCCAAACTGCAGCTCAGCCGCGGCCGGCTGCCGGGGGTGAATCAAGAGACGCTGTAGCGACAGGCAAGGGTCTGCTTCGCGCCGGGCTCGAGCACCAGCTTGCGATCACCGCTAACCAGCGCCTGCCGGGGCCCTGTCCAGGGCTCCAGACAAACCATCGGCCGCGGGGGCTCGGTCCAGACCACGCTGAGATCCAGCGGCGACTGATGCTGCAGCTCGAGCTTCACCCCAGTGGCGTCGTCGATCAGCGTGACCGGTCCCGCAGGCCGGCAGAGGAAATCCACCCCCTCGGGCAACCGCCTGAGCTGATCGGCGGTGGCGGCCTCCGCCATCTCCAGATGGTTGAGGCAGCGCTCCGCCAGCCCCATGAGCCTGGTCTGGGCCAGATCGCTCACGTTGAAGTAGGGGTGCAAACCAAAACTAAAGGGCATGGCAGCAGCACCACAGTTGTGCACCGTGGTGGAGATCTCCAACGCAGAAGCAACCGGGCGCAGCTCCATCTCCAAACGGAACGGGAAGGGATAGGCCTTCAGCGTTGCGTCAGTGCTGGAGAGGCTGAGGCGCACGCCGCTCTGATCGTCAAGCAACTGAAGCTGCCAGGGCAAATCCCGCGCGAAGCCGTGCTGCTTGAGGGGGTAATCAACCCCATCCACGGAGAGCACGTCGCCGGGGAGATTGCCGCAGATCGGAAACAACACCGGGATCCCGCCGCGAATGCTTTTGCTGGGATCGGCGTAGCGGTCCTTATCGAAATACAGGATCTCCCGTCCTCCGCAAACCCAGCCGCTCACCAAACCACCCCGCTCAGGGATGATCCGCAACCGATCACCACTGCTGGGATGCAGGAAGTCCCAGTGGGCGTAGGGGGCCGACTGCTGGGTGAGGGTCATGGGCATCCGCCGATGCGGGGTGTCTAATTCACTCCCTTAGCCAGCAGATCAGGATTTGTCGGTGCCGCAGCCGACTTGAGGCCCTCCAGCCATTGCAGCAACGCCGCATTCACCTGATCCGGCACTTCATCGTGGGGGCAGTGCCCTGCCTCAAGCACCACCTCAGTGGTGGCCTCTGGAGCATGGCGCTGGAAGGTGGAGCGGCGACCGGGGGCATTGATCCAGGGATCACGAATGCCCCAGAGCAATAACAGCGGCGCCGTCAGTTCCGCGAAGAGCTCGTCGAGGGGCTGACCGCGGGGAATATCGAAGACGGTGCGAAACACCCCAAAGGCACCAGGGTCAAGGGAGGGGCGCCGGATCGACTCCACCAGCCAGTCGTCGACATTGGTTTTATCCACATACACCTGGTTCAGGGTGCGGCGAATCGTGGCGGGCCGGCGCAGGTTCTCAAACAACAGACGCTGCAGCACCGGACTTTTCAGCAAGGCCGTGCCAATGCTCTGGCGGGCGATGGCGCCCCAGCCTTGCGGCGGTTTCTGCTCATCACTGAAGGGACCGGCGGCATTGAGCAGCACAACCCCCGCACAGTCCGATCCCAAGGCAGCTCCAGCTGCAAGGGCCGCAAACCCTCCCAGGGAATTGCCTGCGATCACCGTCGGACGCCCGATCCGCTCGCGCACGTAGGCCACCAGCTGATCACGCCACAAAGCACCGCCGTAATTCAGCCCCGCCGGCTTGGCACTCCTGCCGAAGCCGAGCAGATCGATCGCATGCACGGCATGGGTCTCGGCCAACACGGGAATGTTGTGGCGCCAATGATCGGTGGATGCCCCAAAACCGTGGACCAACAGAAGGGCAGGGCGATCAGCACTTTCGTGCTCAGGATGCTGCTGCACCGTGTACACGGCGTGGCCGAGATAGCTCCAGGTGACGCGATCCACAGCCGGCTGCGAGGGACGCGATGCTAAGCAGCACTGAAGCGGCCTGGATGCTGAACTACGAGGTGATGGGCGGACCGCTGGCGGACCCCTCCGTCTGGCGCGGAGCTTTGCTCTGGGCCATCGCTCTTTACGTGCCGCTTAGCGCACCGCTCAGCACGTTGGAATCCAGCCTTGAGGAGAGTGGGCTACCGGAATCGGTGCGTCAACCGGCCCTGGTGATTAGCAGCTTGCTGCTCGCCTTGGCCACCGGCGTGGTGACCCAGCTTGGATTCAGCTGGGCCTTGGGACCAGGCTGGGCCTCCAGCCTTGGCGTTGTGGCCGTGGGCTGGAGTGTGCTGCTCATCCTTGCCAATGCAGGCAAAACCGATTGATTTCAGGAGGCACCCGCCAGAGGATCGGCTGCCAATTCCTCAGGCACTTGATCGCCATCCTCAGGCGGCTTGCCCTTCAACACCAAGCGCAGCAAAACCGGTGCCAGGAACGTGGTGCCGATCACCATCAGCAGAATCGCCGCTTCCAGGCCTGGGCTGAGCAACTTGGCAGCAGTCCCAAGGCCCAAAAAGATCAGGCCCACCTCTCCACGGGGCAGCATGCCAAGCCCCACCACCAGGTGGTTGGTTTTCTGCTTGCCGAACACGGCCCAGCCAGCGACCACTTTGCCGATGATGGCCACAATGAACATGAAGCCAGCGATCACCAGCGCTGAACGAGCTTCAGGATCGGACGGGTTGATCACCGAAAGATCCATGCCGGCGCCCACAAGCACGAAGAACACCGTTGCGAACAAGCCGACGATCGGCATGACAGCTGCCTGAATTTCATGGCGATGCCTTGAAGTGCTGGCGATCAGACCAGCTGCGAAGGCACCCAAGGCAGCCTCAAGACCGATCGCCGTGGCGATGAAGCAGCTGGCTCCCAGTAACAGGTAGGAGCCGACAAGCTTTGCGCCCGGCGCTTTGAGCTGGTCGATCATCCAGTCGAAGGCTGGAGCTGCTTTGCGGCTCAGCACAAGAGCAACCACCACAAACAGCACGGCAGCCACCACGAGCTGAACAATTGGAGCGATTTCAAGGCTGCCACCTGCCGCTAGGGAGACGACCACCGCCAGGATCACGATGCCAAGGATGTCGTCGAGGACAGCGGCGCCGATCACGATCTGGCCCTCACGGGTGCGCAGATAACCCAGCTCACCAAACACGCTGGCGGTAATACCGATGCTGGTGGCCGTCATCGAAGCGCCAGCAAAGATGGCCTGAATTGGATCCACATGGAACAGAGCCATCAGGCCGAAGGTTCCGAGGGCGAACGGAAGTACAACCCCCACCACAGCAACCGAGAAGGCCTGGGCGCCGACAGCCATCAACTCATCGAGCTCGCTCTCCAGACCGGTAAGGAAGAGCAGGGAATAGAGGCCGAGGTTGGAAACAGATCGAAGCGAACCGAAGCTTTCGTTGTAAATCAGCCCAATTTCCTCCGGGGGAACATGAGCCAGCCCTCCCAGGACGTTGGAGAAGGCACCACTCAGTTGCACCTGGGTTTCCGGTGGCACCAGCAGATGCAACCCGGAAGCGCCAATGATGACGCCGGCTAGCAGCTCACCAAGAATTGTCGGCAGTTCGAACCGAACAAGGATTTCAGCCAGGGTCCGGGCTGCGATGAAGATCAGCACGAACCTGAGAACACCGATCAACGTTTCGGCAACCTCGAAGTCATGGCTGCTGATTTCGCTCAGCAGGGTGGGCAGCAGCATCAAGCCGGGCTCGTTTCACGCCGAACCTTAATGGTCATTCCGCCGGTGAACTGTTCGCTGGATGAGCCGAATTAACTGGAGATGCTGTAGAAGCTCGATTTTTTGCGGGCAGCCCCAGTTGTGATGGCTACGGTCCAGATAATTCATTGAGTTGGGCTCCGAGCACCCTTGGCCTGACGGTGATTCCACGCTCCATGGCTCGCTGAACCCCCATGACCACCTCCCAACCCTTCGATCTGCGTCTGCCGACGCCCGGTTGTTACAACGACCCTGAGCGCGCCGGCCTCGATGCCAAGAGCGTGTTCGACGGCATGACCGAGCACCTGTTCTTCACGCTCGGGAAGCTGGCACCAACCGCCAGTCGCCACGACCTCTACATGGCCCTGAGCTATGCGGTGCGTGATCGCCTGATGATGCGGTACCTGGCCACCACCGAAGCGATGCGGGCCCACCCGCAGAAATCGGTGGCTTACCTCTCAGCGGAATTCCTGATCGGTCCGCAACTCAACAGCAATCTGCTGAACCTAGGGATCCAGAAAGAGGCCGAAGAGGCACTGAAGAATTTCGGCATTGATTCGCTGCAGCAGATCCTGGATGTGGAGGAGGAACCAGGGCTGGGCAACGGCGGTCTCGGTCGTCTGGCGGCTTGCTACATGGAGTCGCTGGCGAGTCTGAAAATTCCAGCCACCGGCTACGGCATCCGTTACGAGTTCGGCATCTTCGACCAGCTGATCCGCGATGGCTGGCAGGTGGAGATCACCGACAAGTGGCTGAAGGGCGGCTGGCCCTGGGAGCTGCCCCAGCCCGACGAGGCCTGCTTCGTGGGCTTCGGTGGCCGCACCGAGAGCTACATCGACGACAAGGGCAACTACCGCTCCCGCTGGATCCCAGCGGAACACGCCATCGGCATCCCCCATGACGTGCCCGTGCTGGGCTATCGGGTCAACATCTGCGACCGGCTGCGGCTGTGGCGTGCCGATGCCACCGAAAGCTTCGACTTCTATGCCTTCAACATTGGCGACTACTACGGCGCCGTTGAAGAAAAGGTGGGCAGCGAAACCCTCTCTAAGGTGCTTTATCCCAACGACGGCACCGACGAAGGCCGGCGCCTGCGACTGAAGCAACAGCACTTCTTCGTCAGCTGCTCGCTTCAGGACATGCTCCGCAGCCTCGACAACCGGGGGCTGGCAGTTGAGGATTTCCCCAACTACTGGACCGTTCAGCTCAACGACACCCACCCAGCCATCGCCGTTGCTGAGTTGATGCGTCTCCTGATTGACGATCGGCATCTGGAGTGGGATCGGGCATGGGACATCACCTCTCGCTCCGTGGCCTACACCAACCACACCCTCCTGCCCGAGGCGCTGGAGAAGTGGGACCTCGACCTGTTCGGAAGCCTGCTTCCCCGCCATCTAGAGCTGATTTACGAGATCAACCGGCGTTTCCTGCAGCAGGTGCGGCTGCGTTATCCCGGCAACGATGCCATTCAGCGCAAGCTCTCGATCATCGATGAAGAGGGCAGCAAAGCCGTGCGCATGGCCCACCTGGCCACCATCGGCGCCCACCATGTGAACGGTGTGGCGGCACTTCACTCCGATCTGGTGAAAACAGACCTGCTGCCGGAGTTCGCAGCGCTCTGGCCGGAGAAATTCACCAATGTCACCAATGGCGTCACCCCACGGCGCTGGGTTGCTCTGGCCAACCCCGAGATGTCCGCCTTACTCGATGAGCACGTGGGGCCCGACTGGATCTCCAACATGGAGAGCCTGCGCAAGCTGGAAGAGCGGCAAAACGATCAGGGCTTCCTGGAGCTCTGGGGCAACACAAAACTGTCGGTGAAGCGCAAGCTGGCCGCCTACATCCACCGCAACACCGGCGTGCTGGTGGACCCCTCCAGCTTGTTCGACGTGCAGGTGAAGCGCATCCACGAATACAAGCGCCAACACCTCAACGCCCTGCAGGTGATCACCCAATACCTGCGGATCAAGAACGGCCAGACCGATGGCATGGCGCCCCGCACCGTGATCTTCGGCGGCAAGGCCGCTCCGGGCTACTACATGGCGAAGTTGATCATCCGCTTCATCAACGGCATTGCCGACACCATCAATGCCGATCCCGATATGGATGGCCTGCTGCGGGTGGTGTTCCTGCCGGATTACAACGTGAAGCTGGGCGAGCAGGTCTACCCCGCTTCGGATTTGTCCGAACAGATCTCCACCGCCGGCAAGGAAGCCTCCGGCACCGGCAACATGAAGTTCGCTATGAATGGTGCCCTCACCATCGGCACCCTTGACGGGGCCAATGTGGAGATTCGGGAGCTTGTCGGTGCCCAGAACTTCTTCCTGTTCGGCAAAACCGTGGAAGAGATTACGACCCTGAAACAAAGCGGCTATCGCCCGAGTGAAGTAGTCGCTGCGCTGCCTGAACTGCAGGAAGCCCTGCGGTTGATCGAGATGGGCCACTTCAGCAACGGCGACGGTGAACTGTTCCGCCCTCTGCTCGACAACCTCACTGGGAACGACCCCTTCTATGTGATGGCCGATTACGCCGACTACCTGCGGGCTCAGGAGGCCGTGAGCCATGCCTGGAGCGATCGGATGCACTGGAATCGAATGTCGCTGCTGAACACGGCCCGTACCGGGTTCTTCTCCTCAGACCGTTCGATTAGCGAGTACTGCAACAACATCTGGGCCGTGGATCCACTCAACGTGGAGATCACCTGCGACGTGCGCTGAAACCAAGTACAAAAAAGCCCTGGATTCTTAGTCCAGGGCTCTGATGCAGGGGCCTAAGCCTTCAGCTGCGATCGGGTAGGTCCGGCGTCTGGTGAAGCAATCGATTCAGCCGCAGACGATCCACATTCAACGGATCGGGTGCCAGCTCGCCGGCCAGTTCGCGGAACTTTTGCTCGATCTCCTCAGGCACGCGCACATCAAACACGCGCTCCATCAAGGCCTCAATTGAGAACAGATGAGCATTGATGTTCTCCAG
Organism: Synechococcus sp. CC9605; assembly: GCF_000012625.1. Lineage (NCBI taxonomy): Bacteria > Bacillati > Cyanobacteriota > Cyanophyceae > Synechococcales > Synechococcaceae > Synechococcus > Synechococcus sp. CC9605. The sequence continues at coordinate 152,998 of NC_007516.1, read as the reverse complement.
GTCAGCAATGGCCTGCTGGAGGGCATCTCCGGATTCCTCCGGGACGGGCGCACCTGCTGCAGGCTTCGCAGCGGCAGCATCAGGGATCTGGCGGGACCCATGTTGCTTCTGCAGATCTTCCAGAACGCGACCGGAAAGAGTGCGGAACGATTGGAGTGCTGCCCAGTTGAGCTCCTGTTGCTGACGAAGTGTTGGAGATTCACGGATCAACCGGTCATGCTCCCGGTAAAACCGTTGGCAATCCGGGCACTGGCAGGGCTCTTCCGGCAATGCAGTCCCTCGCGGTCATCCCCCACTATGCCACTGATCAAGCAGCCTGAGGCCCGCGATCCTCCTCGGGCTGAGATCCACCCTCAGCAGCCGTGTCGGGCAGGGGGATCTCAATGGACGTCACCACACCAATCACATCCCGCAGACGCATCGAGTCGGCAAACCAACCCATAGCTTGTTCGGTGTCGCCGCGGCGTTCGGCGTCACTGGCTTGGTCCTCATGGGCTTCCGCCAGGAGAGCAAGCCAACACAGACAGCGGGCCTGAACCACCGACAGGTCTATGTCGGTGGGCTGAGATTCCGCAATCCGCTCACTTTCCTGCTGCACCAACAGCCGCAGACGGAGATCGTGAAGCTGGGTCATGGCACCCACACCCGGTTGCAACAACCCTAGCGGTGGTAAACGATCTGCCCACCCCACCAGATGTAGCGCTCACTACTTCTTCAGTAATTCTCACGGGGCTGGCGGGACTCGAACCCACGACCTACGGTTTAGGAAACCGTCGCTCTATCCAGCTGAGCTACAGCCCCAGACCTCTGAATTATGCCCACGAGGCATGATGAGATCTGAAAGCAGGCGAGGTGGTTGCGGCCGATCTCTTTGAGTGTCGGCTGAGGAAAGTCCGGGCTCCCTGATGGCCAGGCTTGCTGGGTAACGCCCAGTGCGGGTGACCGTGAGGAGAGTGCCACAGAAACACACCGCCGATGGCCGGTTCGCCGGCACAGGCAAGGGTGCAAAGGTGCGGTAAGAGCGCACCAGCAGCATCGAGAGGTGCTGGCTCGGTAAACCCCGGCTGGGAGCAAGGCCAAGGAACGACGGCTGGCCATTGGCCCCGTTCCGCTTGAACGCGCCGCTTGAGGCCGTCGGTAACGGCGGTCCCAGATAGATAACCACCCACCCTCTGCAGACCAAACTCTGTGAGGCGTGAACAGAACCCGGCTTATGTCCTGCTTTCACCAACCTTTCCGCGTTGCCAAGGACTCCCTGTGGATCCATCCCGCGCCGCAGAACTCACCGACCTGATCCAGCGCCTCGATGCTGAGATCCCGATCGAACCGGAGCTCCTGATTCTGGTGGATCAGGCAATGACCCACGTCTCGAGCGGCCGAGACCGGAACCTGGAACGGCTCGAGTTCCTTGGTGATGCGGTGCTGCGGCTTGCCGCCACCGAATTCATTGATCGCCACCACGCCGATCTCACGGTGGGTGCCTGCTCCAACCTTAGAGCCCAGCTGGTAAGCGACCGCTGGCTGGCTGACGTGGGTGAAGCTCTTGGCATCGAGGAGCACCTGCTGCTGGGGCGGCACGCCCAGGGGGATCGTTCCGCACGATCCAGGCTGCGGGCCGATGCCACCGAAGCTCTGATCGGTGCGTTGTACACCGCCCTAGGCAACCTCAAGGCGATTCACCGCTGGCTGACCCCCCACTGGTCTGCCACCACCCAAGCGGTGCTGGCGACTCCCCATCAGTTCGGCGGTAAAACAACACTGCAGGAGTGGAGCCAGGGCCAGGGCCTCGGCCTGCCCCGCTACGCCACCGAGGAATGCAGCCGCCAGCACGGCGACCCCGAACGCTTCCGCTGCCAGGTGAGCATCCAAGGCAGGAATCTGGCGGAAGCCAAAGGCAGATCCCGCAAGGAGGCCGAGCAGAACGCGGCAACAGCCGCCCTTCAGGCCCTGGAAGGCAGCGACGCGCCGCAGAAATCGCAGTGAAGGGAATCCCTGCGATGACCCTGGCGCCCCCAGCTGCTGCAGACCAGCTCAGACGGCCGCTGCTGGTGATGGCGCACCCCCGACACGGTCGGGATTCCAGTGGGGATGGCAGTGATGCCAAACCCAGGAGCATCACCACCAAGGCCAGCAGCCGCCTAAGGCGAGACGATCATTACTAACCCTTCAGTAGCCACAAGCGCTATCGCGTGGCCGAGTTCGATGCCAATGGCCGCGTGCTGAAACTGGTGAAAACCACAACAGACAAGTAGCCGCTACGTCGTCACCGACTTGTACTTCTGCAACAAGAACGTTGTGGGGCGGCCTCGACAGGTCGAGCCTCTGCTCATGAGGAAATAGAGATCAGCGATCTCAATAAGAAGTAACTCATTGAAGGGTTACTGCAGGTGGAACTGATGGGCCGTGGTAGGGCCTGGCTTGACACCGGCACCTGCGACACCCTCAACAATACAGGCCCTACATCCGCACTCTAGACACCGCCAGAGCCTGAAAGTGGACTGGCCAGATGATGTGATCTAGCGTCACAACTGGATCATCGACGAACAACTCGACCAAATGGCGCGAGCGTTAAAGAAGAGTGACTACGGCTGATATCTACTCCAAATGCTCGAGGAGAAAGTGAGGGATCACACAGCTCTGCGCACCAGCCTGTAAGTAAGCCATGCAGTTTCAACAACTCACAACCTTGTCCGGTGTATGAATGCAAGACCCCCTGCAAATCACGCCGGCACCTTTGGCGATCACCGTGACTGGACGTCGGCGACGAACCCACACCAGAAATGGTGCAGTAAAGTCTGCAGGAGGACCATAGAGTCAACCTTAGATTGGCTATCAGAACAGCACCGTTAGGGGAGAGAAGCAAAATGACTAAAGCCTAAACAACAAAATTTGATATAGTGGAATAGTATATTCAATGCCAAATAATCTGGCATTGAATGGCTAACTTCGGCATGCAACTAGTGCGAAGCTAATCATCTCAAAATTGGGTTAAAGTCATGCTTGAACACTCACCACAGAAGCACACAACCGCAAAGGCGCTAATTCAGCAATACAAATCAACTGCCTAACCCTAAGGAAGGCAATTTTGAATACCGAAATGACAAAGAAGAATGATTGCAATAATTTTTAGATATAACGAAACTCTTCAATCAATGAAATGCAATTTCTAAAAGAACTTCATGAGCTGGAAAGAGATAAAAGATACAAAGAATATTGCAGCTTAGCGGAAAAAATATTAAAAGAAGAAAAAAACAACATAAGCCCAACCAACTCGCTGCACATAAGAAAAAGAAGGGATTATTACCTAGCAAAATTAATTCAAAGAGAAAATCAGAATTTTGAAATTAAAACAATATTAGACAGCCTAAGCAATGAAAACCTGGAAATTTTGAAAAAATGCTGCCCTGGGTTTGCAGATGAAAAGGACGGAAAAGAAAATAAAAAGCAAATAGAGAAGTTAATAACAAGAAACACTCTAATCAGCACATCAATTACAAAAAACAAAAACCTAAAGGTAAAACTTGAACCTGCAGGAAAATCGCTTAAAACAAGTGGATATTATTTTTACCAAGCATTGCTAACACCTGATTTGAAGCTAAAGCAATTGAAGAGCCAATCCGAAGGAGAATTTCAGGGACTTGAAACAGTAGTAGTTTCCTTGGACAATGAATTTATGCCAATATTTATTATTGATGCAAATTCAGATCACAATGAGATTAATGATTTAGAGATAATTTATTTTCCTTCGTTGATTCCAGGAGGGTACCATTATTCTGAATTGGTCGACGCATATAACGAATTTGGCATAATAGAGTCGCTAAATAAGTATACAAACAAATTAAGGGATACACCCAACAAATGCAAAATAGATTATTTGCTTATGAAAACTGGGCATCAAGACATAGGAATAGGCTATGCAAACGAGGATTTCCGCAAATGGATTAAGGAGGTACATGGAATAAAAATACTAAAAGAATATGACCCAAACTGCCAGGGCACAACACTAGCCATACCACAAAAAGCATATCCAACGATATCAACAATTGTGAACGGTATTGTTAAAGTTATTGATTCCGACATGGATGTTGATTCAGTTGACATTCTTATTACAAATGAATACGATAGCAATCCTCTCTATAAACTTCAAGCCTCATTCCCAAAGAGGCAAACAGAGAGCCTGAAGGAAACCAATGATTCATATCCATATTTAATAAGCAAAAAAGCTTCAGAAAATCCACAGTACAAAGACATAGAGGGGCCAATATGCATCTGTCCAGGTGAAAATAAAGTACCATATAGTGCTCACCCTGTTCTGCCATACGATATTTTGAAGGAAGAAGACATAAATCCGGCAAATAAAGCATTAATCATTTTAGTAAATACAGATAAACCAGAAAATATAACAGAAGAAATGATTCTCTCTATACATCATCAGAGCCAGGTTCGAACAAAAAAAATTGTCTTCAAATCTAACAGCAATAACATAAATAAGCTGAGAAAAAGAATGGTAAAAATATTAAAAGAATGGCAAATTATCATAGATTTTGATATTATTACGGATGTAAAGCAACTTGCCTCGATCATAGACAATAAGTCGCATATTTTATTCATAAATGAGAATATTGTACTCCAAGATTCGAATGTCATCTCAATACTTCAAAGTAACCTTAATAAATATAATGCATTTTCGAGTGGGTGCATATTAAGTTATCTGAGTAGCTCGAAAAAAGGTGAATTATATGAGAATATAAGTTGTGGTATGTATCCAACATTTAATAGCTTTTCACAATCAGGCCGCTTAGCACTTGTAGCCAAAAATCTTACATCATTTCTGTATTCATCTGAAATCAATGTGCTTTCAAATCACTATGATTTTTGCTTGTACAATAGCGAAACAATTTTGGCAGAGATTAGAAGAAACGAGGTAGTATCGGATCTAAATCAGTTCTTGGTTCAACTTTCATGTAAAGCAGTTTTAGCTGGCAAAAATAATGTATGCTCTACTCGTTTAAGTGTACAATACATTAACTATCCTACAATCAATTCAACAATCACAATAGATAGATCTTTAACAGAGGATATTATAAGTAACTTCATAAGAATTGAAAAACAGGTAACTAATATCAAAGAGCTTACGCCATGAAAGCTTTAATTATCTATCCGAACAAAGAATGGATGAACTCGGGCGGTGCAAGAATTAGATATAAACGCCTAGAGCCATTTATAAAAGCTAAAAATGTGGAGCTAGTTTATAAGCCAATTAATAAAGTCTCGGTTAAATTACTTAAAGAAGTAAATATAGCTATAATAGTAAAAGTATATGGCTTAGATTCTCTCCGTATAATCTCTTTTTGCAAATCTTGTGGGATCGGTGTTGGCATTGATTTGTTTGACGACTACTTTAGCGATGAGACATTAAATTTACTTCATGATAAATATAATTGGATAAAAATCGCATCAATAATGTGCGACTTTGTAATATGCTCGACAGAAAAAATGAAAGAAATAGCTGCAAAGTTCGTACCAAAAAAAAGCATCCATTTAGTTAAAGATACTTGTGAATCTAATATTTTATCAGAAGAAACAGAAGAGCTGATAAGTCAAAAGGTTAATTCGTGGAAAGCATCCGGCCATTTAAATATTCTTTGGTTCGGTATTGGGGATAATCCATATTTCGAAGTTGGAATAAAAAATTTGGCCAATTACTCAAATTCATTATTCCAATTTAGAAAAAGTTTTGGTTCGATCACGTTTACTATTTTAACGAATGAACGTGCGCTCACTCAAGAAAATTTATCCTTCATATCAAATCTGCCAATAGAAGCTAATGTAGAATTATGGTCACCTCAGCTAGAAGCTAAATTATTGCGCGAAGCTCATGTTACAATAATACCTGTGAGTCATCAACAATTTTCAATTGCAAAGTCATCTAATAGATGCATTACGGCATTGTCTTATGGCTGCCAAGTGTTGTCTAATGGCTATAACTTATACAGTGATTTTACAGATCTGATCTACCGCTCCACAGGTGAGTTAATTCATCATTACAAGCACGATACTTTAAAGCTTAACAATGATTCACTTCCAGGGTTTATAGACAAATGTAATGCAAATTATAACCCCGAAGCTCAAGCGGATAACACAGTTAGATTCTTCAAAAAAACATTAACGGTAAAGCACACTGTTGAACAAGTACAAATAACAGCGATACATTTTAATTTAGATAAACAAAAGTTGTCGGCAGATTTTCCAGTCGATCAATTTCCCATAGCTAATGCTATGAGGCTTTCAAGGTCAGGATTTTGCAACTTTGGAATTGAACAATATAACAACGAATATTACATTCAATTTACCGATAATTGCCATGCACACATTCAAACAAAATGGAAAGAGCACTTAGAGAAAGTACATCTCAGCAATATCACTGTATTGCAATTGAATATCAAAAAAATAAAGAATTTAGCGCCTAATATCGCCAAAGATGTTGATAGGATATTAAAATATAGATATAGGGAAGAAAGATTGGTAAGTCCTAGAAATCATATAAGGCAAAGGATTCTCTTCTTATTCATAAGCAAGTCTTTAAGCTCTCTTCTTCAAGAGGCATTCAATTGTAAATATACGTATTTGACTGATTTAATGACTAGGTATCAAGTCTCTGGGGGTAGACCATGAGTGGATCTTATTTTGCAGGATACATAGTAAATCTATTACAAGATGTAAATATACTTAGGTCACTAATTTATATAGCTGCGGATAACCTAAATTTAAAGCCAACAATTCTAATAACGCAAGGATTTACAAAAAGAGACAGCCAGGCGGCATGGATGAAAGAACTTCATTCAATGAAATCTGAAATTAATTGCATACTTTTTAACATTGAAAGTCAATATGAAACATGGAAACTACTAAATCAGTTTGAGGGTGGATTTTTAATATCTGCAAGTGAAAGTGACTTACCTGCTCATGAAGAGACACACGAAATATTCAAGTTGGCACCAGCAAAAATATCTACAGTCACTCTTCAGCATGGCTTTGAGTGCGTCGGTTTCTTAATGAATAAGAACCACCAACAAAAATGGGGAAATTCTGTCGGCTTTGCTGCTGAATATTTGTGTGGATGGGTTCCTGCAAGACTCCAACGCAACCTGCGTCCATTGCATAGAAGCAAGTATATTAACCTAGGTCCAACAGCTTGGATTAAAAAAACAAATAAACGCAACCTTCAACCTAAAATAACTAAAAATATGAGCGAACCTATTGGCATTGTGTGTGAAAATCTTCATTCAATCAGATACGGAAAAAAACACAATGTAAACCAATTCATGGAACAATTTTTCGGGCTAGCAGAATATTTAAAAGCAAAAGGAAAGAAAGTAGCCTTAAGGCCTCACCCGGGAGGACAATATACCATAAAAAATAAAATAAAATTGCCGGAGAATGTTATTCTGGAAAATAGACCTTCTTATGCTATCAGATGGTCAGATTATTCATATGGAATTTCAGCACCTTCTTCAGTATTGTTCGATATGTTAAGCAACAATGTACCGGCATTAGTATGGCAAGATCCTTGTCAAAGTATTGATATTAATCAAGTATCATTTCTCCCAATCGCACAATCCACAGAGGAAATGATTGCTTTTTCAAATTCACCAATTTACACCGCCCCATCACAATTTAGTCAACAATTAAAATATATTCTGAGAGATAACGATCAAATAGCTGAGGACTACACATCATTTCTAGACTATTTGATTAGATTTTCGCCTGATACAAGAGATGCGACAAAAAAATATGAGGTGATAGAGTGAATATTTCAATCTTATGCGAAACAGTTGAAGCTACTCAAGTCATATCTTTTCTTTTCGACCAATCTTCAATTAAAGAATCTGAACAAATTAAATTTTCTTTGCATCAATGGTCAGAACTGAAGACGTTAAGTCGCATAGAGGCCTATGCTGAAATATTTAATTGTAATTACTTGATATTGTCTCGCTGGTATGATTTTAATTCATTTAAGGGTATATTAGACGAAGCTAAGCGACTAAATAAAAATGTATTTTTGCATCTTGATGATTATTTATATGATGTGCCAAAGTCTATTGGTAAGGGCAAATGGGAGCACTATCATAATAAAGATCGAATGAAAGCGCTCCACGATGTGACAAAGTCAGTCAAAGGGCTGATTGTGTCAACATCAAGATTATGCTCGGAAATTCAAAAGATACTTCCCAATATTTCAATCTATACGTGTCCTTTTTACAAAGTCTTTGAAGCTCCCCAATTAAACGATAATGATTATATTAAGAGTCCATATCCAACAATTGGATATATGGGTACAAAATCTCATATCAAAGACCTTGATATAATTGTACCCAAGATCGAAAAATTAATGAATAACCACAGAAATCTTAAATTCGAATCATTTGGTTTACAGCCACCAAAAACATTAGTTAAAAAATTCCCAGATAGATGTACAGCTATTACTAGAGTATCAAACTATCAAGAATTTAAGACAGTATTGAAATCGCGTGGATGGTGGGTTGGTTTAGCTCCATTAATCGAAAATAATTTCAACTACTGCAAAGCAAATACCAAACTTCTGGAGCATATACAAGCAAAAATACCAATAATCGCGTCCAAGTTTGGTCCATATGAAGACATTCCATGTTTATCGCCTATTCATTCTAATATAAAAGAAGAATCATGGATGGAAAATATATCACGAGTTCTTTACTCGAGGTCTTTAAGATCAAAATTGTATCAAGCACAGTTAGATTATTGTAAACAGTATTCTAATCCATTTCACCTCGTTGAGTTTTACAAAAAATTAAACACAGTCTAACCTCCAGAAGAAATTCATTAACAAAGATCTTAACATTCATCAGTCGCAATTGTATTTTTTAAACTAGGTCAAACATGAACTATTTAATATTCTGATGGAGGCGCTCATTTGATCTATAATACAAAAATCAATCAAGCACATTGATATGCAAATTATAATCACAGGGGCAGCAGGCTTCATTGGATTGCGCCTTGCAAAAGCGTTGATTGCGCAAAATCACGAAGTTGTCGGACTTGACAACTTCCAGCCGCAAGTCCACGGAGAAAAGCCTCAGAAGAATTTCGACTTTCCAATTCACGAATGTGATATTCGAGATTTAGATGCCTTGATAGAAATTTTTCAACAGCATAAATTTGATATTGTTTATCATTTGGCAGCAGAGACAGGAACAGGACAGTCATTTGACGAACCATCTAGATACGTTGATGTAAATGTACGTGGTACTACAAATCTTTTTGAGGCTCTAAGAGCTAGTGGTCATACTTCTGGAAAGATTATTCTTTCAGGCAGCCGGGCTATCTATGGTGAGGGACTTTATATCAATTCTCTTGGTGAACCCAAGAAAGCAAAGTCTAGGTCGTCAGAATGTATGAAAAGAGGTGACTTTAAAGTTTATGGCGAGTGTGGAACTTTATTGCAAGCTAAAGCAACACCGGAAAATTTCTTTCCTAAACCAGATTCTGTTTATGCAAGCACAAAACTCATGCAAGAGCTTCTACTTAAAAACCTGTGTTCCAATATGGATTGGAATATTCTACGCTTTCAGAATGTTTACGGCCCTGGGCAGTCGTTAAACAACCCCTACACCGGTGTACTATCTATATTTTGTTCTCAGATTAAGGATGGAAAAACCCTGGAAATATATGAAGATGGTGAAATTTTTCGTGACTTTATTTATATCGATGACGTAGTTAGATCATTGGTTGCTGCCATAAATGCATCATCTGGCGAAATTATTAACATAGGCTCAGGTATTTCCACCTCAATCATTGATATCGTGAATATATTGTGTCGGCTAGCTGAGGAAAAAGGATTCCACCCAGAATACAAAATTACCGGTAAATTCAGAGATGGTGATATTAGATTTGCCCAAGCTGATATAACAAAAGCATTTCAAAGTTTAAACAGCTGGGAGCCGAAAATACCTCTTGAGGTGGGATTGAGAAATCTTGTTGATTGGAGTCTTTAATGAATAATTACATCTCACCGCATGCTAATCTACCAAATGTAGGCATAGGAGTGACAATCACTCAGAATCCTTTTTTATTCAAACAATATTAAAAGCAATGAAAGATTAGAACAAACAGACTTTATGGGCCGATGAACAAGTCGTCACTAAAACTTTGCATATTGCGTGTGCTATAATGTACAATATTATAAAAAGAGATTTATGAGCATGCCAATATCCTTTTGAGGCGAAAATCATGTAAGTATCTTTATCAACTATTTTTTATAATCTTTTGATGAGTTATTCGGCACCAAGAAAAATTTTCTGGGTTGTTCCTTCCCTCAACCTCAATCAGGCTAGCGTCAGGCTAAGGTGTCTCCATATTGCGAGAGGATTGGAGAAGAATTTCGGTTACGAAAATTATTTCCTTACGGACATAAAAAAAGCAAAAAATCAAATTGAACCAGAATCATTTTTATTCATAATAAAAATGCCAGGTCTTAATATTATTGATTTATTGGTTAAAGGTAAAGCCCTTAATTGCAAAGTTATTATTGATATTACCGACACCGTATGTGATATTCACTACAAGAATAATGACTTCGGAATCAATAGTTGGATTTTAAACTCTTTGATTGATCTCACTGATGCAATATTTGTCCCAACCGCAAAGATGCGTGATCACTTAATTAAACATGCAGAGAATTCAAAGTTGTCTATTTGGCGAAACAAAGTTTACATAATACCGGATATAGCTGAGAGTATGCAAGATTCATTAAGCCTGTGCGAGTATAAGTCAGAAACATTGAAGGATAAAACTGCTATTAGTATTGCTGAAAACATTAAATCTTCGCTTGGGCATACTGAAGGGAAAACTCAAATAAAGCGTGTTTTGTGGTTTGGAAACGCATATTCTCCAACATCAAATATGGGCATATCTAGCTTAATTCCACATCTTCCAGCCATTAAAACACTGCAAAATAAGCAGAACTTTGATTTAGTTATTTGCACAAATTCAAATGCTGATCTTAGAACTTTAAAATCCTTTGGCATTAGATATAACTTAGTTGAATGGACACTTCCTGAAATATTCAAACAACTATCTTTAGCATCAATGTCTTTAATAACAACAGGTGATGACGAGCGCTGTATGGGAAAATCAAACAACAGGGTTTTATTTTCATTAATAAATAATTGTCCTGTAGCTGTAATTAAACATCCAAATAATAGTGAGTTTGAGTTGTCAGTCGATAGGAGCTTGAAGAGCGCAATTCAGAAATATTTATTTTCTAAGAATTCAAAGAAAGAACGTACTAAAGCCTTGAATGAAAATAAGACTATTTTGAATAGATATACAATAATTGAAATTACTAAGGTTTATAATTTAGTCCTTCAAAATATTTGGTTATCGTCTTTGGCTTCTCAAGAACATTATCCAACTATACCAAATGAAAAAGATGTAGTATCAATAATATGCGATAATCTTTCAGTAGGCAATATTAAAATCATTATTTCATTGCTCAATAGCTTTATCCCTTCGTATAGAGTGAATTACATACATTTTACGCCTCTAACGGAAAACCATATAAATCACTACTCCTCAAATCAGATAATTCCCCACCTTTTAAAACTTGATGATATCGAGAAAGCGCGTAATTTTCTTAAAAACAACGTCAGCCTTGTCATAAGTGATGAACTAAATGCTAATATTTCAAAAAAACTTTTTGATTGGACTAACGCCATTAACCGATTTAGTAGTATTGCAACTAACTCATCGACTGTTTCTATAATCAAGCAATCATCGCTAAAAGAATTTCTGATCAAATATTATACCAGATCAGAATCAACTAAACACAATAATCTTAGCAGAGTCCCTGAGAATATTCCCGGCAGATATCAACCATTAGACATCTCATCAAGTAACACTGATCTTTTATTTGTATGTGGAATTGAGGCCAAGAATTGGATTTTAGATGGTATAGCTAAGGAGATAGGTTCGAGATCTCAAAACTCATGGTCAATTTTTTATTGTGATAAAGTTCCTAAACACCTTCCTAAGGCTAAAAATTACTTTTTTATGCATCAGGCATTACTTAAGAAGTTTGTAAAATTGAGATTAGTTGACTTATCACAAGGTAGTAACATCAATTGTTGGTACACACATCCAAGAGATGAAGATAAAAAAAGCATTGATCAATTTCTAGATATTTTCTCAAAAGTAAACAAGATAGTTTTCGCCTGTTCTAAAAACTATGACTTATGGATTTCCAGAGGTCTTAATCCTATTAGAGGATGTGTTGTACTCGGTGGTTTTGATTCAGCGAGATTTACTGCTCACGACCGAAAGCTATCAAACACCATAGGAGTATGCTCATCATTCTATGAACGGAAAAATCCCGAATTACTTTTTAACTTAGTATCTAAAATGAGAGATAAAAAGTTTATTTTACTTGGTAAAAACTGGGAATCATATGCCAGATATGAAGCATTAGTCGGTCTTGGCAATGTTCAATATGTGACTGCTAAATATGAAGACTATCCTGATTATTACAAAAAATTTAAGATATTCTTGAGCACATCAAAATTAGAAGGTGGTCCTATACCCCTTATGGAAGCGATGGCTTGTAACTGCTTTCCAGTTGTCAGCGAGACGGGGTTTGCAAAAGATATTATTAGTCATGGTAGTAATGGGTTTTTGTTTGAGACATCATCAACGGCAAACACAGTTTCTGAATTAATTGAAAAGGCATACATTATGGACGATATTGATGTTAGTTCCACCGTCAGTGAGTATAGTTGGGATAATTTCTCCGAAAACATTTACAGAGTTGTTGGAATATGAATAGCAAAAATACGCTGAATCTTATTTCTACCAAAAAAGCAATTTTCAAAAAAGAATATTTAGAATCACAAATGAGATTGGTGTCTGCAATAATGACATCTGAACAGCAAAAAATTATTAATAAGTTAATTAGCACATTTTTAATAGATCTGATTTATAAGAGTGTATTCAAGCGCACTGGCGAAATAAATATTCTTGCATTAACTACTCACGATCCCTTCCTAAAGATAATCTGTGATATTCTCGAACAACATTATTCGGGGTGTGCTTTAAGAGTACGTAGTTATGAGCATTCACACAAAAAGAGCGATAATGATTTAAAGTATAAAATTAACCAGTTGCAGATAGATGAAGGCATAAGTTGTGACTTATGCTCCTCTTATGTAGCATTATCCGAAGACTTCGTTCATAGTTTTTGTCAAGGGTTTTTATATGATTTACCCACTTACAAAGATGGAAGCGGAATATTACATATAAGTATTCTTAGTTTACTACTAAGAATTTCAAAGAGAGTAGATATTGACTACATTAAAATTTCTAGTGCTTGCGACAAAGCCCTGAAAGATATTCAAACGGAAGTCAGTCATGGAAATGACAACTTGACCTTTGTTAGATTTCAAGCTCCTGGATCAATAAGGTTTGAAACTCTTGCTATTTCAGATTCAAATAAACTATATTTGCCATCAATAGTTCCCCCGTACATGGTTCGACGTAGCGAACAAGTCGCGATAGTATATAAAAATAAATCCAATTCTAATTGGTCAGAGCTTCCATTTAATTGCAAGAATGTTCGCTACAGCGTAAGTGAAAAAGATATTTCTAGTGAAATGCTTTATGCATATTTGAATCGTGGTGGTGGTGGAAATATGGTTATGTCTGCAGTTATTTCTGGAGCTGGTTGTAGACATTCCTATGCTGAGGATTATAAAGGTTTTACTGAGGGTGTTCCTGTCTGCTGGGGTGTACTCAGAAATTCAAAGAAAATTATAGATGATGCAATAAACCGTGATCAACACTTTGTTTATATTGATCATGCTTATTTTAATAGAGGTCATGGCAATTCTTACAGAATCAGTATTAATTCTTTTGAATGCAATATGCTTAGACTATGTCCAAGCAGTAGATCTAAACAATTAAATGTTTCGTTAGATCCTTGGAACACGCGAGGGGAAAAAATCATAGTTTGTCCGCCAACTGATTATTTTTCTGAAGCACATTCAGTTCATGGTTGGTTGGATAAAACTATTAATGAAATTAAGTTGTACACTGACAGAAAAATAGTTGTACGCAAAAAACCTAAACTGGATGAAAAGCCTATCCCACTTGCAGAACAATTACAAGAAGCACATGCTCTCGTAACTCATTCGTCAAACGTAGCAATCGAAGCAGTATGTCTAGGAACACCTGTGTTTGTCTCTAAAACTAGTGCTGCTGCACCAATTGGCTTGACAGATTTATCTATGATCGAAAATCCTATATATCCGGATCGCTCACTTTGGATTAATAACCTCTCGTATTGCCAATTTACCTTGAGCGAGATTGAGTCTGGAAATTTCTTGCATATTATAAATGAATACTACGGCTATAATCTTGCCTCGGATGCAATTAATTAAAGACTTAGCATTTGATTTTGCCAGCAAATATTATACATGAATAGAATTACCTTTCGGGATAAACACATCGCATCTTGCCCCCTCTAGAGAGATGCATTTCTTAGAACTTGACTTTTAAATTTTAATAGTCCTTTTATTGAGCGCATTAGTCAATATCAAAAAATTGGACCTGCTCAAATGCTGAAGCAAAGGGTTAGTTGCCCGTTAACCATCTAGCTGTTGATATTTGTTGAATGGATGCTTCTGGATTGATCGTCAATCGCGGAGCATGAAGCTACATGGGTTTCAAGACCTACTGCAGCCACCACTCAAGAGAATCGTTGGTGTGTAAGAGGCATATCTCACGGCTACCCTTATGTTTGTCTCGACTAAGGTCTTCAAATCATCGCCCGGGCCTGCTCCAGCTGTTCGGCGGTGTCCACCGACAACGAGGTGCCCTCGACCCGGAAGGTGGCAATGGTGAGGCCGGCAGCTGATCCCATGCAGCCAATACATCTCCCCGGAAGCCGTACATGCCCACATGCCCCCAGTAGGTGGTGTGCTGATGCCAATCCGCCTCAGCTATATCCCGCACGTGGGGGATGGCGGACCGTGAGAAATAGAGCGCACGGCCGTCATGGGCCAGCAGGGTCTTCACCACATTGGGATTGTGGACCGATTCGGGCTTCAGCCCGTAGACGGGGGTCACGACCGCCGGCACAGGATCCTGACTCCGAAATTCCTCGGCCATGGCATCGATCACAGCAGGTTCGATGAACGGTTGATCGCCCTGAACGTTGATCACTGCGGTCTCTTCAGCCACAGGATCCGCATCGCCCCAGCCCAGGGCCATCAGAGGGTGAGCCACCGATGCGATGCGCTCACTGCCGGAGTTGCAGGATTCCGACGTCATCAACACTGGGAACCCCCAACCCTCAGCCAGGGTCTGAAGTTCGGTGCTGTCGGTGCACAGCACCACCGCTTCAACACCCTGAGCCTCACTGCAGCGTTCCAGCACGCGCTGAATCATCGGCTTACCGCCGATGTCGGCCAGCACCTTGTTGGGGAGTCGAGATGACTGAAGCCGGGCCGGAACGGCCACCACACACTTACGAATCGCCATCAATCCCAGAGTTTCATTGCATCGTCGCGGGCGCTGAACCATTCAGCAGCCAGAGGGCCACCCATGGTGCGCTGTTCGCGGAACCAGGGGCCACCCAGGGTCCAGTGCAGCATTGGAGCAGCCTGCTCGGACTCCGGTGGAGCCTGCACATCCACCAGATGATTCCAGCCCCCCTGGATGGCGCCGATCTCATGATCACCCTCCAGCCAGTGGAAGCGGTGAAGCTCCAACCCCGTGGCTGTGTTCACGTAATCGGGCGTGAGCTTGGTGCAGCGGCTGCAATTGAGCAGCATCAGTGAACTCCAGTTCTTCTTGGGGTAGGGGCTCTGCACCTCGCCGAGAAATTTCACGGTCTCCCCAGGCACATGCTCGTGCTGCACGCACATGGCTCCATAGGCGTCATCGCGCTGATCCCAGAGTGCCTTGATGTCAGCCCGGCAAAGCATGTCGCAATCCATGAACAGGGCCCAGCCCTCGTACCCCATCAAGTAAGGCACCAGAAAACGGGTGAAGGAAAACGCCGTGCTCTGCTTAGGGTCCCGCTCGCGCCGGAACAGTCCTTGAGCCTCCAGCTGAGGTGTCACCAGCGGCGTGATCGCCAGAGGAACGCTGCTGTTTTGATACAAGCTGTCGATCAGAACGTTGGTCGCTGCCCGTTCTCTCGGGTCGTAGCCGATGAAAATGGGAATCGGCTGGCTGATGCTCGACACAGGCCGTCAATGGCTGCTAAGGAGATTAAGCGGTGGTCACGGGTTCAATCGGCGCCATCCGGTCTGCGGAATGTCGCTCTGGATAGCAGTTTTCATTAGATAGGCATTGATCTTTCCAACTACGACGTGCTCTATCAAGAGAATCCAAATGGATTGAAGGCGGGTAGGCTCGCCGGTCACTGGACGTGATTGAAACCGTGGCGCATCAGATCCAACTGGGAGATATCACCTTCGCGAACGACCGCCCCTTCGCCCTGCTGGGTGGTGTGAACGTTCTCGAGGATCTCGACTTCGCCCTGCGTTGCGCCGGCCACTACAAAAACGTCTGCGGAAGGCTGAACATCCCATTGGTGTTCAAGGCGTCGTACGACAAGGCCAACCGCTCCTCCATTCATTCCTTCCGTGGCCCCGGCCTCAACGAAGGGCTGCAGATCCTCCAGGCGGTGAAGGACACCCATGGCATTCCGGTGATTACGGATGTGCACAGCCCTGAAGAGGCCGCTGCCGCAGCCAAGGTCGCCGACATCATCCAGCTGCCGGCTTTTCTGGCCAGGCAGACCGATCTGGTCCGTGCCATGGCGGAAACCGGTGCGATGATCAACGTCAAGAAGCCACAGTTCCTGAGTCCGGAACAGATGCGCAACATCGTGGACAAATTCCGCGAATGCGGGAACGAGAACCTGCTGCTGTGTGAGCGGGGCACCAACTTCGGTTACGACAATCTCGTGGTGGACATGCTGGGGTTCGGCGTGATGAAACGCACCTGCGATGACCTTCCGCTGATCTTCGATGTCACCCACGCCCTGCAGTGCAGGGATCCAGGTGGTGCTGCCTCCGGCGGACGTCGCAGCCAGGTGGTGGACCTAGCCCGCTCTGGCATGGCGGTTGGCCTGGCTGGTTTGTTCCTGGAAGCACACCCAGACCCGGCGCGAGCCCGTTGCGACGGCCCCAGCGCCTTACCCCTTGATCAGCTGGAACCTTTTCTCACGCAGGTGAAAGCCATCGATGATCTGGTGAAGGCCATGCCAGACCTGCAGATCAACTGATGCGCACTGATAAGGCAAAACCAAGATGAGTTTGGGGCGATTGTTCTCCATCTGTTCGAGGGCCTTCACCACAAAGTCATCTGCTCCGATGGTGATTGGGGCCGCTGTCATGAGATCTGCTGCGGTGAGCCTCTCCCATGTCTCAGCCCCATCATCCTCAGGGCGTGACGCAGGTCGCCATCCGTGAGGATGCCGTGCAGGCCCTCCGGGGCTGTGGAGATTTTCGAATCAACCATTGCCGATGCCATTCCGGGTCAGCCCGCATATCACGTCCGGTAAGGGTATGTCGTGCTGTGGAGGGTGCAGCTGGCTAGCGGGCACTATCGGGTCGGATGGCTATAAGGGTGAGCTGTTTGCCAAGGGATTTGGTGAGGTGATTCAGGTGAAGTCCGCCGGCGAAATGCCCCTTCATTCCATCCAGACCGCAGCGAAGGCGCCACCGATGGCCATGGCTACGGCTGTACTGACATTACAAGGCAGATTCAGGGTTGCTGCCGCAAGCAAAGAAGGAATCAGCCCGACCAACGAAGGTAATTCGCCCCATTAAGCGTCTGGTCAGGTGGGGTAGCACCTCCAATAGTTCGATGGTTTCGATACTGTTGTGAAACAGCAGCAGACGCTCTCTTCGGCCATAACACCCAAGTCGCCATGGAGAGCATCGGCGCGATTGAGGAACAGGGCCATCAACCCTATTCAGGAGAATATGGCCGCGATCCTGTGGGGCACGATGCGGCTATTGCCCACAACTATGATCACAATCTTGGCCATGCGATCAGCACAGTGCTCTAGTGAGGACAGGGCTGTTTGCATCTAGTCGCAACCAAGTCTTCAGCAAGGACTTACTCCTGGAAATGGATGATAAAACAGATATTTTGCATCAAAAATACTAAGAAGTCATGGCTCTTAAAAAGTTAAATCCTCCATTTAAATGGCAATAAATGACCGCTACAAAAAGTGGGTTCAGCCTATGATCTTTGAAATATCTTCGGGAAGAAATAGCTGCTTACGCATAGAGTTGGGACAAATTTCCAGAAGATTTAAATAGTATTTTTTTGTCATATTAGTCAATTTTTCGTGATCCCTCGGGTCTACCTCTTCTGCCCATCCCCCTACCTTCCCTTTCCTGAATTTTCTTGCATTGATGTCAGAGAGGTTATGATTTTCATAGAGCTTACCGCTAGCTCTTCCCTTTTTTGCATCAGGCGCCAATTCCGCCTTTAGAAGATCGCTGAATTTATTATTATCAATCGATTCGTATATTATTGATTTAGTCGCGCCGAGCACCAAGAAGTTGCAAAGATCCGACATAGTAGTTTTGGGATAAAGTGACATCCTCTCATAGTTCCAAATGTGACCGATGTCACAACTTTTAAGGACACATATATTGAATTTAGCAATGCGATTGAATCCCCAATGGGGGCAAAAAATAAAATCCTCAAGTTTAGGTGGTGGCGGCTTTACAGTTCTAACAAGATCGCTGATAGCAAGTTTTTGGGATTGTGATCACTAAGACTTTCTTTATGCGGAATGTCTCTTTTGTGAGTTTGGTGATACTGAGAAACAACAACATCCCTAGGATCTCTGTGTAGAAATACTGACAGGTCTTTTTTATAGCTTGGCAGCACAAATTTATCAGGATTAGTTGTAGAAAACCAGGGATTTGCCAATAAATGGGTAAATTTCAATTCATTGGTTTTCGTCGCGACTAGCTTGTTTGTCTCAACAATTTCTGAAAGTATCATTCTGAGCCAAGTGCGTCCAGATTTGGGATATGAGATAAAAATTCTCCTAATATCCATTTCCTTGATATAAGAATTCCATAAAATAAGGCTTTGATTTACTGTTTGTCTGTTGTTGTACTTGTAATCTGTGAACAGATTATTACTACCTGGCAAATGAATATTGGTCGTAGACATTTCGCTTTCTAGAGCCGGGCAAAGCCCAGTCTGAAAAAGTCGTTGATTTATTAAAACACGGAGTTGATCTCTCAAATATCTTTGATCTGCAACAAGGCGTGGATAAAGTGGATCAATTTGTTTTGCTTTGAAGTAAAGTTGTATATCATTTGTCGAATCATTCGTCTTTTCTTTTGCCTCTTGATTATTATTAACTTTTGCTTTATTATTCCATTTCTCGACCTCAATTGCAATCGCAATAAGTAGTTGTATTTCTTTATGAAAACTTTTCTCGTCCTCGCCAGAACAAGCAATTTCCGTCAATGTCGGAAGAATTCTTATGTGCTCTTTTGCCCCAAGAATTACCGCACACAAAATCAGAAAATCAACGTTCGAATCTTTTAAAGAAGCATTTATTTCATGAGCTGTTTCTATTAAATGCCTTTCAAGCAATTCGAGATTTTCGTAACGCAACTGAATTAATTCTTTTATAATGGCAAAAGCCTTGGCATAAGTATTATCAACATCCTGATTGTCTAGCCCCGAACCTACGCTTTTTTTGCCTGATGCAGATGATTTCTTAATTACAGAAGAAGTCCATCTTGCGATCGATCGATACGTGCGAACATAATTATTTGTTTTCCTTTTAATTACTATTGATCTAAAAACTTCATTTATTGCCTCTGGATTTACCTGCGAGAAGTTCATGACTGCCCCATGGCAAGAATTTAAACTATAGAGCCTAAGAGCCTTACGTTGCAGCCCTTAGTGATATATGCTTGCACACACTTGCCTTAGATAGATAGTGGAATTCGATGTTGAAGCTGCTCTCAAGGATGGATTGAAAGCCTTGGAGGATGAAATTGCCACAGTGAAGCATGAGCAAAGCCTCCTAGCTAAGGAGAAAAGCCAACTGCAGCAGATGGTTGAGGATCTAACGCAGCAAGTCTCAGCAAAGGCTACAGAACTGGAGTCAGAGAAAAATGAGAGGGCTGCTGAAGCAGAGCGGTTGAAGGTTCTGGAGGAAAAGTATGGTGAGCGAGCGAAGGAGAATGAAGAAGCACAACAGATGGTTGAGGATCTAAGGCAGCAAGTCTCGGCAAAGGCTACAGAACTGGAGTCAGAGAAAAATGAGAGGGCTGCTGAAGCAGAGCGGTTGAAGGTTCTGGAGGAAAAGTATGGTGAGCGAGCGAAGGAGAATGAAGAAGCACAACAGATGGTTGAGGATCTAAGGCAGCAAGTCTCAGCAAAGGCTACAGAACTGGAGTCAGAGAAAAATGAGAGGGCTGCTGAAGCAGAGCGGTTGAAGGTTCTGGAGGAAAAGTATGGTGAGCGAGCGAAGGAGAAAGAAGAAGCACAACAGGTGGTTGAGGATCTAAGGCAGCAAGTCTTAGCAAAGGCCGCAGAGCTGGAGTCAGAGAAAAAGCAGAGGGCTGCTGAAGCAGAGCGGTTGAAGGTTTTGGAGGGAAAGTATGATGCGCAAACGAAGGAAAAAGAAGAAGAACAACAGATGGTTGAGGATCTTACACAGCAAAACGAACTATCCTTACTTCAACTGCACGAAGTCCAGGAAGAATTGGAGCGAAACTTCTATCAATTACGCGGCAAAGACGAGCTACTTCAAAGGCATCAAGCTCAGCAACTACGGGCAAAACAACTAATATCAAAGTTGTTAAACCAGAGTTAATTGGAAAATTTTTACGTGATTTGATATAGAGTCAATGCGTAAGTGCCAAAACATTCAGTACTACTAACTTTCCCGAATTATATGTTTACAATTATTTTATGCTATAAGATACTTATTGCGCAATAAACTTTGCCCGCAATTGTTAGCCACGAAGGATTGCGAAGCATATACAATCAGATAAAGCCAAATATCTAAAATTCTCCGTAAAAATATTCTCACGATTACTATCATTCATTTCCACAATACTCACATCCCCTGAAGTATGAACAGGCCGCAAGATAATTGAATGAAGTCATTATGAAGAACTGAGTGTATTGCAATAAGAGCAACTGTTAAAACAACGAATATAATGACATGGAGTGGGTAACGGTGATAAACCATTATCAACTAAGCGCGGTATGTACCAACTGACATCAAACCCGAACAATTTCCATACCTTACCTACAAGCGGTGCACTCGCAATGTTGAATCCTAAAGATCAAAATCACCGCAGAGTGTGTGAGGTTCAAGACGAGCTACTAGCCACAACAACATCCTTCAGTCGTTGCTCCACAAGATCCAGATACAAATCAAACACCTCCAGGCTTAGATGATTCTCCTTAAGTTCTCGTTCCAGTAAATCTGCATTGTCCTTGTAGCCATAATGAGTTTTTAATATATGTATCAACATTGTTGTCCAACTAGCATCCCATTCAGGTGCATCCATCATGGCTTGTAACAGCACGGTCTTGGCCTGGTCAATGTGGCCCTCATCAACAAGCACCTGTGCATTGTTTGTCACAACAATGCGATCAGCTTCACTGGCGTAACTCTGAAGCCTTTCTCTGGCCATCGCCGCACAATCTTGTTCGGGTGAGGCTTGCAGTTCTCTCCACAACCCCACTGCCTCCGGCAGCCGGCCCAGACCCGCCAATGCCCACGCCCGGTTGTCATCAACCAAACCACTACGCACTCCAAACACAACCGCTGCATCCAGCAGTTGCAGCGACAATTCATTGCTCCCGACACTCCGCAGGCGAATCGATGCTTCCACCAGCGGCTGCTCAAATTCAGCCAGCGCACTGAACTCTCTTCCCTCAAACTCAGGCAGGCTCTCTCCGGCTGCTTCAGCTAGCTCAATCAACTGCTTGCTGAGCTCCCCAGCTAGTAGCCGCAAATTGGCTTGAGCTTGCGTCCGTCGACCTTCATCTGGGTGATCGAGCAGCTCATTCCAAAGGCCCATAGCTTCTGTCCGCCGGCCCAGACCCGCCAATGCCCACGCCCGGTTGTCATCAACCAAACCACTACGCACTCCAAACACAACCGCTGCATCCAGCAGTTGCAGCGACAATTCATTGCTCCCGACACTCCGCAGGCGAATCGATGCTTCCACCAGCGGCTGCTCAAATTCAGCCAGCGCACTGAACTCTCTTCCCTCAAACTCAGGCAGGCTCTCTCCGGCTGCTTCAGCTAGCTCAATCAACTGCTTGCTGAGCTCCCCAGCTAGTAGCCGCAAATTGGCTTGAGCTTGCGTCCGTCGACCTTCATCTGGGTGATCGAGCAGCTCATTCCAAAGGCCCATAGCTTCTGTCCGCCGGCCCAGACCCGCCAATGCCCACGCCCGGTTGTCATCAACCAAACCACTACGCACTCCAAACACAACCGCTGCATCCAGCAGTTGCAGCGACAATTCATTGCTCCCGACACTCCGCAGGCGAATCGATGCTTCCACCAGCGGCTGCTCAAATTCAGCCAGCGCACTGAACTCTCTTCCCTCAAACTCAGGCAGGCTCTCTCCGGCTGCTTCAGCTAGCTCAATCAACTGCTTGCTGAGCTCTTTGAACTGCACCACTCAGAAACGACCGGTTTATCTGTAGGAGATTACGAGAATCCACTAGACCCCTACTTGGCGGACCATCGGAGTAACTCCAATAGCCAACAGAGGCCCAGCTCCAGCAAAGTCTTCTCTACACCCCAAAAGCCCCGAATCAAACTCTTAATGTTTGATGATGGTGACGACGATGGATCAAGCTAGGGCAGAGAAGCTTCCAACCTGATTGAGCGCCTCGATGCTGAGGTCCCCATCAACCCTGAGCTACTCGCCCTAGTGGATCAGGGCTACGCCACCGAGGAATGCAGCCGCCAGCACGGCGACCCCAAACGCTTCCGCTGCCAGGTGAGCATCCAAGGCAGGGATCTGGCGGAAGCCTAAGGCCGATCCCGCAAGGAGGCCGAGCAGAACGCGACAACAGCAGCCCTTCAGACCCTGGAAGGCAGCGACGCGCCGCAGAAATCGCAGTGAAGGGCATCCCTGCGATGACCCTGGCGCCCGCAGCTGCTGCAGACCAGCTCAGACGACCGCTGCTGGTGATGGCGCACCCCAGACACGGTCAGGATTCCGGTGGGGATGGCAATGATGCCGAAACCCAGGAGCATCACCACCGAGGCCAACAGTCGCCCCAGTTCCGTCTGAGGAACAACATCGCCATAACCAACGGTGGTCATGGTGACGATCGCCCAGTAGACGCCGCTCGCCACCGTCTGGAACTGGGAATCAGGCCGGGCGCTCTCGATCACAAAAATGCTGTAGCCGAGCACCACCTGCAGCAGAACGACAAAGAACAAGAAGACGCCAATGGTGCGTGCACTGCCCCGCAGCGCCTGTCCCAGCACGCGGGCCTCATCAATGAACTTGAGCAGCTTGAACACCCGCAGAATGCGGCCGAACTTGAACATCCAGAGCAGCAGCTCGCTGCGCACCTGCGGCACGAAGAAGAACAGCACCGCTGAGGCGTCAATCAAGCCGGTGAAGCTGAACAGATAACGGCCAGGCTTCTCCACCAGAGCCAAATGCAGAACGAAATCCGCTGCAAAAACCCCCAGGCAGACGTTCTGCACAAGATCGATCCAGAGCACATCTGTCTGACGCAGTGCGGAATTGCTTAGGGGGTCGGGCTCCAGTAGCAATGCCAGAACACTCAGCAGAATCGCCCCAAAGATGACGGCGTTGTAGGTCTTGCCGGCTGGGGTGTTGGCTTCCAGCACCGTGGCCCGCAGCCGTTGTCGCAGGCTCCGCTCAGCACCCATTGCCCTAGGCCGGCTGAAGGTCCTTCAAGCGCAGGGTCACCAACTTGTCCCAGTTGCCACCTTCGAACAGAACGGCCGCACGGTCGCCGCTAATGCGCTGAACAAAGCCGGTGTAACCGTTGTAGATCGAGGTGACATCCGCCACGGTGACGGTGAAGCCGGGGAGGATCGGAGCGGTTGCAGACGCCATGGCTCGTTCGCGAACGGATCTGGCGCCATTATCGGCAGAGTGCGCGGCGGATGGCATGGCGGAGAGCAACGACTGGCTCAGCGTCGGCAAGATCGTAGCGGTCCAAGGGCTGCTGGGGGAACTTCGCGTAAACCCCGCCAGCGATTTCCCCGAGCGCTTCACAGTGCCGGGACCCCGGTGGCTGCGCAGCCGCCAAGGCGGGGAACCCAGTGAGATCCAACTCAAGAAAGGCCGACAACTTCCCGGAAAATCACTCTTTGTGGTGCGCTTTGAAGGAGTCGACAACCGGAGTGCCGCAGAAACCCTGGTGGGCATGGAGCTGCTGGTGCCCGCGGACGATCGACCCGAACTGGCGGAGGGCGAATTTCACCTGCTTGATCTAGTGGGACTGAAGGCACGACTCACGGCCGATGGTCCCGCCATCGGCACGGTGAGTGATCTGATCAGTGGCGGCAACGACCTGCTGGAAATCACGACCAGCGACGGCCGCAAGTTGCTGATTCCATTCGTTGAGGCGATCGTGCCGGAGGTGAAGCTCAAGGCGGGCTGGCTGCTGCTTACCCCGCCACCGGGCCTGCTGGAGCTCTAAGACGAACTGATCACCCCCAGGGCATCGACAGAAGCCCCTGGAGCGAGCGAATCTGGGTCACCGCTTTCAGGACACGATGGCCGCGACACCGCTGATTCCTGTGATCCTTTGCGGAGGAACCGGCACACGCCTGTGGCCGCTGTCGCGGGCGAGTTACCCCAAGCAGTACTGGCCCTTAAGCGGTGACGGCGAAGCGACGCTGCTGCAGCAGACCCAGCAACGGCTGACAGGGCTCGAGGCCTTAGCGGCTCCCTTGCTGATCTGCAATGAAGACCACCGCTTCATCGTGGCCGAGCAGATGCGCCAGATCGGCGTGGAGCCCAACGCGATCCTGCTGGAACCGATGGGCCGCAACACCGCCCCGGCGGTGACGGTGGCCGCACTGCAGGCCACGGCCAACGGCGAGGACCCCCTGCTGCTGGTGCTGGCGGCGGATCATCTGATCCGTGATGGAGCTCAGTTCCGCCAGGCCATCAACGCCGGCCGCAAGCCGGCCGAAGTAGGCCGCCTGGTGACCTTCGGCATCGTGCCGACGGCCCCGGAAACCGGCTATGGCTACATCGAGGCCAGCGAACCGTTCTCCCTCGGAGAACCCGCCCACGTGCCAATCAAGCGCTTCGTGGAGAAGCCCGACCAGGCCACAGCAGAGCAGTTCCTAGCCACAGGTCGCTTCACCTGGAACAGCGGCATGTTCCTGTTCCGCGCCAGCGCCATGCTGGCGGAACTGGAACGGCTGGCCCCGGAGGTGGTGAGCTGCTGCCGGGCCGCTCTGGAACAGGACACTGCAGACCTGGAATTTCATCGGCTGGAACGGGAGGCCTTTGCCAAGTGCCCCAACGTCGCCATTGATGTGGCCGTGATGGAAAAAACAGAACTGGGCAGTGTGCTGCCCCTGGATGCGGGCTGGAGTGATGTGGGCAGCTGGAGTGCCCTCTGGGACACCTCAGAACAAAAGGATTCCCAAGGAAATGTGCTGCAGGGCCACGTAATAGCCGAAGACAGCCACGACTGTTATTTACGCAGCGAACACCGTCTGGTGGTGGGCCTCGGCGTCGAGAACCTTGTGGTGGTGGAAACCGACGACGCCGTGTTGATTGCGGACCGCTCCAAGGCCCAGGAGATCAAGACCGTTGTGAAGCAGCTGGAGGCCGAGGGCAGTCCGGAGGGCAAAGCCCACCGCAAGATCTATCGCCCCTGGGGCCATTACACCGGTGTCGTGGAAGACAGCCGCTGGCAGGTGAAACGGATCTCAGTGAAACCTGGAGCCAGCCTTTCCTTGCAGATGCATCACCATCGTGCTGAGCACTGGGTGGTGGTGAAGGGCACGGCCCTGGTGGAACGAGACGGCGAAGAGCAGCTGGTGGGAGAAAACCAGAGCACCTACATCCCGATGGGCTGCAAACACCGCCTGTCCAACCCAGGCCGGATTCCCGTGGAATTAATCGAGATTCAAAGCGGAACCTACCTTGGCGAAGACGACATCGTGCGCTTCCAGGACCGCTATGGCCGTAGTGATATGAGCATTAGTGCCAGCTGAGGCTCACTCCACCGTGACGCTCTTGGCCAGGTTGCGGGGTTGATCGACATCCAGGCCGCGATGTGCGGCGATGTGATAACTCAACAACTGCATCGGCACCACGGTGAGCAGTGGGCTGATCCACTCGCTCACCGAAGGCACCGGCAGCAGTTCATCAAACAGATCAGTGTCGGGCCCCTGGGGCGCCACACCGATCAGCTGGGCATCGCGGGCTTTGGCCTCCTGTGCGTTGCTGATCACCTTCTCGAACACCACACCGGGCACGGCGATTGACACCACCGGCACCCGGGAATCCAGTAGGGCGATCGGGCCATGCTTCATCTCACCAGCTGGGTAACCCTCGGCGTGGATGTAGCTGATCTCCTTGAGTTTCAACGCCCCCTCCAGGGCGATCGGGTAGTTGATGCCCCGGCCCAGGAAAATCACATCCTGGGTGTCGGCAAAACGATGGGCCAGGGCCTCGGAGCTCTGGTCGTGCATATCCACCAGCTGGCGCAGTTGCTGGGGCAGGCCCCGCAGTTCTTCCGCCAAGGCATTGATCTCAGCCGTAGGGCGTGAGCCACGGCGGGCAGCAAAAGCCATGGCCAAGCCATAAAAGGCCAGCAGCTGACCGAGGAAGGTCTTGGTGGCCGCCACGCCCACTTCAATGCCGGCCCCGATGTCGAGGATGTGGGGCACCTGGCGGGACAGGGAGCTCTCCGGACGGTTGGTAACCCCCAGCTGGCGGGGAGCGAAGGCCGGATCCCCGTGGGCGCGCCGCCGCGCCGCCTCCATGGCCAAGGCGGCAAGGGTGTCGGCTGTTTCGCCTGACTGGGTCACCCCAATGGTGAGGGTGTGGGGGGCCAACGGTGGCGGGGCGTAGCGGAATTCGCTGGCGTAGTGCACCGAGGCGGGAAGGCCGGCGAACTGTTCAAGCAGGTAGGCCCCAACCATTGCGGCATGGCGACTGGTGCCACAAGCCAGGATCTGAATCCGCTCAATGCCGGCGTAAAAGGCATCGTCCATCGGTAGCGCCACCGGCTGCTCCGGCGGCAGTCCCTGAGGCAAATGGCGCGCTACCCACAGCGCTGCGGTCTCCGGTTGCTCATGGATTTCCTTGAGCATGAAGTGACGGAACTCACGCTTGTCGGCAACGTGGTCAACACCGCTGAGCTGGGTAGGCATGCGTTGCTGACGGGCCCCTGCCGCGTCATAGAGCTCAACGCCAAGGGGTGAAAGCGAGGCCACCTCGCCGTCTTCCATGGGAAGGATCGTGCGGGTGAAGCCCGCTAGGGCCGGCGTATCGCTGGCACAGAGGAATTCCCCTTCCCCCAAACCGATCAACAACGGTGCCGCCTTGCGGGCCACCACCAGGGCGCCCGGGGCCTGATCCCATATCACCGCCAAGGCATAGGCCCCTTGCAACTTTGGCAGCACCTGCTGCAGGGCCTGCAACAGCAATCCACCGCCAGGAGTTCCACCCGCGGCTTGCAGCTGCTGGAGTTCTGCGGCCAACAGGTGGGGAATCACCTCTGTGTCGGTCTCCGACTGGAACACCACCCCTGAAGCCTCCAGCTGCTCCCTCAGGGCCCGATGGTTCTCAATAATTCCGTTCTGCACCACTGCCACCGCTCCATCGCTGCTGCGGTGCGGGTGGGCATTGCGCTCTTCCGGCTTGCCATGGGTGGCCCAGCGGGTGTGACCAATGCCGCATTGACCGGGCGCTCCTTCTGCTTCAAAACAAGCGGTGAGGTTGAGCAGCTTGCCCTTGGCCCGCAGGCAGGTCAGCTGGCCCTGAGCAGCCACCGTGGCGATCCCAGCGGAGTCGTAACCGCGGTACTCCAACTGCCGCAAGCCTTCCAGGAGCTGAGGCGCAGCTTCTCGGGAACCCACCAGGGCAACGATTCCGCACATAAAAGAAAAGCCCGGCTGAAGCCGGGCTGAGCTTATGAGGTGAAACGAGCCGGATCAGTAGGCCAGACCCATGGAGCGCGTTGTCTCGTCTCCGAGATATACGCGGATGCTGAGGAAGTCGGTGGGGCAGGCGGTTTCGCAGCGCTTGCAACCAACGCAATCTTCTGTGCGAGGAGAAGAAGCAATCTGGCCGGCCTTGCAGCCGTCCCAGGGAACCATCTCAAGCACGTCGAGAGGGCAGGCACGCACACACTGAGTGCAGCCGATGCAGGTGTCGTAGATCTTGACGGCGTGGGACATGTGCCCGATGCATACGAAGGCTTGCGGCAAACGTACCCGTCCTTCGCCGGTCCATGGCCATGCCGTCACCGTTGTTAACGGCACAGTTGTTGCTGAGGTAGCACTGAAGGCGTGCCCGTAAGATGCAGCGTCCCGTTGCCACGGCTATGTCCCAGGAAGCGATTCTCGAAAAGGTGCGCTCAATCGTTGCGGAGCAACTGAGTGTTGACTCCGGCGAAGTGAAGCCCGAATCCAACTTCCAGAATGATCTGGGAGCTGATTCTTTGGACACCGTGGAACTCGTGATGGCCCTGGAAGAGGCCTTTGACATCGAGATCCCCGACGAAGCAGCTGAGGGCATCACCACCGTTGGTGACGCCGTCAAATACATCGAAGACAAGCAGGCCTGAGCAACGCAATGGTGGATGGTCTCCATCGCGTCGTAATCACCGGCCTCGGCGCGGTCACACCGATCGGCAACACGGTTCAGGACTACTGGAACGGCCTCACCTCCGGCAGCAACGGAGTGGACGCCATCACCCTGTTCGATGCATCCGCACACGCCTGCCGCTTCGCGGCGGAGGTGAAGGATTTCGATCCGTCCGGCTTCATCGAACCGAAGGAAGCCAAGCGCTGGGATCGATTCTGCAAGTTCGGCGTGGTGGCAGCCAAACAGGCTGTGGCCCATGCCGGCCTTGAGATCAACGAAGCAAATGCGGATCGGATTGGCACGATCATCGGCTCCGGCGTCGGCGGTCTGCTGACGATGGAGACGCAGGCCCATGTGTTGGAGGGCAAAGGCCCTGGACGGGTGAGCCCGTTCACGGTGCCGATGATGATCCCCAACATGGCCACAGGCCTTGCCGCCATTGCTCTGGGCACCAAGGGTCCCAGTTCCGCGGTGGCCACCGCCTGTGCTGCCGGCTCCAATGCCGTTGGCGATGCCTTCCGGCTGCTGCAGCTGGGCAAGGCCGACGCCATGGTGTGCGGTGGCGCCGAATCAGCGATCACTCCCCTGGGAGTAGCCGGCTTCGCCAGCGCAAAAGCCCTATCCTTCCGCAACGACGATCCAGCTACGGCTAGCCGTCCCTTCGATAAAGAGCGCGACGGCTTCGTGATCGGGGAGGGTGCCGGGGTCCTGGTGCTCGAAAAGCTCGAGCATGCCCAGGCCCGTGGCGCCACGATCCTTGGCGAAGTTGTGGGTTACGGCATGACCTGCGACGCGCACCACATCACCTCACCCACGCCCGGCGGCGTCGGTGGTGCTGAGGCCATGCGCCTGGCCCTGGCCGATGGCGGCATTGATCCGTACGAAATCGACTACGTCAACGCCCACGGCACGAGCACCCCGGCGAACGACAAGAACGAAACCTCGGCAATCAAAGCTGCCTTGGGCGAAAGGGCTCTGCAGATTCCCGTGAGCTCCACCAAATCGATGACCGGTCACCTGCTGGGTGGCTCCGGCGGCATCGAAGCCGTGGCCTGCGTGCTGGCTCTGCAACACGGAGTCGTGCCTCCCACGATCAACCACACCACCCCGGATCCCGACTGTGATCTGGATGTCGTGCCCAATGAGGCACGGGATCAGACACTAGGAACCGTCTTGTCCAACTCCTTTGGCTTCGGCGGCCACAACGTCTGCCTGGCTTTCAAACGCGCCAGCTGAGCCTCCAGGCTCACGCCGTGCGTCAAAATCGCTTCAACTTTTCCTCTTAACACCATGGTCGCTGCGCCCGCGTCACTCGACACGCTCTGCATCAACAGCATTCGGATGCTGGCTGTCGACGCCATCAACAAGTCCAACAGCGGTCACCCCGGCCTGCCGATGGGCTGCGCACCCATGGGTTATGCGCTCTGGGACAAGTTCCTCAATCACAACCCGAAGAACCCCAAGTGGTTCAACCGCGACCGCTTCGTTCTGTCCGCCGGTCACGGCTGCATGCTGCTCTACGCACTGCTGCACCTCACCGGTTACGACTCAGTGTCCATTGAGGACATCAAGCAGTTCCGCCAGTGGGGCTCCAAGACTCCGGGCCACCCCGAAACCTTCGAAACTCCCGGCGTTGAAGTAACTACGGGCCCCCTGGGTGCCGGCATCTCCAACGCTGTGGGCCTGGCCATCGCTGAATCCCACCTGGCGGCCAAGTTCAACAAGGCCGACGCCACCGTGGTGGATCACTACACCTACGTGATCATGGGCGACGGCTGCAATCAGGAGGGTGTGTCCTCCGAAGCTGCCTCCCTGGCCGGTCACCTGAAGCTGGGCAAGCTGATCGCCCTGTACGACGACAACAGCATCACCATCGACGGCCGCACCGACGTGTCCTTCACCGAGGACGTGCTGAAGCGCTACGAGGCCTACGGCTGGCACGTTCAGCACGTGGCCGAAGGCAACACCGATGTGGATGCCATCGCCAATGCGATCGAAGCGGCCAAGGCCGTGACCGACAAGCCATCGATCATCAAGGTGACCACCACCATCGGCTACGGCTCCCCCAACAAGGCCGATACCGCCGGTGTCCACGGTGCTGCCCTGGGTGAAGAGGAAGCCGCTCTGACCCGTCAGCAACTGGGTTGGGACTACGCCCCCTTCGAAATTCCCCAGGACGCCTACGACCAGTTCCGCCAGGCCATCGACCGCGGCGCCAGCCTCGAGGCCGAGTGGAACCAGACCCTGGCCACTTACCGCACCAAGTACCCCACCGAAGCCGCCGAGTTCGAGCGGATGCTGCGCGGTGAGCTGCCCGAGGGTTGGGACAAGGAACTGCCCACCTACACCCCCGAAGACGGTGGCCTGGCCACCCGCAAGCACTCCCAGATCTGCCTTGGTGCTCTGGGCCCCAACCTGCCCGAACTGATCGGCGGCTCCGCTGACCTCACCCACTCCAACTACACGGACATCAAGGGTGAAACCGGCTCTTATCAAGCCAGCAGCCCCGAGAAGCGCTACCTGCACTTCGGTGTGCGCGAGCACGCCATGGCCGCCATCCTCAACGGCATCGCTTACCACAACAGCGGCTTGATCCCCTACGGCGGCACCTTCCTGGTCTTCGCCGACTACATGCGCGGTTCCATGCGCCTTTCAGCCCTGAGTGAGCTGGGTGTGATTTATGTGTTGACCCACGACTCCATCGGTGTTGGCGAAGACGGCCCAACCCACCAGCCAATCGAAACCATCCCCTCCCTGCGGGCGATGCCGAACATGCTGGTGTTCCGCCCTGGCGACGGCAATGAGACCAGCGGTGCCTACAAGGTGGCCATCCAGAACCGCAAGCGCCCCAGCTCCCTCTGCCTCAGCCGCCAAGGCATGGCCAACCAGGCCAACTCCTCGATCGACAAGGTGGCCCTCGGCGGTTACGTGCTTGAAGATTGCGCCGGCACCCCTGATCTGATCCTGATCGGCACCGGCACCGAGCTTGATCTCTGCGTCCAGGCCGCCAAGCAGCTCACCGCCGAAGGCAAGAAGGTGCGCGTAGTGTCGATGCCCTGCGTCGAGCTGTTCGACGAGCAGACCGACGCCTACAAGGAAGAGGTGCTCCCCAACGCCGCGCGCAAGCGCATGGTGGTGGAAGCCGCTGAATCCTTCGGCTGGCACCGTTTCATCGGCCTCGATGGCGACAGCGTGACCATGAACCGCTTCGGCGCTTCCGCCCCCGGCGGCACCTGCCTCAAGGAATTCGGTTTCACAGTGGAGAACGTGGTGGCCAAAGCCAAGGCTCTGCTCGGCTGATCGCCAGAACACTTCAACAACAAGGCCTCCTGCTTCGGCAGGGGGTTCTTTTTTATGCCACCAACCCAACCAATGGCCTTACACCAAAAAGCCAGACGTCCTAACGGACGCCGGGCTGCCATCTGATTGCAAGCAGGCAATCAATCGGCTTTGTCGAGTTTGACCGGCGTCAGCTCTGCAGCGCCGGTGTTGGCTTCGAGCACCTTCTCCAGACCCTCAAGATCTTCATCAGTGATCTTGGTCTGCATCGGGCAGTGCTTCGGTCCGCACATGGAGCAGAACTCAGCCTGCTTGTAGATGTCAGCCGGCAGGGTTTCGTCGTGATACTCCTTGGCCCGCTCAGGATCCAAGGACAGCTCAAACTGCTTGTTCCAATCGAAGTTGTAGCGGGCGCGGCTGAGCTCGTCGTCACGGTCCCGGGCGCCGGGGCGATGGCGGGCAATATCTGCCGCATGGGCAGCGATCTTGTAAGCGATCAGGCCTTCGCGCACATCATCAGCGTTGGGCAGACCGAGGTGCTCCTTCGGCGTCACATAACAGAGCATCGCCGTGCCATGCCAACCGGCCATCGCCGCGCCGATGGCCGAAGTGATGTGGTCGTAGCCGGGAGCAATGTCAGTGACCAGGGGGCCGAGCACATAGAAGGGTGCTTCGCTGCACTCCTCCATCTGCTTCTTCACGTTGAACTCGATCTGATCGAGGGGAACGTGGCCGGGACCCTCCACCATCACCTGCACGTCGTGCTTCCAGGCGCGACGGGTCAGTTCACCGAGGGTGTGCAATTCAGCCAGTTGAGCAGCATCCGACGCATCGTGCTGGCAACCGGGGCGCAGCGAGTCACCGAGGGAGAAGGTGCAGTCGTAGCGCTTGAAGATCTCGCAGATGTCGTCAAACCGCGTGTAGAGCGGGTTTTGACGGTGGTGATACAGCATCCATTGAGCCAGGATCCCGCCGCCGCGGCTGACGATGCCGGTGATGCGGCCCTTCACCTTGGGAAGGTGCTCAATCAGCAGGCCAGCGTGGATGGTCTGGTAGTCGACGCCCTGCTGACAGTGCTTCTCAATGATGTGGAGGAAGTCGTCCTCATCGAGCTTCTCGATCGATCCGTGGACGCTCTCAAGAGCCTGATAAACAGGCACGGTGCCGATCGGCACGGGAGATGCACCGATGATTGCGGTGCGCACCTCATCGAGGTTGACGCCGCCAGTGGAAAGATCCATCACGGTGTCAGCGCCGTACTTCACCGCCAGCTTGAGCTTTTTCACCTCCTCAGCGGCATCGGACGCATTTGGAGAGGCGCCGATGTTGGCGTTCACCTTGCACTTGCTGGCGATGCCGATTGCCATCGGCTCCAGATTGGTGTGGTTGATATTGGCCGGGATGATCATCCGCCCCCGGGCCACCTCTTCCATCACCAGCGATTCGGGCAGGTTCTCCCGCTTCGCCACATGAGCCATTTCTTCGGTCACCACGCCCTGACGGGCGTAGTGCATCTGAGAGACGTTGGCCTGACCCTTGCGGGACTCAACCCAGGAAGCGCGCATGATCTGAGGTGCGACGGACAGCCCAGGGGTCGACGTTTGGCCGTGGATCACGCTCAAGCACTTCCCTGCGCCGGCATGACCCGGAATCAGGTTCGGAGGGTGTGATCTCAGTCTGGGTTCATGGTGAAACCCAGACACCCCTAGTGATGTTTGAACGCTAGCAAGCGTTGCTCAAAGAACCGTTCAGCTGGCTTGCAACCCATTGAGCACCGCAGCCACCACCCGGTGATCGCTGTCCTGCTGCAGAGATTGCAACAAGCCTCTGGCCTGCACAGCGCTGGGATCGGCGCCCCCCTCCCGCACGATTCGACTGAGGATCTCAGCTCCACTCACCCGCACGATCGCATCAGCATCAGCGATTGCCATGGTGGCCAACTCCAGCAACCAACCCAGATCAATGCCGGGCTGTTCCGCCAGGGCAGAAAGAATGCTGCAGCGCACCAGCCAGGCGGCATCGGCCTCGAAGGCCGAACGCAGCAAGGGCCAGGCCCGATCCACCCCGTAGCTGGCCAGAGCATTGGCTGCCTCGGCCCGCACATTGGGGTCTTCATCAGCAGTGATCAACGCACTCAGGACGGTCCAGCCCTGTTCGGTGCGCTTGTAGCCCAATCCACTGCAGCTCAAGGAACGCACTAGGAAAGGCTTCTGCTCCGTGCCCAGCACCAGCAACGGCACCGCCTCAGCGTCCGAGCAATGGCGGAGCTGTGTGATCGCCGGCATCGCCTTCACCGGATCTCCACTGGCAATGGCCTGGCGCACCGCCTCGAGATCAGGACGATGGGGATCGTTCTCGCTCATGGGTTGCTGCCGGGGGTGCGCGCCCGTTGAAGATCAGCTAACAGCCTGGCGCGGCGACGCTGCCGACCGAGAGCGCTGCTGATGATCAGACCCGAACCCACCAAGATGGCGGGCAACACCTGCACCCGGTCCTTGCCCTGGCGCTGGTTTGTGGCCAGCAACGCGAGCAGGATCAGTAATGGAGCCCCGAGGGAAACCCAAATCACCGCACGACGTTGGTTCATGCCGAGGTGTTCTCCGTGATCCACGCCAGCACGGTGGCCGTGAGAACCGCAATGCCAACACCGAGGGCGTCTTCCTCCAGTGCGAACGCTCCGTTGTGCAGCGGCGCACACCCCTCGGGCCCGGCCACACCCAGCCGCACCATCATTCCCGGCACATCCCGAAGCAGCTCAGCAAAGTCTTCCGCCCCCAGGGAGGGCTGCTCCACCGGCAGCACCTTGTCGCGCCCCAGGCACTCCACCGCACAGCGTTCGAGCAAGGTCGTGAGCTGCGGATCGTTGTGCACCGGTGGTGCAATGCAGCGGTAATTCACCAAAGCCGTACCCCCTCCACTGGCACAGATTCCCTGCACCGTCTCATCAATCCAAGCCGGCAACTGAGCGTGCTGCTGCAGATCCAGACAGCGCACCGTGCCTAGCAAACGCACCTGATCGGCGATCACGTTGAAGGCGCGACCGCCCTCCACCTTGCCGAAACTGATCACAACCGGCTGTAAGGCGTCCAAGCGACGGGCGATGGTCTGTTGAAGCTCTGTGATCACCCGAGCCGCCAGCCAAACCGCATCCACCGACTGATGGGGACGGGCACCATGGCCACCTTCTCCCTGCACCAGGATCTCCAGCTCTCCGGCCGCCGCCGTGAGACAGCCCCGCCGGATCCCCACCGTGCCCACCGGCAGATTCGGCACCACATGCACGCCGTACAACGCATCGAGACCCTCCACCGCCCCCGCATCCCTCATCCACACCGCCCCCTGTGCCAACTCTTCGGCGGGTTGAAACAGCAGCCGCACTCGAGCCCCTAAGTGGGGCTCCTGCGCCAGCAAGCGTGCGACACCAAGGCCCGTGCAGGTGTGCAGATCGTGGCCACAGGCATGCATCAGACCCTGGCGGGTGGAGGCATAGCTCAGACCGGTGCGCTCCTCTACGGGCAGGGCATCCATGTCCACCCGCAAGCCCACTGTGGGGCCGTGGCCAGGCCCCAATTCGGCCACCAGGCCCGTGCGGCCAACCCCCTCTCGGACCCGCCAGCCCAGCTGACGCAGTTCACCGGCGACCAGGGCGGCGGTCTGGTGTTCCTCACCGCTGAGTTCAGGGTGGGCATGCAGATGCCGGCGCAGCTCCAGAAGCTCAGGCATCTCACGGCTGAGTCGATCGGACAGGGACGCCGCTTGGGTCATCTCAGGACGCCTCCAGGGCCAGGAACGCCATCAGATCCTCCGTCGGTTGCGGTGGCCAGCGGCGCACCTGCTGCAGCCAGTCGGCCTGGCGGTAACGCTGATCCAGCCCGGCCGCCGCGGCCCAGTGGCTTTCGGCTTCACCACTGGATCCTTGGCGCCAGAGCAGGCCACTGAGGGCCGCCCGAGCATCGGCGAACAAGGGATAGCGACGGATCAGTTTGCGCAATTCCGCCTCCGCCCAGTCGAGATCCCCTGTTTGCCAGGCCGCCAGCGCCTCGCTGGAGCGGGCCATGGCGAAGCCGGGGCGGGCGAGAGCAGCCTGGCCATAAAGCTCTCGCGCCTCAGGCCAGTCCCCTTGCGAGCCACGCACATTGGCCAGGTTGTAGAGGGCCGAGGCATCCTGCGGATCGCGCTCCAGTATCCAGAGATAGTCGTCCGCTGCTGCGGACCAGTCCTGAAGCGCCTCTTCTGCCGTGCCCCGGTTCAGATGCGGGTCGCTTTCCTCCGGTGCCAGCACAATCGAGGCGCTCTGGTCTTCGATCGCCCCAGACAAATCCCCCAGGGCCAAACGCACATTGCCGCGATTGCTCAGCGCTGCTGCATCCTCTGGAACCTGCTCCAGATAGCTGTCCCAGAGGGGCAACGCCTCCACAAAATCCCCCTGACGGCTTGCCGTCAGCGCCTGCTCATAAAGCCCCTGCAGATCGAGGGCCTGCACTGGCAGGGCCAGCACCAAACTCATCAACAGGACGAGAAACCGGTTCATGCCGCCTCGGCCAGATGACTGCGGGCAGCATCCGTGACCATCCGGCCGCGGGGGGTGCGCATCAGCAACCCCTGTTGCATCAAAAACGGCTCCACCACGGTCTCCAGGGTGACGGGATCGTCGCCAAGGGCCGCCGCCAGAGTCTCCAGGCCCACAGGGCCACCACCGTGGTGGTCGATCAGCAGCTGCAGCAAACGCCGATCGCTTGCATCGAGGCCCCGATGATCCACACGGTGCAGGCTCAGGGCCTCGCCCACCAAGGCCTGATTGATGGCCCCACCGCCACCGCCTCGCACACTCGCCACATCCCGCACCCGACGTAGCAACCGGTTAGCGATCCGTGGCGTGCCGCGACAGGAGGCCGCAATGCTGCTGCGGGCCTGCGGTGTGAGGGTGACCCCGATCAGCCCGGCTGTGCGCTCGACGATCGCTTCCAGGTCGCCCTGGCCGTAGAACTCCAACCGCTGGATCAGGCCAAACCGGTCCCTCAGCGGGGAGCTCAGCGATCCGGCGCGGGTGGTGGCCCCCACCAGGGTGAACGGCGGTAGATCAAGAGAACGGGTTCGTGCTGTGCTGCCCTTGCCCACGGTGAGATCGAGGCGACGGTCTTCCATCGCCGGATAGAGCAGCTCCTCCGCCACCCGACTCAGGCGATGAATCTCGTCAATGAACAGCAGATCACGGGGCTGCAGGTTGACCAACAACCCAACGATGTCGCGCGGGCGTTCCAAGGCCGGTGCACTGGTGACCTTGCAATGCACCCCCATTTCTTCGGCCAACACCATGGCCATGGTGGTTTTGCCCAAACCCGGCGGGCCATAGAGCAACACATGATCGAGGGCATCGCCGCGGCCAAGTGCCGCTTGCACTGCAATGCCTAGCACCTGCTTGAGCTCGCTCTGACCGATGTAGTCGTCCAAGCGCTGGGGACGAAGCTTGTCTTCCGGCCGACTCACCACCTCTTCAGGGGCCTGCTGAGGATCCATTAGCGCTTCGGGGCGGCGGGGTGGCTTGCGACCGGAGCTGGAGGAGACAATCGCCATGCGGGCAGGGTACCCAGACCTGGATAGGGTCGGAAGACGCAGTCGCAGCCATGGCCAAGGGAGGAGCGAAAAAAGCGGCCGCTGCTGCGGCACGGGCCGCCGCCAATCGGATGCTGGCGGACAACCGTCAGGCCCGTCACCAGTACGAGATTCTCGAAACCCTGGAAACTGGTATCGAGCTTGTAGGGACCGAGGTGAAGTCGATCCGCAACGGCAAGGCCAACCTGCGCGATGGCTTCTGCTTGATCCGCAATGGGGAACTGCAATTGCACAACGTGCACATCTCACCCCACACCCACGCCGGCAACTACTTCAACCACGACCCGCTGCGCACCCGCAAACTGCTGGCCCACCGCCGTGAGATCGACAAGTTTCGCGGCTTGGTGGATCAGAAAGGACTGACGCTGATCCCGCTAAGCCTCCAGCTCAAGGGTTCGTGGATCAAGCTCACCATCGGGCTGGGCAAAGGCCGGAAGTTGCACGATAAGCGCGCTGCTGAAAAGGAAAAGCAATCCAAGAAAGATGTGAAAGCAGCGATGGAGCGCTACTGATCGAGCGGATCTGCCCGACAGGACAGGGTGAACAGACTCGAAGAAACCCCTTCGTTGGTGACCAACACCTGCAGCGGCGAGCCCGCTTCCGCAGCAATCCGAGTCACCCGCAGGGGACCCCGCTCCTTCACCACCTGCCCGTTGGCACCGAAAACCATCATCTGCATCAGCGTTGTGCCGTTGATGCCCAGGGCCACGGCATCACCTGCTGGAGCCTCCACCAGCACTAAACGCGCGCCACCGGCGGGGATAGGCAACGACGTGTTGGTGGGTTCAAGCGGACGCGCTTTGAGCCGCACGATCTCAACGTCATCAAGGCTCTGAATCGCCGCTGCAATCCAGAGCTGAAGAAAGGGGTCGGCGGGTTTCCGGCCCCGCATGGTGACCAGCAGCAGATCCTGGGCTCCAGCACTCACCAGATGCTCGACGACCCGCGGATGAACGCCCTGTTTCAACAGCGCCTCACGCGGCGGCTGCCAGTCCCCATCGCTGAGACGACCCAGTCGGCGCCGGATTGTCGGAGCTAGCTGCTCAATCCGGGGCAGCCATTGCTCTGCCATGCCGGCCCAAACCCTTCGTATCGACCGGTTTTCCAACGACTCCGAGCTGAGTTGACTGGCATCCACCAGCTGAAGAAACCAGCCGCGATCCACCTGAAGAGCCCTAAGCCGACTGAACAATTGCTGGTGTTGATCCAGCTCCTCCTGCGGGAAGCTGACGGCTGGCTGCTGAGTTGCCCGATCAGGAGTGGTGCGGGGGGCCGTGGCGGGGGTGGAGCTGCGCGGGAACAAAAACCAGCCGATGGCGGAACCCACCAACGCCGACAGGGCAAGCACTCCCACAACAGGCCAGAGGCGACCCTCAGCGCCTTGCTCGCGGTCCCTCGCCCGTCTGGCTCGCGGCGCAACAGTGAGATCCGGGACCGGCTCGGACGCGGGCAACACAACCGACTCCAAGGCCTGCAGCACCTCAGAAGCCTGCCCAAAAGAGTGCTCCGGCTGGTCCGAGAGCAGGCGCTCAAGCACCTGACGGAATCCCGAGTCCAACTCCAGGCCCTCGGGCCAGCCCTCCTCATGGCTTGCCGACCCGCTGAGCAACATCAGGGCGGTGTGACCCAAGTCATGCAGGTCCCCCCAGCCTTCAGCCTCTTCAGGGGCACCCTGCCGCTGCAGCCTGCCACCGTCCAGGAGCACAGGCAGGCCATCACACCGGCAGCTCATCAGATGGCCAGGATTCACGTCGCCATGCACCAGGCCGCCGCCATGCAACAACTCCAGAACCGGCAGGAGCTGGCGCAGCAGCGTCAACACCTCCGCAGGCCCGAAGCGCTTTTGACGCAGCAGGTCGTCGTAGGAGACGCCGTCCTGCCAGTCGCGAAGGAGCCAGAGGTCCCCATCGACCTCCAACAGCTCACGGCAACGGGGCAGCTGAGGATGCAGCAACGACTGCAACTGCGGCCAGACTTCCTTGAAACGGGCCTTGGCGGCAGGGAGCTGCAACTGGCGCATGGCCACAGGCAGATCACCGGCCATCACATCCACCGCGCGCCAGAGAGATCCCCGCAACGGGTCTGGCCCACTCAGCCGCTCCTCCAGGCGGTAACGCTCCACCAGCACTGTGCCGGGACCGCTCAAGGGAATCAGCCAAATTGATGGGCTGATGGTACCGATGGTTTACAGCACCCCCTAAGGTCCGCAGGAGATTGGTCGCACTCGTGCTGCTGGACACTCTGCTGGCGGTGCGGCGCCGCAGCGAAGCTCTGATTGCGTATCTGGAGCCAGAAGATCTGATGCTCCAGGGAATGGCGGATGCCAGCCCGCCGAAATGGCATTTAGGCCACACCACCTGGTTCTTCGACACCTTCGTGCTGCAACCCCATGCAGCTGGACATCAAGCCTGCGACCCGCTCTGGAGCTATCAGTTCAACTCCTATTACGAAGCCGTCGGCGCACGCCATCCCCGGCCGCAGCGCGGTCTGCTCAGCCGCCCTGCGATCGCCGACGTACTGGCCTGGCGGCAACGGGTGGATGCCGGGCTGGAAACACTGCTGCAGGACCCGCCCGAGGGTGTAAAAGCACTGGTGGAGCTGGGGCTGCAGCACGAACAGCAGCACCAGGAACTATTGCTGATGGACCTCCTGGATGGCTTCCAGCGCCAACCATTGGAGCCCGTCTACGGCCCAGAGGCCGAGCTGAAATTACAGGTAGCGCCAGAGCAATGGCTGCCCTGCACCGGCGGTTTGGCAGAGATCGGCCATCAGGGTGACGGGTTTCACTTCGACAACGAAACGCCACGGCATCGGGTTTGGCTGGAGCCGTTCGAGCTGAGCAGCACCCTGGTGAGCAACGCTGCCTATGCCGCCTTCATCGCTGACGGGGGCTATCAAAGACCCGAGCTGTGGATGAGTGAAGGCTGGGCCTTGGTGCAACAGCACCAGTGGCAGGCGCCGCGCTACTGGAGGGAGGAGCACACAGAATTCAGCTTGGCGGGCCGTCGCCGCCGCGATCCCCAAGCGCCGGTGCGTCACCTGAGCTGGTTTGAGGCAGATGCCTTTGCCCGCTGGAGTGGAGGCCGACTCCCCACCGAAGCGGAATGGGAGCACGCCTTGGGCCTGCATGGCAGCGCCATGAAGCACGCCCACCGGGTGCTCTGGCAGTGGACCGCCAGTGCTTACAGCCCCTATCCCGGGTTTCGCCCAGTGGAAGGGGCGATCGGCGAATACAACGGCAAATTCATGAGCTCCCAGATGGTGCTGCGAGGCAGTAGCTGGCTCACCCCCAAAAAACACGAACGCGACAGCTATCGGAATTTCTTCCCACCAGCGAGCCGCTGGATGGCCTCTGGAATCCGTCTGGCCCGATGAGCATCAGCCTGATCAACCTCCATCCATCGCCAGCAGATCTGCAGCAGCTGGTGCAGGACGGCTTGAAGCGCAGCCCTCGGCAGCTCCCAGCCTGGCTGCTTTACGACGCCGAGGGATCCCGGCTGTTCGCTGAGATCTGCAAGCAACCGGAATACACACTCACCAACCGGGAGATAGCCCTGCTGGAGCTGCACGCTGACGCCATCGCCGCCGCCACGGGCCCCGGAATGGTGGTGGAATTCGGAATCGGCAATGCCCGCAAGGTGGATCCGCTGCTCACAGCCCTCGGCAGCAGCGTCTTCGCCGCCTTGGACATCAGCCTCAGCGCCCTAAAGGAGGCCCTCTCCGGCCTCGCGGCCCGGCACCCCAACACCGCCATGGTGGGCATCTGCTGTGACCACACCCGCCTTGAGCAGCTACCGCAGCATCCCGCCCTGAACGGCCAGCGGCGCATCGGCTTCTTTCCTGGCAGCTCCCTGGGCAACTTCACCCCAGAGGAGGCTGTTGACTTTCTGCGCAATGCCCGGCAGCTGCTGGCTGGAGGGCCGCTGCTGCTGGGGCTGGATCAACCGCGGGAACAGTCCCTTATGGAAGCCGCCTATGACGATGCCGCCGGCTTCTCCGCCGCCTTCGCCCTCAACCTGCTGCAGCGGCTGAACCGCGAGCTTCAGGGCGATGCCGATCCCGCGCAGTTCCGCTACCGGGCCCGCTGGCAAGAGCAGCAGCAACGGATCGAAATGGCGCTGGTGAGCACGCAGGATCAAACCGTGCATCTGGCCGGCGAAACCTGGGTCTTCAAGAAAGACGACGCCTGGATCACTGAACACAGCGTCAAATACTCCTCAGGAACTGCAGCCGACCTTGCAAACCAGGCCGGATGGCGGATTGAGAGCAGCTGGGAGGATCCGCACCAGCAAATGGCTCTGCATCTGCTTTTGCCGGCAGACTGACTCCACAGATGGAGCCCATGAGCTCATGGCGGCATGAAATCAGACGAACGGCGTCAGGCGATCAAGCAACAGCGTGAACAGCTGATCCAAGACCTGGAAGCGGTGTACATGGCGGCCTTTGATCGCCTGGGGGAATTGGAAGGTGAAGTGGGAGAAGTGAAAGCGGCGCAGCTCACCCAGATGATCCTCAACTCCAAAACAGCCGCAATCGAGCCCCTGGAGAAAGAAATCGAAAAACCAGTGATCACCACCCCAGGCGAGGCATGAGCAGCTGGCTGGAGCAGTTGGAACGGGAGCTGGACGCCAGGCTCTCCGCCTTTCTGCGCAATAACCCCGTCCAGGACCAGCTGTTCAGCGAGCAGCACTTGAAGGACCGAGCTGGCGCCCTGCAACGGCAACGCCAACAACTGCAAGGCGAAGCAAAGCAGCAACGCCAACAGCTGCTGCGACTGGCAGAGGACGTGCGGGCCTGGCGCAGCCGAGTGGACCGTGCCAAGGCGGCCGGCGCAGCCGATCTGGCCGGACGAGCCGAACAACATCTCACCAGCCTGATGAACCAGGGACGTTCCCTCTGGGTCGACCTAGAGGATCTGGGACGCCGCTTCAACGAGGTGGAGCGACAGCTGAAAGAGCTTCAGCAGCAACAGGAAAAGCCCAGCACCTCAACACTCGAGAAGGACTGGGCGTTGTTTGAAGCGGAACAGGAGCTGGAACAGCTGCGCCGCGACTCTGGGCTGGGTTAGATCAGGCCTTGGGCGCGGGGGGCTCGAGGCTCACACCCTCGGGCGGAGGGGTGGGATCGGGATCGGCAATCAACATGTGTTGCAACACGATCTCCGGCCGCTCACTGTCACGCCAGCGGATGCGGTAAGCAGGCATTTTGGTGCCACGGCTGGTGGTCTGCTCCACCGGCTCCATCACCCATCCCCGACGGGAACGGCCCTGAGGATTCCGCTTGACCACGGCATCAGCGTGCTTGAAGCGAAACCCGACGCGTTCTCCACTCATGGGGATAGGACCATGCCACTCCACCCATTATTCCACTGAGGGTGGTTCTCCCTTGCGGGACTCCGGCCGCAACAGCGGGAAGGCGATCACATCCCGAATCGAAGGGCAGTCGGTGAGCAGCATCACCAACCGGTCGATGCCGATCCCCAGACCTCCCGTGGGGGGCATGCCCACCTCCAGGGCCATTACGAAATCCTCGTCCAACCCCTGCGCTTCCAGGTCGCCCGCCGCCTTGCGCGCCTGCTGGGCCTCGAGGCGCTGCCGTTGATCCACAGGATCGGTGAGCTCACTGAAGGCATTGGCGTGCTCGCGGCCGACGATGAACAACTCAAAGCGCTCCACCAGGCCTGGCTTGCTGCGATGGGGCCGGGCCAGGGGCGAAATCTCTACCGGGTAATCGGTGACGAAGGTGGGCTGAATCAGGGTCGTCTCCACCGCTTGCTCAAAGGCTTCATTGAGCAGACGGCCCACCGAGTCGGCCAGTTCAGGTGCATGCAGACCCTTGGCGGTCATCGCCGCGGCCGCCTCCTCCCGACTGCTGAAGCCATTGAAATCAAGCCCCGTCGCGTCTTGCACGAGCTCGTGCATGGTGGCGCGCCGCCACGGCGGTGCCAGATCGATCTCGGTGCCCTGGTAGGTGATGGTGGTCGTGCCGCAGACCTCTTCACACACCGCGCTGACCATCTGCTCGGTGAGCTCCATCATCCCGACGTAGTCGCTGTAGGCCTGATAGATCTCCACCGAAGTGAACTCGGGGTTATGGCGGGTGCTAACCCCTTCATTGCGGAAGATCCGGCCCAGTTCATAAACCCGCTCAAAGCCGCCCACCACCAGGCGCTTGAGGTGTAACTCGGTGGCAATCCGGAGGGTGAGGGGCAGATCGAGAGCGTTGTGATGGGTCTCGAACGGTCGCGCGTCGGCGCCACCGGGTTCGCTCTGCAACACGGGGGTCTCGATCTCGAGAAAATCCCGTTGATCAAGCCAGCGGCGAATGCCGCTCACCAGGCGGGCCCGGCGCCGGAACGTCTCCCGGCTGTCGGGAGACACCACCAGATCCAGGTAACGCTGGCGGTAGCGCTTCTCCACGTCGGCCAGACCATGCCACTTGTCGGGAAGGGGCTGCAGCGCCTTGGTGAGCATGCGCCAGTCGCTCACCTTTACCGACAGTTCACCTCGGTCAGTGCGACGCAGGGTGCCGCTCACCCCAAGCCAGTCGCCACTGTCCACCAACGAGGTGATCTGTTTGAACCAGCCCTCCTGCTGGGCCTCCAGCCCCGCCTTCTCCAGGAACAGCTGGATGGAACCCGTCTCATCGGCCAGGGTGAAAAAGGCCAACTTTCCCATCACCCGGCGGGTCATCACCCGCCCCGCCACGGAAACGCTGACGTCCCGCTCTTCCCCCTTGGGGAGATCGGCATGGGTCACCTG
Organism: Synechococcus sp. CC9605; assembly: GCF_000012625.1. Lineage (NCBI taxonomy): Bacteria > Bacillati > Cyanobacteriota > Cyanophyceae > Synechococcales > Synechococcaceae > Synechococcus > Synechococcus sp. CC9605. The sequence goes on along the minus strand of NC_007516.1, from coordinate 108,453 downwards.
TAGCTCAGCCATGCGGTGGCTGGGGCTAAAGGTGAGGGCATAGGGGCCCTGCCCCAGCTCCTCCAATGTCCTCGCCTTTTCCAGACGGGTGTCGCGCAGCTCAGACACAGCAGCAGGTCAGTCGGGCGCCATCCTGCCCGCCCGCGGGTTGATCACCCGGCAGCGAAGGCCTCGCCCATGCGCTGAGAGGCATAACCAATGCCCCGCACCGTAAGGATCAGCTCGGGATTGCGGGGATCAGGCTCCAGTTTTCCGCGCAACCGCGCCACATAGACATCAACCACGCGAAGGTCTGCAGCACGCCGGGGGGGATAGCCCCAAAGTTGCTCAAGAATTTCTGCCCGGGGCACAACGTGTCCGGGATCGCGGAACAGCAACTCCAAAAGGCTGAATTCCGTGTAGGTGAGGTTAATTCGCTCAGAACCTCGGGTGACTTGGCGTCTGTTGGTGTCCACAACCAGGTCACCGAGCCGCAAAACTCCTTGCCCCGTGGGCAATTCACGGCTTTCAATGACAGCATTGCCCCGACCCACCCGGCGCAAAATTGTTGAAATACGAGCTTCCAGTTCCTTGGGGCTGAAGGGTTTGGGCAAATAATCGTCTGCGCCCAAATCCAATCCAGCGACTCGCTCGGAGATCGCTTCAACAGCGGAGAGGAAAATGATTGGTACACAGGATTCGGCCCTCAGGCGCCGGCAAACTGCAAAACCATCCAGCTTGGGCAGCATCACATCGAGCACCACCAGATCGGGCGACTCGTTGTGGTACATCTCCAGGGCCTCTTCGCCGTCTTCGGCGCAAATAACGCGGTAGCCCGACAGCTGCAGGCGCATCACCAAAACTCGCCGAACTGCAGCCTCGTCATCAACGACAAGAATGGTGGCTTTCGGTTGTGAGGGCAAGTCGCCCGTCATCCGAATCAAACCTATAAAGAGCTGCAACCTTACTAGTCAGGGCCTGGACACCGACGCAAACACCCTGTCGCGCAGCTTGTTTACCGATTGTTTTAAGAATTGCCGGCGACCTCAGGCCATCGCGAACGGGCATATCGATTCCATTCCGACGCCGCGGCTGCAAGGGCTTGTTCAGGGCTGACCTGGGCCAACATCGCCCGCTGCATCTGGGTGTAAAGGATCTTCTGCAGGCGCTTGATCCCCGGCATGGCCGGCACCAACACCCGGGCACGATCCAACGTGCTGGCCGAGAGCAATCGAGCCTGGCGAATCTGACGCTCCGCATCGGTGGCAGGAACCTGTTGCTCCAATTCACGCCGCACCCGGACCAAGGCCTCAATCGACGACGGCAACACCCGCGCCTCAGCGGCAAAGCGCGCCTGCTGATAGGCATTGGTCAGGAACAGCGCCAGATCGACGGCCTCCTGGACGCGCTGGCTCTGACGCGGCACCGCCAACGTCATCAAGGCCACATTGGCCGTGCCATCTGCACCGATCAGCGGGGGATGGGGCTCCGTCACCGCAGCAACCCCAGGCGCATTGGTCTGGATGCTGCGCAGGAACTCCGCCCCCGTGGCCGCCAGGGCGAGATCACCACTCTGGAACAACTCGATCGCACGGCGTTGCCCCTGACTCACCACCTCCCGAGGCAACAACCCCTCCCGGTAGAGATCACTCCAAAAACGGAAGGCCCGAAGCCCCGCCGGGCTGTCGAACGCAGCCCGGCGTCGGGAATCCAGCAGGGTCACCCCCATCTGCACCAGGGTTTCGAGGAGCTCGGCCGAGTCATCCGGCACGGTGGTGAGGAACAGCCCGTAACGGCCCGTGCGCTCGCGGATACGACGCGCGAAGGCGGGCACCTGATCCCAGTGGCTGGGCGGTGCTGCAATGCCGGCTTGATCCAACAGCGCCCGATTCACCAGACTCAGTCGCACCGTGAGATACCAGGGCACAGCGATCTGCCCGGCATCGGGGTCATGACAGGCTTGCCACACCGAGGGCAGATAGCGACCAGCGGCCTCAGCCGGCAGCAGCGGGGTCAAGTCGGCCAGGCCACCTTTGCTGGCCAGATTGGCCGCGAAGGGCGGATTGAGGTTCACCACGTCCGGGGCCGTGCGGGCGAACACCGCTGCCAGCAACTTGCGTTCCACGGACCCCCAGGGCAGATCCGTCCAGCGCACAGGTGCGCCCGGATGGAAACGGCTCCATGCCCCAAGAACATCCGCGAAATAGGGATTGAACTTGGGGGCCAATTGCAGGGTCCACAACTCGATTGCCCTGCTCTTTTGGTTCCTGGGAGCACAGGCCGCCAGCCCGAAGGCCGCTGCCCCCAGCAGCAGATCCCGGCGGTTGAGCCTCATGAGGGAACCCTCCTTCGCCAAAGCAGCAACTGCAACGACACCAACAGCGGCGCCAGCAAACCCGTGATCAGGGCCTGACACCACAGGGTCTGTAGACCCCAGCTCTGGGTGAGGGGATCCAGTGCTCCGCCTTGACGCCACCAGAGCTGCAGGATCAAGGACAAACCAAGCCCCAGGGAGCCAAGCCAGGCCAACAAACCCAGATTCAGGCTGCGTTGGATCGGTGCTGCGCGCCGCCCAAGCCGTCCCCACCACCAGCCCAACAGCAGCAGCGCCGGCACCTGACTCAAACCAGCGAGGTTGAGACCATCCAGCACCAGCCCTAAAGCCAAACCCGCCAAGGCGCCCGACACCGGACCATCTACAAGCGCCCAGGGCAACAGCCAAAGCACAGCCCAGGCAGGACCGACCCCATCAATGGCCAACCAACGCGGCGACGCCAAGGCCAACAACGGCACCACCAGGGCTGAGGCTACACAGATCGGTTGTCGGTGCAGTCGGGGCATGTCAGTGGTTCTCATCTCAACGCGTCTGCACCTGCACCCAATCGATCGCCTCCGGTGCAGCGATCAACTGCACCACCGCCGTGGGGGCGGGAACCGTCTGCTCGTCCACCGACTGGACCACCCCCACCGGAACGTTGGGTGGCAACAGGGTGCTGGCCGGCGACGTGGCGACGAGATCCCCCGGACGCACGTCAGGATCCTTGTCGATGAAACGAAGCGAGAGGCGACTGCTGCCGCGGCCCACCAGCAATCCGTGGCGGCGGCTGCGGGGCAGCCACACACCAATCTCATGGCCAGGGGCGGTGAGCAATTTCACCCGCGCCGTCGCCGGGGTCACGCTGGCGATACGCCCCACCAGACCACCTGGACCCAAAACCGCATCGCCCTGACCGATGCCCTGCAGCGAGCCCTTGCCCAACTGCAGTTGCTGCCACCAACCCCGCGACGAGCGGGAGATCACAGCAGCTGACACCTCCCCATCTGCAGCCCCTTGTTGCTGGAGCTCCAACAGTCCACGCAGACGACGGTTGTCGTCTTCCAACAGCTGCAGGCGAGAGCGCTCCTCAAGATCCGCCGCAGCGGTCACCCATTCCCTCTGGGCAGGCCCAGGCCAGAAGGGTCGGCTAAGCAGAGCGTATGCATCGCTGAAACCAGCGCCCTTGCTCAGACGCACCAGAAGAAGCCCCACCACCAGAAGCAGCCAGGGGGTGAGCTGCCCCAATCCACGCCAGCGGCTTTTGCCGGGACGGAGCGTTGGGGCCATGGCTTCAGGCGCCTGCGGCGGAGCGAACGAATTCAGGAGTGTCAACCACCCGCTGCAGACGTTTCCAGTCCTCCAGAACCTGGCCACAACCATTCACCACACAGAGGAGAGGGTCTTCGGCAATGTGCACAAAAATGCCGGTCTCGTGGCTGATCAGGTCGCTGATGCCCCGCACCAGCGCGCCACCACCGGCCAACATGATGCCCCGATCCACGATGTCGGCTGCCAACTCAGGGGGCGTGCGCTCCAGAGTTCGCTTCACCGCTTCCACAATCACGTTGAGCGGCTCGGCAATCGCTTCACGCAGATCACCGGCCTTGAGGTTGATCGTGCGGGGCAAACCGGAGAGGAGATGCAGGCCACGCACATCCATCGACTGCTGATCGAACTCGTCGTCGGGGAAGGCGGAGCCGATGCGGATCTTGATCTCCTCGGCCGTGCGCTCGCCGACGACCATGTTGTGCACCTTTTTCAAGTAGACGCCGATGGAATCGCTGATCTCATCGCCAGCAACACGCACGGATTCACTCAGCACCGTTCCACCAAGGCTCAACACCGCAACCTCGGTGGTGCCGCCACCGATGTCCACAATCATCGTTCCAACGGGCTCGGTGACGGGAAGACCAGCACCGATGGCGGCTGCCACCGGCTCATCGATCAGGTGAACCTCGCGAGCCCCGGCCATGCCGGCTTCGCGAACGGCGCGGCGCTCCACACCGGTCACACCACTAGGAATGCCGACCACGAGGCGAGGAGCCATGATGCCGCGGCCTTCATTTCCCTTGGTGATGAAGGTTTTGAGCATCTGCTCAGCGGCATCGAAATCGGCAATCACCCCATCGCGTAACGGGCGGACGGCCCGGATGTTTCCGGGGGTGCGGCCAAGCATCAACTTAGCTTCATCACCTACGGCCATGGTGGTGCCACGCTCGAGGTCTAGAGCCACCACGGAGGGCTCTTGAAGCACGATGCCCCGGCCGGAGACATAAATCAGGGTATTAGCGGTGCCCAGGTCGATGCCGATGTCGCGCGACAGCTGGAAACGACGGAAGAACACAGATACCGCAGTTTAGACCGCCGGATCATAGGGGCGTTCTCAGCTGTTGCCTGTTACACCCAGCGGCTTGGGTGGAACTCCTTAGAAGCAGTCACCCAACCGGTGCCGCATCATGAATCCAAATTCAGGAGATGAATTGTCTATGGGCGTTAATTCCGTCACCCTCGTCGGCCGTGCAGGCCGCGATCCCGAAGTGCGTTATTTCGAGTCCGGCAGCATGGTGGCCAACCTCACCATGGCAGTGAACCGTCGCAGCCGCGATGACGAACCCGACTGGTTCAACCTTGAGATCTGGGGCAAGCAGGCCCAGGTCGCCGCGGACTATGTGAAGAAGGGGTCACTACTCGGCATCATCGGCAGCTTCAAGCTGGACCGCTGGACCGACCGCGCCAGCGGCGAAGAGCGCAGCAAACCCGTGGTCCGTGTGGATCGGCTCGAACTGCTCGGATCCAAACGCGACAACCAGGAAGCGGCCGGCAGCTTTGGCGGCCATGCCTCCGATGAGGAGATTCCCTTCTAAGTCTTCTTCCCAGGTCAACCCCAGCGCCGGTGCTCAGTCGGACGACTGACGCCGGCGCCAGATGCGCAGACCCAACCAGATCGTGCCCGCCAGCACCGCCACCACCAGCAACACCTTCACGGCCTTGGAGACAGGGTCAATCCAAATCTCAACATTGCTGTAGCCCTCTCCAAGAACCATGCCGGCCACGGTGAGTAGGGCCGTCCAGATCAGGCTGCCGGCGGTGGTCCAGACAAGGAACGGCGCCATCGGCATCATTTCAATGCCCGCTGGGACCGATATCAGCGTACGAATGCCAGGCACCAATCGCCCCCAGAACACCAGGGCGGTGCCGTAGCGGCTGAACCAGCGGCGGCTGCGGGCCAACTCATCGGCACTGATGCCAATCCAGCGACCGTGGCGTTGCAACCAAGCTTCGATCCGTTCCTCATTGATCAACCGTCCGATCCCGTACCAGGGCAGGGCACCGAGGACCGTCCCCAGCAAACCGGCCAGCACCACAGGCACCAGATCCAACTGACCCTGCTGCACGTAAAAGCCCCCGAGGGGCATGATCAGCTCGGATGGAATCGGCGGGAACAGATTCTCGAGAAACATCGCCGCGAAGATCGCGGTGTAACCGAGCCACTGGTTCGCCTCCACCGCCTGGCCGATCAACTCCGGTAGCTGCGTGATCAGATCAGAAAGCCCCATGGAGACTGCGCTTGATCGCGCAAGTCTTCCATGGGGCCGTGAGAATCAGATTCCGATCCGCAGGATCGTGATCAGTAGCGGTAGTGGTCGGGCTTGTAGGGGCCTTCCACAGGAACGTTGATGTAGTCGGCCTGATCCTTGCTGAGCTCGGTGAGATTGGCGCCGATGCGACCGAGGTGAAGGCGGGCCACCATCTCGTCGAGATGCTTGGGCAGCACGTACACCTCTTTGGCGTACTCATCGCCCTTGGTGAACAGCTCGATCTGAGCCAGCACCTGGTTGGTGAAGGAGTTGCTCATCACAAAGCTGGGGTGGCCGGTGGCGCATCCCAGGTTCACCAGACGGCCTTCAGCCAGCAGGATGATCCGGTTGCCGCTGGGCAAGGTGATGTGGTCGACCTGCGGCTTGATGTTCTCCCACTCGTACTCCTTGAGGGAGGCGACATCGATCTCGTTGTCGAAGTGGCCGATGTTGCAGACGATCGCCTCATCCTTCATCTTCACCAGGTGCTCGTTGCGGATCACCTGGTAGTTGCCGGTGGCGGTGACGAAGATATCCATGTCTTCGACCACGTCTTCCAGACGCACCACGCGGTAACCCTCCATGGCGGCCTGCAGGGCGCATATCGGATCCACTTCTGCAATGCAGACGGTGGCACCCAGACCACGCAGGGACTGGGCCGAACCCTTGCCCACATCGCCGTAGCCGATCACGAGGGCCTGCTTGCCAGCCACCATCACGTCAGTGGCGCGCTTGATGCTGTCCACCAGCGACTCGCGGCAGCCGTAAAGGTTGTCGAACTTGCTCTTGGTGACCGAGTCGTTGACGTTGATGGCGGGGAAAGGCAGCTCACCGCTCTTCTGCATCTTGTAGAGACGTGCCACGCCCGTGGTGGTCTCCTCGGTCACACCCTGGATTTGGGCCTTGGTGCGCGAATAGAAAGTTGGGTCCTGGGCCAGCTTTTTCTTGATCGAGGCGAACAGGAAGGTCTCCTCTTCGTTGCCGGGGTTATCCAGAACGGTGATGTCCTGCTCGGCCTTGCTGCCAAGCATCACCAGACCGGTGGCATCGCCGCCGTCGTCCAGGATCATGTTGGGAGAACCACCATCACCCCACTCAAGGATGCTGTGGGTGTAATCCCAGTACTCCTCCAGGGTCTCGCCTTTGACGGCGAAGACGGGGATGCCCTTGGCGGCGATAGCAGCAGCAGCGTGGTCCTGGGTGGAGAAAATGTTGCAGGAGGCCCAGCGCACTTCGGCCCCGAGCTCCACCAGGGTCTCGATCAGAACCGCGGTCTGAATCGTCATGTGCAGGGAGCCGGCGATGCGGGCGCCCTTCAGGGGCTTCTCGCTGCCGTACTTCTCTCGCAGCGCCATCAGACCGGGCATCTCGGTCTCGGCAATGTCGAGCTCCTTGCGGCCGAAGTCGGCCAGGTTGATATCGGCAATGACGCAATCTACGCCGAGCTTCAGCTCAGCTGGGGATGTGGGCGCTGCCACCATGGTTTCGGTGCTCCCTAAGGAATCGTGGAGTTGGATATCTGCAGAGACGCCGAGGCTTCGGGCTCGCTTGAAACGGACTCTACAGGGCTTGTCTGGGCTCTTGAGACCCTTGAGACGACGCAGGCCCTGGGCCGATCCCTCGCTCGGGAACTTCCACGGGGAGCAATTCTTCTCCTCAGCGGTCCCCTCGGGGCCGGCAAAACATCGTTGGTGCAAGGCCTGGCCGAAGGCCTCGGGATCACCGAGCCGATCACCAGTCCCACCTTTGCTTTGGCACAGCACTACCCCCAGGGATCACCGCAGCTGGTGCACCTCGATCTCTATCGGCTGGAACAACCGACCTCCGCAGATGAGCTGTTTCTTCAGGAAGAAGAAGAGGCGCGCGCGGCGGGGGCGTTGATGGCGGTGGAGTGGCCGGAACGGCTGGGGCTCGATCTGGCCGAGGCCTGGCTCCTGGAGTTACACCATCAAGACGAAGGGCGGCTGGCTCAGCTCACCCCTCCCAGAAAGGCCTCAACCTGAGCCTGCGTTGGCTGGGGATCAATGCCACCGGCGCCGCCACAGACCAGGGCACCACAGGCGGCCGCAAAACGGACGCGCTCCTGGGGAGCGGCGGCCCACCGGTGCAACAGACCGGCCGTGAAGGCATCACCAGCACCGGTGGTGTCAACGACGCTGGGGGGCTGAAACGCAGCCTGCTGCCCTGATTCGTCACCCAATTGCCAGAGCACCGGAGATGCTCCATCGGTGACCACGACGTCCGGCCGCTGGGACAAGGACTGCTGAATTGAACCGGGATCGTCAGTGTTGAAGAACCAAAGTGCTTCCTCCCGCGCCAACTTGATCAGAGCCGCCTGCTCCAGAAGCGGTTGAATCGCATCCTTCGCTGCTGAAGACGGACCGGCCTCGGCATCAGCGGTGGCATCCCAAAACGTGGGGCGCCAGTTCACATCAAGGGCAAGCGCGGTGCCCTGGCTCCGGGCCTGGCGCGCGGCAGAGAACAAAGCCGCGGCCGACGCTGTTGACGCCAACGGAAGGGTGCCGATCAACAACCATTGAACCTCGGGCAGAGCAACCGGCTCAAGAGCCTGGTCCGCGAAACCGGCCCCTTCATCGCCAGCAAAACCCTGAAACTGCCGTTCACCATCAAGCGAGCGACGAACTAGCACGATGCGACTAGGGCACTTGGCATCCCGCTGCAGGAGCGTGGTGTCGACACCACGCTTAGCAAACAAGCTGGAAAAAGCCTCGCCGATAGCGTCCTGCCCCAAGCGACCGGCAAACGCCACGGGGGTGCCCAAGCGAGCCAAGCCACAGGCCACATTCGCTGGCGCTCCTCCCAGACGGTCGTCCAGCGGATGATCGACCGCCGGGTCACCTCCAGGCGGCCCAAGCCGATCGATCAGAGCTTCACCGAGACAGACGACAACGGAACCAAGCGCCATCCGACCGCATCAGGACCTTCTTTAAGGGTGGGCAGAGCTTTCCAAGCTGCCAAGCAACGCCTCAATGATCCGAGCATTGGCGGCCGGAAAGGCGTAATCCACCAGGTCATCTGGGCGCACCCAACGCACCTGCTGACTGGCAAGGGGCTGCGGCTCCCCCGACATCCAGTCGCAGAGATGCACCACAAAGCGCAACTTCTTGTGGCTGTAGGCGTGATCAACGGTGATCAGTTCAGCGCCCACTGTCACCGCAATGCCGAGCTCCTCCTTCAACTCGCGGGCAATGCAGGTTTCGATCGTTTCGCCTTGTTCTTGTTTGCCACCGGGGAACTCCCACATTCCCCCCAGCAGGCCTTCCTCTAGGCGCTGGTCGATCAACACCTCCCCGGCAGCGTTGAGCACGACACCCACACCGATCACCTGGAAGGGCAGGGGCTTGGGGGCATTGGTCACGGGCCAGCGGCAGGGATCGCCGGAAGCGTAGGCAGCGCACTGGGAGTGCCAGGGGCAGCGGTGACAGGCCGGCTGGCGGGGGGTGCAGAGCGTGGCCCCCAGATCCATCAAGGCCTGGTTGGTATCCCGTGCCCGAACCGGATCAAGCAGAGCCTCACTCCAGCACCAGAACAAGGCATCGTCACGGGCCGGCGGGCGCGCATGGGCCGTCAAGCGCGCCAGCACCCGTTTTACGTTGCCATCCAGGATCGGCAGCCGGAGATTGAAGGCACTGGAGAGGATGCTGCCGGCGGTGGTGCGGCCGATGCCAGGCAACGCCATCCACTCCTCCAAGCTGCGCGGCCACGGTCGGCCCACCAACCGCTGCGCCGCCTCATGCAGCCGGCGGACCCGGGAGTAATACCCGAGGCCCTGCCACTGCAGCCGCACCTCATCCAGGGACGCCGCTGCCAACGTTTCGACAGTTGGAAATGCCTCCATCCAACGCATCCAATAGGGAAGCGCCACGGCCAACTGGGTCTGCTGCAGCATCACCTCAGCAATCCAAATGCCGTAGGGATCAAGTTGGTGAACCGCTTCAGGCCAAGTCCCGGCTGGCTTGAACATCCAAGGCTTCTGCACGGGATCACGCCGGCCATGGGCCTGCCACCAGCTGAGCAGGCAAGCGCTCAATTCAACGGAGTTGTTGAGCAAGCCTGGAGCGGAGTTGCCGCCACTGGCGTGAATGGTGCGGGCGCTGGGATGCGGTGAGCGGGGCATGGGCAAGCTGCTGTTGCTGATCCGCCATGGCCTGAAGCAGCGGGGCCAGATCGGGGTGCATCCTCGCGGCTCGCCCACAGAGAGCGGGAAAGCTTTCCCCCTTCATTGGGAGCACACCCCGACGAGCCAGAAGGCGAAGTGACTGCGCCAGCGGGGCACGAGGCTGGAGTACAAGCCGCAGCAACAGCCAACCAGCTGCAACGGCCGCGAAGCCACCCACAACAATCGCCACACCCAACCACTGCAGCTGCGCACCAAACAGAAGCTGCAGCCAGGCTTGCTGACTGGCTTGATCGAAACTCAACCACCAGCGCGTCCAGGCCAGATCCAGGCTCCACCACTGCCATTGGAGCCAGCGCCACCAGGGCACCTTCTGCTCAAGCCGCTGCCCTGACTCAGCAGCCACTGCAGCAGCAGGCAAACCCATATTTCTCGCCCAACGGGTGGGATCCACCCGCTGCCAACCTTCCCCTTCCAACCACAGCTCAACCCAGGCATGGGCATCGCTCTGGCGCAACTCCAGATATGAACTGCCGCTAGCGGTCGCACCACATGCCCACCCTGGTATCCACTCACCACCCGCGCCGGCAAATCGGCCGCCCGCATCAAAGCGGCAAGGGCACTGGCGTAGTGGCCGCAGAACCCCACCTGCTGATCGAACAAAAAGGCATCCAGATCAGCAACCGAACCGGGGTGAAGGCTGTAGCGGAAGGGCTGACGCCGAAACCAACCCTCCAACGCCTCCAACCGTTCACGCCCCGTGGGTAGCGCTCGGAACTCTCGGGCCAAAGTATTCAGTCTGGGCAAGGAATCAGGGGGCGACTGCCGTTCCCCAGGAGGGGGGGGCGCTGCTGCCAGGCCGCCAACTTTTCGGCGGACTGCAGGCGAAAGGACCGGCGCTGGCGCGATGCAGCACCAACCAGCAGCTCTCCTTCCGGAGTGATCCACTGATCCGGGGAAGTCGGCAAGGCAGAGCCATTCCAGGGGACGGCCCTGGTGGCTGAGGGCTCCACGACCCACCACTGGCTGGTTCCTTCCCTAACCGTTGATTCACCCAACCCACCCCGAGGAACGGGAGGATCCCGGTGCTGCCAGCGGCGGCCATCGAACTGCTCATGCACCAACACCCGCCAATAGGCATCCGTCGGCAGGGGTTGAGCATCCGGCAGCAAAACCCGCGCTGCCGAGCCATCCACCAGCGCCAGCTCAGCAATGCTGAGGGGATCCAGCTCCGGAGACAGACCAGACACCGCACCGCGGGCAGATCAACTGCAGCTGTTGGGGCTGCCAACGCCCCCAACAGATGAACAACCCGAGCGGCTCAATGGTCTCGATCTGCACGGGGGGCGGCAGCTGCCAGCCCCGATGCTCCGCCACCCAGGAGAGAGCGAGGGTCGTGGTTCCCGCGGCGATGCGATCACATACCACCACCGGATGCCCCTGAACACGCAAGCTGCACCGGGGCCGAGCTGTGTAGCTCTCCAACCGCAACAGGTAGTCGGCAGGCTCATCGCCAAATGCCGGTGATGGCTGACCACAGCGGAGGGTGAGCCCCTGAAGTGTGTCGTGGGTGAGAAACATGGCCAGCAACATCAACCCAAACATCAGGAAAGCCAGCAGCAGGGTGCTGTTGCTTCCCGTCTGAATGGCCACCAGCAGCAACAGGCCCGCTGCCGCAATCCAGAGCGCACCGAAGCGACTGGGAATGATGTAAAGGCTGCGATGCCCCAGCTTCAATTCAGCGCAAGGTCGGGACGGCCTGAACAAGGGCTTCACTGTGCGGTGCGCCATGACGAGCGGGACAACCGGCATCCAGGCGATGCTCCACCACCGCCGGCAACACGGCCTGAACATCGTCAATCACCACATGATCACGGCCGTCCAGCAGCGACCAGGCGCGAGCAGCTGCCAAGAGGCCCTGACTGGCCCGCGGAGAGAGACCAAGATGCCTCTGACGACTGACCTCCACCAGGTCAAGGACGTAGTCGATCAGAAGCTCGGAGCAGTGCTGGGCAGAACAACAGTGCTGCAGGAGCTGCAGGGCCTCCGGAGCCAACCGAGGCAGTGAGCTATCGAAGGTTGGATCAAACCCAGCGCAAAGCAACGCCCGTTCAGAGGCACGATCGGGAAAACCCAGGCTCAGCCGCATCAAGAAACGGTCCAGCTGAGCCTCCGGCAAGGGGCTGGTGCCCACCTGATCGAGGCTGTTCTGGGTGGCGATCACAAAAAAAGGCTCGGGCAAGGAATTGCTGACGCCATCAACGCTGACGCGACCAGCGGCCATCGCCTCAAGCAGGGCACTCTGGGTGCGAGGACTGGCGCGATTGATCTCATCGGCCAGCAACACCTGCGTGAACAGCGGGCCGGGCTGAAAGCGGAAACTGGCCTCCGCCGGATTGAACACGTTCAAGCCCGTGAGGTCCGCCGGCAACAGATCACTAGTGAAACTCACCCGCTTGAAGGCGAGGGCAAAGACCCTACCCAAGGCTTCAGCCAGGGTCGATTTCCCCATCCCCGGGCGGTCTTCAATCAGCAGATGACCACCGACCAACAAACAATTGAAGGCCAGGCGCACTTGGTGCTCTTTGCCCAGCAGCACCCGGCCGACAGCCTCGAGCAAGGGCAACAGCTCCGGTGCAGGCAAGGGGGTCACGCGTAGCACTGCACCAACTTGACAGGTCCGACGAGCCAACGCGCAGCAAGCCTCAGTCCACGCCATGGGCTCGCCAGGATGCAGTGGCGAAGCAAGCAAAGGCGTGAGCCCAAGCCACAACCTCTGGAGCTGGAACGAGCGATCCATTGGCTGGAGCCTGATGGGCGACCCCAATGCCGAAGTGGCCGTGCTCCTGATTCATGGCTTCGGGGCCAACACCAATCACTGGCGTTTCAACCAACCGGTGCTGGCCGAACTGCTGCCCACCTACGCCATCGATCTGCTCGGTTTCGGGCGCAGCGATCAGCCTCGGGCTCGCTTGAAGGATGAGTCCGTTTCAGCGGATGCCGTTCATTACGGCTTTGATCTGTGGGGCCAACAGGTGGCTGACTTCTGCCGCCAAGTCATCGATCGCCCGGTGCGACTGGTGGGCAACTCGATTGGCGGGGTCGTTGCCCTGCGAGCCGCACAACTGCTGGGCGAGCGCTGCCGTGGCGTGGTGCTGATCGACTGCGCCCAGCGCTTGATGGACGACAAGCAACTGGCCACACAACCAGCCTGGATGGCCTGGATTCGGCCGCTGTTGAAAACAATGGTGCGGCAGCGTTGGCTCAGCACTGCGCTGTTCCGCAATGCAGCGCGGCCCGGCGTGATCCGCAGCGTGTTGAAGCAGGCCTATCCCAGTGGCGCCAACATCGACGACGACCTGGTGAATCTGTTGTTCCAACCCACCCAACGCGAAGGTGCCGCCGAAGCCTTTCGCGGATTCATCAATCTTTTCGACGATTACTTGGCACCACAACTGATGGAAGAGCTCAAGCTCCCCGTCGATCTGATCTGGGGCGAACTTGATCCCTGGGAGCCAATTGCTGAAGCCGAGCGCTGGGCCCAGACGCTGAACTGCGTTCAATCCCTGTCAGTGGTTCAAAACGCAGGCCACTGTCCCCACGACGAAGCACCGGATAAGGTCAATCCGGTGCTGCAAAGGCTGATCAACAAGAATTGAAGTCAGCAGGCGACGTAGGCCTCCACCTGATCACTAACCCGGCGCAGACCGGCCAAACCATCGCGCTCGAGGTTGCGAACACGGTCGCGGCTCATGCCCAGGATCCGACCGATTCCCGTGAGGCTCATCGGATCTTCCCCATCCATGCCGTAACGCATGCGCAACACCTGCTCCTGCAAGTGAGGCAATTGCCCCAACAGGCTGCGGAGATCACCCTTCAAGCAGTCCTCTTCCACTTGATCGCTAGGCAAATCGCCATCTCCGGAAAGCAATTCAAGAAGTTCAGTGTCGTCACCATCACCAACCTTCATTTCAAGACTGACGGGCTGACGGGCACGGCACATCAGATCCTTGACGTCGTCCTCAGGCAGCTCAACGAACTCAGCCAACTCGGTGACGGTGGGTGTGCGTCCCAGCTCCTGGCTCAGCTCTCGCTGACCCTTCTTGAGCTTGTTCAGCATCTCGGTGATGTGGATCGGAAGCCGGATCGTGCGGCTCTTTTCCGCGATAGCCCGTGTAATCCCCTGACGAATCCACCAATAGGCGTAGGTGGAGAACTTGTAACCGCGGGTGGGATCAAACTTCTCGACGCCGCGCACCAAACCGATGGTTCCTTCCTGGATCAGGTCCAGGAGTTCCATGTTCCGTTTGGTGTATTTCTTTGCAACGCTAACCACAAGTCGGAGATTGGCAGCCACCATCCGCTCCTTGGCGCGGCGACCGTGCTGAAGCTTGCGCTTCAGCTGTATCGAGGACAGACCTGAGGCCTTGGCAAGCTGGTCGCGACTGGGCTTCTCACCGGCCTTGCTCTTCAGCTCAGACTCGAGTGACTCCAAATCCATCAGTTCCTGGACTTGCCGTCCCAGGGTGATCTCCTGCTCGTGGGTCAGAAGGGGCACACGGCCAATGTCTCGCAGATAGGAACGAACCAGATCAACGTCAGCCGTGACGGCTTTTGCCGTCTTCACAGAGGTTTTGGGCTTGGAAGCAGCGGTCGCAGCCGGAGCCATGGGGCGCTTCTTTTAGTTATGTGAAGAGTACTCCTAAGAAACGTAAACAGACTCTCAGAAAACGGCGAAAGCAAAGAAATGGGTAGAAATACCTGTGGCTTGCACCAGCTGCGGCAGGTGGACCAGCAGCCACCCCGCCGTCTTCAGGTAGATCAACGTGCCAGCCACGTCGGTGCACGTGGTGATGAAGGGCGTGGACATCAGAGCCGGATCCAGACCCATGCGGTCAAACAGCAGCGGAAACGCTGCACCGGCTGTCGCCGCCAGGGTGGTGATCGCCAGCAAGCTCATCCCTACCGAGAGGCCAACCAAAGCGCTTTCCCCGCGCCACCAAGCGAAGGGAACCACCAGCAGCATCATCAACACGCCCAGCAACGCCCCGGCCATGGCTTCGCGGCCAATCGCCCGCAAGGGTCCGAGGCTGGAGATGCTCTGGGTGCTCAAACCACGGATCACCACTGTGGAGCTCTGGGCCCCCACGTTGCCGCCGGTGCCACCCAGCAGGGGGATGAACGCCGCCAGCAAGACCACCCGCTGCAGAACGTCTTCATTAGCGGCGATCACTTCCGAGGTGAAGAAGCTGGCCAGCACCAGCACCGCAAGCCAAACCACGCGGCGCCGGGCAACGGTGAACAGGTTGCTGCTGAAGTAATCGTCGTCATCGCCGGCCTGAACCGCACCGGCGGCGTAGAGATCACGGGTGGCCTCCTGCTCGATCACGTCGATCACATCGTCCACCGTGACGATCCCCACCAGACGCTGTTCCAGGTCCACCACGGGCACGGCGAGGAAGTCGTAGCGCTGGATCGTGCGGGCCACCTTCTCCTGATCCGTGTCGGTGCTGACGCTGAGCACCTCCTCGGTCATCACATCACCGATGCGGGCCTGGGGATCTGCCGTCACCAGATCCCGCAGCGACAGGATCCCAGTAAGGCGTCGCTCGGCGTCCGTCACATAAAGGGAATAAATCGTCTCGGTGTCGCGGGCACGACGCCGCACGATCTCCAGCGCAACGCCAGCAGTCTGGTTTTCCTTGAAGGCGATGTACTCGGTCGTCATCAAGCGACCGGCCGTCTCCGCGCGGTATCCCAGCAACTCAGCGGTCACCTTGCGCTCATCGGGACTGAGCTCAGTGAGCAACTGACGCACCACCTTGGCCGGCAGCTCCTCAAACAACCGGGCACGATCATCCGGTGACATCTCCTCCACCACCTCACGCATCTCACCGGAACGAAGCAGGCTCAGCAGGCTCTGTTGGGTGGCCGTATCGAGGTACTCATAAACACTGATGGCTTCGTCCTTGCTGAGCAGGCGAAAGGCAATGGCCTGCAAATTGGCAGGGAGATTGCCAATCGCTTCAGCAATGTCCACCGGCTGCACCGGTTCCAGCAGCAGCTTCACCGCGTCGTAATTGCCCGCCTGGAGGATCGCGGCGAGCTCATGGGACACCGCCTCGGCCAGCAAGTCGGGCTCTACGCTCACGCCAGCACTGCTCAGCCCCGATGCCTCCGTCATGCCCCTCTGGCCGGGAGCCCAGTGTATGGCCGTTACAGCCGGTTAACCTCTGCGCTCCATCCTTGTTTCACCATGGCGATCAGCGTCAGTGCCGTCTCCGTCACCACCCCTGACGGCAGCAGCAAATCCCTGGGCGATTACGCCGGCAAGGTGCTGCTGATCGTGAACGTGGCCAGCCGCTGTGGCTTCACCAAGCAGTACGCGGGTCTGCAGGCCCTCAATGAGGCCTATGCCGCCAAGGGCCTGGCGGTGCTGGGCTTCCCCTGCAACGACTTCGGCGCCCAGGAGCCCGGCAGCCTGGACGAAATCAAGAGCTTCTGCTCCACCACCTACGGCGCTGACTTCGAACTGTTCGAGAAGGTGCACGCCAAAGGCAGCACCACGGAGCCCTACACCACCCTCAATCAGATGGAACCCTCCGGTGATGTGGAGTGGAACTTCGAGAAGTTCCTGGTGGGCAAAAACGGCACCGTGATCGCTCGCTTCAAGAGCGGCGTCACCCCTGAAGACCTCAAGTCGGCGATTGAGGCGGCTCTGGCGGCTTGAGCCGTCGCCCGAGGTTGAATCCCAGGGCTGCGGCGCCAAGTCCCAGCCCGAGGGTCAGCCCGATCAAGCCCAATGCGGCGGCCCAATCACCAGCACTGAGGTGCTTCACGGCCGCCAGCATCCAACTACTGAAGGTGGTCACGGAACCGCAAAAGCCAATGCCAAGCAGCAACTGCCGCCGTGGCGCGGCGGGGAGCCCGGACAGGAAGCCCAACAGGGCGGCCCCCAGAACATTCACCAGCAGGTTCTGATCCCCTAGATATAGAGCCAGCTGCCAGCGCAGCAGGGCCCCGGGCACGGCACCGGCACCAACCAGCAACAGCTCCAGCAATTCCAGTTGCAGGCCGGGCTTCGCTTCAGGCATGGGTCCCTATTCCGTAACCGACTGCACAGGCCAGCAGGCCGACCCCAATGGAGGCCACCGCCAGCACCAACGCCGTCAGCAACTGGCCAGCACGCAGCTCGTTGAGCAGCTCCACGGCGAAGGTGGAAAAAGTGCTGAGACTGCCGAAAAAGCCCACACCCATCAGCAAGGCGATACCAGTGCTCGCCGTGCAGGTTTCATTCAGCGCCAGCACCAGGCCCAGGGCAAAACAGGCCACTACATTCACCAGAAAGGTGCCCCAGTGCTTCTTCGGCACCATCGGCTGAAAGTGGTTCACCACCTTCAGGCGCAGCCAGGCCCCGGGGATCGCCCCAAGACCCACCAAGACAGCCTCAGGCGCGGAGCCAGCCACGGCGTTGATCTCCAGAGAGCGTCTGTACGTGCAGCCAATCCTGGCCATCGGCGTTAGACCAATGCCGCAACAAGCGCAGGGATGAGCCGGCTTCGAGGGTGCTCAACCGAGGAGCTACGGCCAGTGGGCTGAGCCGCAGGGGCTGATCGGCGGCGGTGTGCAGGGGGCCGGAGGCCGCACGGCGACGGGGCTGCGGTTGACGCCGATCAGCTCCTCCAGCCGGAAGAGCTGCAGGAGCCATCAGAGCCACCCCCAACAGCCAACTCCAACGCAGAACACTGCTCGTCGAAACAGTCCCTGTCCGAACAGCCGTCATCAAATGTCGAGAGCCGCCATATCCAGCTCTGCGCTGTGGGTCTCGATGAATTCCCGGCGGGGCGCCACCTTGTCGCCCATCAGGATCGTGAAGATGCGATCAGCCTCGAGGGCATCTTCGATCTCCACCCGCTTCATCGTGCGCGTGGTGGGATCCATGGTGGTTTCCCAGAGCTGCTTGGGCATCATTTCGCCAAGACCCTTGAAGCGCTGGATCGTGTAATTGGCCTTCTCGCCGAAGCCCTCCAGGGTCTTCTGCAGATCTCCTTCGTTGTAGCAATAGGTGTGGTTCTTGCCGCGCTCAACTTTGTAGAGCGGCGGACAGGCGATGTAGATATAACCGCCTTCCACCAGCTCCTTCTGATAGCGGTAGAAGAAGGTGAGCAGCAGGGTGCGTATATGGGCGCCGTCCACGTCGGCGTCGGTCATGATCACGACCCGGTGGTAACGGAGGTTCTTCACATCGAAGTCCTCACCCTTGATCCCCAGACCCAAAGCGGTGATCAACGCCTGAATCTCGGTGTTCTTGTAGATCTTGGCGTCGTCTGTTTTCTCGATGTTGAGAATCTTGCCCCGTAGCGGCAGGATCGCCTGGAAGCGACGGTCCCGGCCCTGCTTGGCCGAGCCACCGGCGGAGTCGCCCTCCACGATGTAGATCTCGGATTCGCCGGGATCGCGAGAGCTGCAATCAGCAAGTTTTCCGGGCAGGGTTGAGCTCTCCAGCACGCTCTTGCGCCGCACCAGTTCCCTTGCCCGGCGGGCGGCCTCAGCGGCGTTAAACGCCTGGATCGCCTTCTCGAGGATCAGGCCGATGACGGAGGGATTGAACTCGAGGAACTGACTGAGGGCCTCTCCCACCAGGTTGTCGACGATGCCCCGCACCTCGGTGTTGCCGAGTTTGGTCTTGGTTTGACCTTCGAATTCCGGTTCCGGCACCTTCACCGAGAGCACTGCCGTCAGGCCTTCACGGATGTTCTCCCCCGCAAGATTGGAATCTGATTCCTTGCGTTTGCCCAGCTTCTTGGCGAAGGCGTTGAGGGTGCGGGTGAGCACCGTCTTCAAGCCTTCAATGTGGGTGCCGCCATCCACGGTGCGGATGTTGTTGGCGAAGCCAAGGATGCTGTCGGAATAGGCATCGGAGCACCACTGCAGGGCTGCCTCCACTTGGACGCCATCCTTCTCGGAATTCACGTAAATGATGTCCGGATGAAGGGCGTCCTTCTCCTTGTTCATGTAGGCGACGTATTCCTTGATGCCGCCTTCGTAGAAGTAAGTCTCCTCATGGGGATTGCCTTCCCCATCCCGGGCTGACTCCCGCTCATCGCGGAAGACAATCCTCACGCCGCCGTTCAGATAAGCCAGCTCCCTCAAACGGGCCGAAAGAGTGGCGTAGTCGAAGACGATGCCGCCGGTGAAGATTTCAAGGTCGGGCTTGAAGCAGACGGTGGTGCCGGTCTCACCGGATTCAGCTGCAGGCTGCGACTCCGACGCCAGCACCCCGATGGCAGCGCCGCGCTCAAAACGCTGGCGATGCACCTGGCCCTGCCTTCGCACCGTCACCTGCACCCATTCGCTCAGGGCGTTCACCACCGAAACGCCAACGCCGTGGAGGCCGCCAGAAACCTTGTAACCACCGGCGCCAAATTTTCCGCCGGCGTGCAGCACCGTGAGGACTGTCTCCAAGGCGCTCTTGCCGGTGCGGGGGTGCACATCGGTGGGAATGCCGCGGCCGTTATCGCTCACTGAGGCGGAGCCGTCTTCACCGAGGACCACAACGATGCGGTCGCAATGGCCCGCCAGGGCTTCATCCACCGAGTTATCAACAACCTCGTACACCAGGTGGTGCAAACCCCGCGGCCCGGTGGAGCCGATGTACATGCCTGGGCGCTTGCGGACGGGCTCAAGCCCCTCCAGCACCTGAATCTGCTCGGCGCCGTAGGCGTTCTGGACCTTGGAAGCGTCGCTCATTCAGAAAGTCTCAAGCCAGGAAACCGGGTCATGGGCGGGCGCAACGGCCCTAAACCTCGACCTGACAATGTCAATCTACCACCGGCTGTCTATAGAGGCTTGCAGAGGCCTCTCAGCGCCCATTCCACGCCGGGCTGCACCCCCTCACCCCTTTGAACAGCTCCAACCCCCTGGTGATCACCCTGCTCGGGCCCACCGCCAGCGGCAAGACCGCCCTGGCGTTGGACATCGCCGAACGGCTGGATCTGCCGGTGTTCAACGTGGATTCCCGCCAGCTCTACAGGGAGATGGACATCGGAACCGCTAAGCCGACGGCGGAGCAACAGGCGCGGATACCGCACCATCTGCTGGACCTGCGCACGCCCGATCAGCCGATCACGCTGCAGGAATTTCAGGCGATCGCCACCCCCTGCATCAACGCTGCTCTAGAGCAGCGGGACGTGGCGCTGCTGGTGGGCGGCAGCGGCCTCTATCTCAAGGCCCTCACCAGCGGTCTTCAGCCTCCTGCCGTGGCACCCCAGCCGCAACTGCGCCAGCAGCTGACGGCCCTGGGCCAGCAGATCTGCCATCCCCTGCTGCAGGCCGCCGACCCCAAGGCCGCTGCCAAAATCGCCCCTGCCGATGCCGTGCGCACCCAACGCGCCCTTGAGGTGCTCTACGGCTCCGGGCAACCGATGAGCCGGCAGGCCACAGCCGCCCCTCCGCCCTGGCGGGTGCTGGAACTGGGCCTCAACCCCGCCAACCTGCGCCAACGCATCCAGCAACGTACCGAGCAGCTCTACCGCGATGGGCTGGTGGACGAGACCCAGCGCCTGAGCGAGCGCTACGGCGCTGATCTGCCATTGCTGCAGACCATCGGCTACAGCGAAGCGCTGCAGATGATTGGCGGCAGCCTGACCACAACAGAAGCGGTGCGAATCACCAGCCAACGCACCCGCCAGTTCGCCAAACGCCAACGCACCTGGTTCCGGCGTCAGCACAACCCCCACTGGCTGCCCGACCAGGCAACGCTGACGGATGCGATGACGTTGATCGAACAACATCTAAGGTGAAGGATGCAGACGTTGTATTAAGCGAAGTTGTCTGCACCTGTCCCCGTCACCGCCTGAATGCCCCCACGTCCCCGTTTTGACCGTCGTGCCCCGGTTCGGGAGCTGCCCAACATCAACGACCGGATCAACTACCCCCAGTTGCGGGTGGTCGACTCAGACGGCGCTCAGCTGGGCGTGATCAGCCGCGAAGAAGCCCTGGATGTGGCCCGCGACAGGGAACTGGATCTAGTGCTAGTGAGCGAGAAGGCTGACCCACCGGTCTGCCGGATCATGGATTACGGCAAGTTCAAGTTCGAGCAGGAAAAGAAAGCCAAAGAGGCCAAGAAGAAGTCGCACCAGACCGAAGTTAAGGAGGTCAAGATGCGCTACAAGATCGATCAGCACGACTACGACGTGCGGATCGGCCAGGCGCAGCGCTTCCTCAAAGCGGGCGACAAGGTGAAGTGCACCGTAATCTTCCGCGGCCGCGAGATTCAGCACACCGCGCTGGCGGAAACCCTGCTGCGGCGGATGGCAAAGGATCTAGAGGAAAAGGCCGAGATCCAGCAGGCCCCCAAGCGGGAGGGCCGCAACATGATCATGTTCCTCACCCCGCGCAAAACACCGCTGGTGAAGAAGGAGGAAAAGGAGCAAGCCGCCAACAAGGCCGTGCGCACCATTCCGGCACCACCCAGGCCCACCGCAGCCAAGGTGGCCAGCCCCCAGGGCTAAACCGCAGGATCGTCACCAAGCAGCAGGCTCCATCCCTGGGCTGAGGCCTGGGGATGGAAGTTGCTGCGGGCTTCGCACATGAAGCCATGGTCGGCACCGGCGTACTCCACAAAGCGCAAGCGCTGGCAGGCGGGATCAGCCTTGCTCAGGGCAACCCTTATCGCTTCGCGATCCTCGAGAGGGATCAGTGGATCGGCCGTGCCGAACACACAAGTGAGCCGTGCCTTGATCTCAGGCAGCAGAGCAAGCGATGGCTCTCCACCGCCGGGCCGCATCCGGCTCACCCCTGCGCCGTAAAAATCGAAGGCGTGCTTAACCCCGGGCAACGTGGCGGCCAGAAAGGCGGCATGCCCCCCGAAGCAGAACCCCACCACATGCACGGCGGCCTGCGGGTAACGGACTCCTAACCAGCTGACAGCAGCAGCAACATCACCAAGGATCTGCTCGGTGGTGGTGGCGTCCTTGTGACGCCGCCCTTGAGCCAGATCGGACGGTTCATAGGACAACTCCAGATCGGGCGCCGTGCGGGCAAACAAAGGAATGACCAGGGCCGGATGGCCATGGGCGGCCAGGCGATCCGCGACGCTGCGAACCCAGCCATTCACACCGAACACCTCAGGTAGCACGATATAGGCACGATTTATAAACGGTTTCGACTCAATATCGTTCGCGGCGATGACTGGCTCCGCCCACCAACAACGCAAGCGAACGGGCCCATTCAGAACCTCGACCCAATCACTTCGGCCCAGCCCAGAACTTTCCATAACTGCATAGGACACACCCCTAATTGTCACCAAGCAATTCGCTCCGTATGGTGGCCGCATTCCGACCTGTCCCACCGGCGTGCGATTCCATATCCAACAGGAAAGCGACATTCCGGCGTCGACGCAGCTCTACAACCAGATCTGTTTTGCCATCGCAGCAAGGCATTACCCGCCGGGGCATCGCCTTCCCAGCACCCGGCAGCTGGCAATGCAAACCGGACTGCACCGCAACACGATCAGCAAGGTGTACCGCCAGCTGGAAACCGATGGCGTCGTTGAAGCCATGGCCGGCTCTGGCATCTATGTGCGCGACCAGCAAAAACCCCGGGAAATCAAAACGCCTCCACACATCCGCAACCGGGGCGTCACCGACCTCGACCGTGAAGTGCGGAAGTGCGTGGATGGCCTGCTGAATGCAGGCTGCACCCTGCAGCAGACCAGGGAACTGCTGACTCGGGAGATTGACTGGCGCCTGCGCTGCGGAGCCCGCGTGCTGGTGAGCACGCCGCGGGAAGACATCGGCGCCTCGATGCTGATTGCCGAGGAACTGGAACCCTGCCTAGATGTGCCGGTGGAAGTGGTGCCGCTGGAAGAGCTGGAAAGCGTGCTGGAGAACTCCAGTAACGGCACGGTGGTGACAAGCCGTTATTTCCTTCAACCAGTGGAGGAGCTCGCCAAGAAACACAGCGTCCGCGCCGTGGCCGTTGACCTGAACGACTTCCGCCAGGAACTGGCCATGCTCAAGGAATTGCGTCCTGGCAGCTGTGTGGGGCTGGTGAGCATCAGCCCCGGCATTCTGCGGGCTGCGGAAGTGATTCTCCACTCCATGCGTGGCAACGAATTGCTGCTGATGACCGCCACCCCGGATGTGGGCAGCCGCCTACTGGCCCTACTGCGGGCCTCCAGCCACGTGCTCTGTGATCGACCAAGCCTGCCACTGGTGGAGCAGAGCCTGCGCCAGAACCGCTCCCAGCTGATGCGCATGCCCCAGGTGCATTGCGCCGAGAGCTACCTCAGCACCGATACGATTGATCTACTCCGCAAGGAGATTGGCCTGCAGACCCCGGCGGCCGCCAGCTGACCCCCCTGCGATGTTTGATCACATCCGTGCCGACCTCGCGATCATCCGCGAGCGCGATCCGGCTGCCCGTGGCTGGCTGGAGATCCTGTTTTGTTATCCCGGCTTCCAGGCGATCAGCCTGCACCGGATCAGCCATCGCCTTTGGAGCTGTCAGCTGCCCCTGAAGCTGGCTGCCCGTTGCCTCAGCCAGATTGGCCGTGCACTCACCGGGATCGAGATTCACCCCGGCGCCCGGATCGGCCACAGCGTGTTCATTGACCATGGCATGGGGGTGGTGATCGGCGAGACCGCCGAAATCGGCCACCGTTGCCTGCTGTATCAAGGCGTCACCCTGGGAGGCACAGGCAAGGAACACGGCAAGCGCCACCCAACCCTGGCGGAGAACGTGGTAGTGGGTGCAGGCGCCAAGGTGTTGGGTGCAATCACGATCGGGACCAACACCCGCATTGGCGCTGGATCCGTGGTGGTCCGCGATGTGGAGAGCGACTGCACGGTGGTGGGCATCCCCGGAAGGGTGATCCACCAGAGCGGTGTAAGGATCAATCCACTTGCCCATTCGGCCCTTCCGGATGCGGAAGCAAACGTGATCCGCAACTTGATGGAACGGATCGATCAGCTCGAGAACACAGTGATGAACCTCAAACGCTGCCTACAGGAGGTGGCGGCCGGTCGGCAGCTCCTTGAAGAATGCTCTGGTGAAGCCCAGAATCTCAAAGACCGAGAAATCTTGGAATTCCTGGGAGATAGCACTAGATAAAGAGCTCACAGCTGGCCGATTTAATTAATTTTATGGCCAATACTTTTGACCCAGAAATTTACATTGATCCTCCAAGGCGA
Source organism: Synechococcus sp. CC9605 (assembly GCF_000012625.1). NCBI lineage: Bacteria > Bacillati > Cyanobacteriota > Cyanophyceae > Synechococcales > Synechococcaceae > Synechococcus > Synechococcus sp. CC9605. The sequence goes on along the minus strand of NC_007516.1, from coordinate 84,246 downwards.
ACCTCGCCGTCAGGAAGCCCTGAAACACACACTGCGCGAAAACAAGACAACATTCAAGGCTAATCTCACATAAAGCACTAGTAGCAAGTAAGAAAAGGTTTTTTATCTTTATACGCAATATCATATTGCGTGACTCCATAAAACTGACCAAATACATCATATTCAACCAGCAAATATTCCGCATGAGCCAATAATAAATAAGGAAATATTGATTAAAAATTCACTAGAACAGCGCCTTTACTCTGGTTCATTAAGACTAGTTTTTGGGTGCTTGCGGCTGGAACATGAACATTGAATAGATGACATTACGGCGCATATTCGTCATCATTTCAAGGAACATGTCGTAACCCTCATTCTTGTATTCAATGAGCGGATCTTTCTGACCGTAGCCACGCAGACCCACCGATTCACGCAGGGCATCCATCGCCTGGAGATGTTCACGCCAAAGGGTATCAATCTGCTGAAGGATGAAGAAGCGCTCAGCCTCACGCATCAGCCCAGGGCGCTGTTGCTCAATCTGGCCTTCTTTGAGGTCATAGGCATTGCGTAGTTGCTCCTGAAGAAAGGCCTTGAGTTCCTCCATGCCGAGGCCCTGAACCTGGTCAGGGGTGAGATCTTCCAACAAATAGATGAACTCTTTCACCTTGCCGACCAGCTGATCGAGATCCCATTCCTCCGGCGGCAGGTCAGGATTCACATAGGCCTCCACGATTTCTCCCATGGTGCGTTCGCCGTAACCGATCACTTGCTTCTTCAAAGCACGGCCATCCAGCACTCGGCGGCGTTCGGAATACACCGCACGCCGCTGGTTGTTCATCACCTCGTCGTACTCGAACACCTGCTTGCGGATGTCGTAGTAGTAGGTCTCCACCTTCTTCTGAGCTCCCTCCAGCGAACGGGTGAGCATGCCGGATTCAATCGGCATGTCTTCCTCCACGCGGAAGGCATTCATCAGACCGGCAACGCGATCACCGCCGAAGATCCGCAGCAAGTTGTCGCCCAATGAGAGGAAAAAGCGAGTGGATCCGGGGTCGCCCTGGCGGCCGGCACGGCCACGAAGTTGGTTATCGACACGGCGGGACTCATGCCGTTCCGTGCCGATCACATGCAGGCCGCCAGCCTCGCGAACGCGGCTTTCTTCCTGCTTTACCACGGCGTCGTATTCACCCTTCACCCGGGCGATCGCCTCGCGCAATGCCTGAATCTGGGGAGCCTCAGTGGGTGCTTTCTCCGCAGCAGTGGCGATGCGCTCCTCCAGCTCAATCACCGTGAGGGCACGATCGCCCCAGGCCTTGACCAGATCACGCGCCAGCTGGCCGAGGGCTTGATCGGTGTCATCGGTGAGGGGGCAGGGATAGAGGCTCTCGCCGCTGCGGGGCAGCGAAGGCGCCGCAGCATCAGAGAACCCGCCCGGAGCACTGCGCTGCAAAGGCACGGGCGGCGTGTGATCCTCTTCCGGCTTCACAAGACGGCCCAGCAGCACCTCCCGCAACTTCAAGCGGGCCATGTAGTCGCTGTTGCCACCAAGGATGATGTCAGTACCACGGCCCGCCATGTTGGTGGCGATGGTCACAGCGCCAGCCCGACCCGCCTGGGCGACGATCTCCGATTCGCGCTCCACATTCTCCGGCTTCGCGTTGAGCAGGTTGTGGGGGATCTCCTGCTCCGCCAGCAGCGAACTCAGCAGTTCGCTTTTCTCCACCGAGGTGGTGCCGACTAGCACCGGCCGTCCGTTCTTGTGGATCTCAGCTGTTTCGTTGGCCACAGCGCGCCATTTTGCAGCCTCGGTTTTGTAAACCTGATCGGCCCAGTCCTGACGCGCCCGGACCCGGTTGGTGGGGACGATTGTGGTTTCGAGTTTGTAGGTCTTCTCGAATTCAACCTCTTCCGTTTTGGCCGTGCCGGTCATGCCGGCCAAGCGGGGATAGAGCAGGAAAAAGTTCTGATACGTGATCGAAGCGAGGGTCTGCGTTTCTGATTGGATCGCAAGGGCCTCCTTGGCCTCAATGGCTTGGTGCTGGCCGTCACTCCAACGGCGCCCAGGCATCACCCGACCGGTGAACTCATCCACGATCACCGCTTCGCCATCGCGCACGATGTAGTTCACATCCTTGACGAACAGCTCCTTGGCCTTCAGAGCGTTGGTGATGTAGTGGGCCCAGGGGTCCTGGGGGTTGAACAGATCAGCCACCCCGAGCATCTGCTCGGCCTTGGCAAAGCCTTCATCGGTGAGGGTGCAGCTGCGCTGCTTTTCATCCACCTCGTAATCCCCCTCGGGATCGATGCCGTCTTTGCTTAACTCGGCAGCGCGAGCAAGGGCATTGGCCACCTCGGCCGCCTGCTGGTACTTCTCCTGGGGCCGTTCCACCTGACCAGAAATGATCAGAGGGGTGCGGGCTTCGTCGATCAGGATCGAATCGACCTCATCGATCACGCAGTACTGAAACTCCCGCTGCACCACCTCCGAGATGTCGGCAGCCATGTTGTCGCGCAGGTAATCGAAGCCCAGCTCTGAATTGGTGGCGTAGGTGATATCGCAGTTGTAGTTACGTCGGCGCTCCTCAGGACGCATGTCCTGCTGGATCAGGCCCACGGATAAACCGAGGAAGCGATGCACCTGGCCCATCCACTCGGCATCACGGCGGGCCAGGTAATCGTTCACCGTCACGACGTGCACGCCACGACCAGTGAGGGCGTTGAGGTAGCTCGGAAGGGTGGCAACCAGAGTTTTGCCTTCGCCAGTTTTCATCTCGGCGATCTGGCCTTCATGCAGCACCATGCCGCCAATCAGCTGGACATCGAAATGACGCATGCCCAGCACCCGCTTGCCGGCTTCACGAACAACGGCAAAGGCCTCAGGCAGGATCTCGTCGAGGATCGGCCGCTGGTTCGCCAGACTGCCGGCATTGGCCAAACGCTCCTGGAAGGCAGCGGTTCTGCCACGTAACTCATCGTCGGAGAGCGGAGCGATCTCCTCTTCAAGCAGCTGAATATCCGAAACGATCGGCTGGTAACGCTTCAGCTTGCGGGCATTGGGATCACCCAGCAGGAGCTTGAGCATGGATAGCAGCAACCGAATCGGGTGCAGCTTAATGGAGGCTCACTCGCAGAATGCCCTTCTGGACTGGGTTCTGAATCAAGCGGATGAAGAGATTCGAACTCTCGACCCTCTCCTTGGCAAGGAGATGCTCTACCACTGAGCTACATCCGCAGGTGTCGACGCGGGCGTGTCCCTGACGACTTGGAGACTCTGCCTTACGGAGGGACCAATGGTCAATTGCCAAGGGTTCCCACCGTGAATTTCAACGGGAGCCGGCCATCTTCTGACGCAGCTGCTTCACCCGATCCCGCAGGTTGGCGGCTTCCTCAAAGTCGAGCTTCTTGGCCGCCTCCTTCATCTTGGCCTCGAGCTGATCGATCAACTCCGGCAGCGCCTCCAACGCCAGGCCGGCATCGGGGTCGTTCTCCAGGGCCTGGGCGGCCTTGCCCACCACTTCCACCAGATCGGCATCGGGACCGTCTTGCTTCAACTTGCGGCTCAACTCCAGGAAGCTGAGGATCGAGTTGCTGGCCTTCTTGCCCGCAGCGGTGGGCACGACGCCGTGCTTCTCGTTGTAGGCCTGCTGGATCGCCCGACGCCGTTCGGTCTCGGAGATGGCTTTGGCCATCGACTCGGTCATGTTGTCGGCATAGAGCAGCGCCACCCCCTCCACATGGCGAGCCGCACGGCCGATGGTCTGGATCAACGAGCGTTCAGCCCGCAGGAAGCCTTCCTTGTCGGCATCGAGGATCGCCACCAGGCTCACCTCCGGCAGGTCCAGACCCTCCCGCAGCAGGTTCACCCCCACCAACACGTCATATTCCCCGAGCCGCAGGTCCTGAATGATCTCGATCCGCTCGATCGAATGGATCTCCGAGTGGAGGTAGCGCACCCGCACATCGTTCTCCGCCAGGTAATCGGTGAGATCTTCCGCCATCCGCTTGGTCAAGGTGGTTACCAGCACCCGCTGGTTCTTGGCAGCCCGATCGCGGATTTCCCCCAGCAGATCGTCCACCTGACCGGTGGTGGGTCGCACCTCCACCACTGGGTCCAGCACCCCAGTCGGGCGGATCACCTGTTCGGCCACCTCGCCGCCGCTCACCTCCATTTCCCAGTTGCCCGGGGTGGCTGAGACGAACACCGTCTGCTTGGCCTTGTCCCAGAACTCTTCCCCCTTGAGCGGCCGGTTGTCGGCGGCACTGGGCAGGCGGAAGCCGTGCTCGATCAGCACCTTTTTACGGGCCTGGTCCCCGTTGTACATCGCCTGCAGCTGGGAGCAGGTGACGTGGCTCTCATCCACGATCAGCAGCCAGTCGTCCGGGAAGTAATCGATCAGGCACTCCGGCGGGGTGCCTTCCTCCCGGCCAGCCAAATGGCGGGCGTAGTTCTCCACCCCGTTGCAGTAGCCCACCTGCCCCAGCATCTCCAGGTCGTATTTGGTGCGCTGCTCCAGCCGCTGGGCCTCCAGCAACTTGCCTTCGCCGTTGAGCACATCCAGCCGCTCCCGCAGCTCCGAGCGAATGGCGCTGATCGCCGAATCGAGCCGGTCTTTCGGGGTGACGAAGTGCTTGGCCGGGTAGATGTTCACCGCGTCCATGCTTTGCAGGATCTCGCCAGTGGTGGGGTCGACATAGCGAATCGCCTCCACCTCATCACCGAACAGTTCAATGCGCACCAGCCGGTCTTCATAAGCCGGGCCGATCTCCAGCACATCCCCCTTCATCCGAAAACGACCGCGGGCGATTTCGGTGTCGTTGCGGCTGTACTGGTTGTTCACCAACTCCCGCAGCTGGCCGCGAATGTTGAGGGTCTCCCCCACCTCGAACTTCACCGCCGCCTTGAGGTATTCACTGGGAATACCAAGGCCGTAGATGCAACTGATCGAGGCCACCACGATCACATCACGCCGTTCAAACAGCGACCGGGTCGCCGAATGGCGCAGCATGTCGATTTCCTCGTTGATCGACGCCGTCTTGGCGATATAGGTGTCGCTGACCGGAACGTAGGCCTCCGGTTGGTAGTAGTCGTAGTAAGAGATGAAGTATTCAACGGCGTTCTCGGGGAAGAACTCCCGCAGCTCGTTGCACAGCTGCGCCGCCAACGTCTTGTTGTGGGCCAACACCAGCGCCGGACGACCGGTCTTGGCGATGACGTTGGCCATCGTGAAGGTCTTGCCCGTGCCCGTGGCCCCCAGCAGGGTCTGATAGCGCTCGCCGCCATTCACCCCCTTCACCAGCTGCTCGATCGCCGTGGGCTGGTCACCTTTGGGGGAATAGGGAGCCGTGAGGTCGTAGGCGGGCATAGTTGCTGTGCCAGACGGCGGCTGTCGATTATCGCCGGGGAGCAAGATGAAGTGCTGCGGCTCCCCCACCCGTGACCCCGATCCGGCTGGTTCACCATGCCCCCGGTGCTCCAGGCCTGCGCTGGCTGGGCCTCGGGCCGGATCTGCGCCCCAGCCGTGCCCTGCTCAAACTGCAACGGCTGTTCGATCGCCACGCCTTCTGGGCCCGCGGCCGCAGCTTTAGCCAGCTGCGGCGATTGCTGGCCGGGAGCGACGCCGTGGTGAGCCTCTGGCGCGGCAAGCGGCTAGTGGGCTTCGGCCGGGCCACCTCCGATGGCTTCAGCCGGGCCGTGCTCTGGGACATCGTGGTGGCCGGCGATCTGCAGGGCCACGGCCTCGGCCGCCGGGTGATCGAGGAACTGCTCCACACCCCACCGGTGGTGGGCGTGGAGCGGGTGTATCTGATGACCACCAAGAGTGCCGGCTTCTACCGGCAGCTGGGCTTCCAGGATGCGAACCCCCAGCAGCTGATGGTGCTGCGCCGCTGAGGCATCTCAATCGGGTCAGGCCCGGTACGATCCGTATTCGTCAGATCAGCCGATGCCCCGGTCCGCGTCCCAGCCCCCTGACGACGCCCTGCAGGGCAATCTGTTCGGGGCGCCTGAGCCGGCCGCCCCATCGGCGACAGCAACGGCCAGCGAGCCTGAGACCGCCAGCCACGATCTCAGCGACGACGAACTTGGGGCCGATGCAGCCGCCCGGCCCCGAACGCGCCAGGCCACGGCAAGCGAGGGCAGCAGCGAAGCTCCGGCTGCAAACGATTCAGAACCCAGCAGAGACGAACCAGCCTGGGGCCATCACAGCCAGCTGGACCCGCTGCAGCTCACACCGATGCTGCGCCACTACGTGGAGCTAAAAGCAGCCCATCCCGAAAGGGTGCTGCTCTACCGCCTGGGCGACTTCTTCGAATGCTTCTTCGAAGACGCGATCGAGCTCTCCCGGGTGCTGGAACTCACCCTCACCGGCAAGGAGGGCGGCAAGGCCATCGGCCGGGTGCCGATGGCGGGCATCCCCCACCACGCCGCCGAGCGCTATTGCGCCGAACTGATCAAGCAGGGCTACAGCGTGGCCCTCTGCGATCAACTCGAAACCACTCCCACCAAGGGTGCCCTGCTCAAGCGGGACATCACCCGGGTGCTGACCCCCGGCACCGTGTTGGAGGAGGGCATGCTCAGCGCCCGCCGCAACAACTGGCTGGCGGCGGTGGTGGTGGAGCCGGCCCAGGGAAAACAACCGCTGCGCTGGGGCCTGGCCAGCGCCGATGTGAGCACCGGCGAGGTGCAAGTGATGCAACGAGAAGACAGCAGCGCCCTGCACCAGCAGCTGGCCCAGCAGGAGGCCTCCGAATTGCTCTGGGCCGCCGCCCTCGATACTGAGCGGCCGGCCTGGTGCCCGGAACGGTTGCGGCTGACGCCAATGGCCAGCACCCCCTTCAGCCCAGTGGAGGCGGAGCGCACCCTGCAGCAGCACTACGGCCTCAGCAGCCTCGATGGCCTCGGCCTACCGGAGCACCCCCTAGCCCTGCAGGCCCTCGGTGGCCTGCTGGGCTACCTGCAGGACACCCAGCCCCTGGAGGAGGACAGCCGCATTCCCCTCGAAGTGCCGGCAATCGTGCACCGCGGCGATGCCCTGGTGCTGGATGCCCAGACCCGCCGCAACCTCGAGCTCACCGCCACCCAGCGCGACAACCAGTTGCAGGGGTCATTGCTCTGGGCCATCGATCGCACCCTCACCGCCATGGGCGGCCGTTGCCTACGCCGCTGGCTGGAAGCACCGTTGATGGACCGCCAGGCCATTCAGCAGCGCCAGGATCTGGTGAGCAGCCTGGTGGGTGAACGCAGCCTGCGACTGGCGATCCGCCAGCTACTTCGGCCGATGGGGGACCTGGAACGGCTGGCCGGCCGGGCCGGGGCGGGCCATGCCGGTGCCCGCGATCTTGTGGCCATCGCCGATGGCCTTGAACGGTTGCCCCAGCTCACCGCTCGGCTGAAATCGGCAATCAGCACAGGGCCGGAGTGGTTGCAGCAGCTGCTCAGCCCCGATCCAGCCCTGGCGGAGCTGGCCCGAACAATTCGCCACAAGCTGGTGGAGGCCCCACCGCTCTCCCTCTCCGAGGGCGATCTGATCCATGACGGCGTCGACCCGCTGCTGGATGGGCTGCGCAACCAGCTGGACGATCAGGACGCCTGGCTGAGCCACCAGGAGCAGCAAGAGCGCCAACGCTGTGGCATCAGCACCCTGAAGCTGCAGCACCACCGCACCTTCGGCTATTTCCTGGCGGTGAGCAAAGCCAAGGCCACCGCCGTGCCGGAACACTGGATCCGGCGCCAGACCCTGGCCAACGAAGAACGCTTCATTACCCCGGATCTCAAGGAGCGGGAGGGCCGCATCTTCCAGCTGCGGGCCCGGGCTTGCCAGCGGGAATACGAGCTGTTCTGCCAGCTGCGAGAGCAGGTGGGGGCCATGGCCGCCCCGATCCGCCAGGCAGCCCGCGCCGTTGCTGCACTCGATGCCCTCACCGGCCTGGGCGATGTGGCCGCCAGCGGTGGCTACTGCGCACCAACCATCACCGACGGCCGAGGGCTGCAGCTGGAGGACAGCCGCCATCCGGTGGTGGAGCAACGGCTGGTGGAAACCGCTTTCACCCCCAATGATGTGCAGCTCGGTGAGGGCACCGATCTGGTGGTGCTCACGGGCCCCAATGCCAGTGGCAAGAGCTGCTACCTACGCCAGATCGGCCTGATCCAGTTGATGGCTCAGATCGGCAGCTGGGTGCCGGCCCGCTCAGCCACGGTCGGCATTGCCGATCGGATCTTCACCCGGGTGGGTGCTGTGGATGATCTGGCCGCCGGCCAGTCCACCTTCATGGTGGAGATGGCTGAAACCGCCAACATCCTTCACCACGCCAGCGATCGTTCCCTGGTGCTGCTCGATGAAATCGGGCGGGGCACCGCCACCTTCGATGGCCTCTCCATCGCCTGGGCCGTGAGCGAGCACCTGGCGGGCGACCTGGGCAGCCGCACGGTGTTCGCCACCCACTATCACGAACTCAATAACCTGGCCGCCGAACGCGACAACGTGGCCAACTTCCAGGTGCTGGTGGAGGAAACCGGTGAGGATCTGGTGTTCCTTCATCAGGTGCAGGCTGGTGGCGCCAGCCGTAGCTACGGCATCGAAGCGGCACGCCTGGCCGGCGTTCCCAAGCCCGTGGTGCAACGGGCCCGTCAGGTGCTCGATCAGTTGACGGCCTGAAGCCTCAAGCCGACGGCAAGGCCCTCATCAGGCTGCCCATCTCCAGGGCTTCCAGGCCGTAGCTCCAGCCGAGATTGCTCTTGATGCCCGCCCGCTCCAGCGCCTGCTGCATCGTGTCAGTGGTCAACACGCCGAAGATCACCGGCACGGACGTATCGCGCGCCACCGCAGCAACGCCCTTGCTGGCCTCAGCCACCACCACATCGAAATGGGGCGTGTCCCCGCGGATCACCGCCCCAAGGGTGATCAGGACCTGGTACTGACCGCAGCGGGCCATCTGCTGGGCCACGATCGGCAGTTCGAACGAACCTGGCACCCAGGCCACGTCCAACTGGGAGCTGGTCTCCGACACATCCACGCCATGGCGCTTAAGGCAGTCGAGACAGCCGCTCAGCAACTTGGCAGTGACCAGGTCGTTGAAACGGGCCACGACGATGCCGACGCGCAGCCCGGCTGCGTCAGAGAAACGTCCTTCAAACGTGGCCATTGGGAAGGTGCCGACTGAATCTCAGCCATCGTGGCACCTGCCAGGTTCTGCCTGAGGCTGAGCTCAGACGACGAAGAAGCTCACACCCCAGTTCAGCAGCACCAGCGCCACCCAAACAGCACTGCCCAGAAGGATCAGACGGTTGGAGCGGCCGCTGTCTTCGCTGGAGGCATACAGCACCGGCACCGCAACGATCAAAGCGAAGGACGCCACCACCAGGGCCAGAACGGTCAGCGTGTTGATGAACTGCATGGAACTGGAAGTCAGGTGTCGATTTTCACACGAGAGCTGTTGCTCCCGCGAGCGAGCGGAGCACTCTTCACACCATGAAGGGAAGAGTGCTCCGCTCAGCGGAGATTCAGGTTCAGACGCGGGTCGCGACAGCGCTGCCAAGGGCATCACGCAGACCACGAACAACGGCCACCATCGCCAGCTCATCCTGCAGGCAGTTCACTGCTGAACCGACGCCTACGCCGGCCGCACCGGCAGCGATGGCCATCGGCAGAGTCACCGCCGACAGACCCGAAGCACAGAGAACGGGCACATCGACGGCGCGGCTGATGCTGTGGGCCGCTGCAAGGGTGGGGGCAGCCTTCTCGATCAGGCCCAGGTGGCCAGCACTGAAGGGCTTGGCACTGGTGCCGCCCTCGGTCTGGATCAGATCCGCACCGGCGGCCACCAGATCGATGGCCAGCTGCTCCTGCTCATCCATTGGCAACACGTGGGGCACAGTGACGCTCAACACCACGTTGGGCAGCAGTTGGCGGGTGCGGCGGGTGAGCTCCAGCACTTCAGCCGCATCAAAGATCCGGCCCTGGGGATAGAAGGCGTCGTAGTTGCCGATCTCCACCATCAGCGCACCGGCCTCCACCACCGCGGGGAACTGCTCAGGCTCCACCGAAGACACACACACTGGCACTCCACCGGAGGCCTCGATTGCCAGACGCACCAGGGCGGGGTCGCAAGCCACGTCGATCAGATCAGCACCGCCACGCCCGGCTGCACGAGCAACCCGCTCCACACTGGCGGCATCGAAATTCATCAGGCCAGCGATCACCTTGAGCGCAGAGCGCTGCTCAAGGCTGCGCTGCAAAGAAACGGGCAGCTGCTGAAGACGGGTCATGGGGGACTGGACAGCGATGCCCTGATTCTCACACCGTGGGGGAAACGCACCCCACCTCCTTGGGCTGGACGTCCTGGCATGACCGCCTGCACCGGCGCCTGCTGATGCAGCCGCAGCTGCTGCCCAAGGGCAGCTCTCTGCTGCTGGCGGTGTCCGGCGGACAAGACTCCATGGCCCTGCTGGCGTTGCTGCAAGATCTGGCGCCATTGCATGGCTGGGGCCTGAACCTGTGGCACGGCGATCACGGCTGGCACGACAACTCCAGCCGAATCGCCGCGGAACTGAGCAGCTGGTGCAAGCAGCGGCAGCTCTCCCTGCAAGTGGACCAGGCAGCGCCGGGAGAGGTGCCCAGCGAAGCCAAAGCCCGGCAATGGCGTTACGAACGGCTGGCCCAGCGGGGCAACCAAGCGGGCGCCGATGTGGTGACGGGCCACACCGCCAGCGACAGGGCCGAAACGATGCTGCTGCAGCTGGCCCGCGGCAGCGACCTGGCCGGCCTGGCAGCCCTGCCCAGCGTTCGCCCCCTCAGCCCGGAAGGCCCCCGACTGCGCCGGCCGCTGCTGCACCTGCAGCGCAGAGACACCCTCCAGATCTGCCGGGACCTGGCCCTGCCGATCTGGGAGGACCCCAGCAACCAATCCCCCGAGTTCGCCCGCAATCGGATTCGCCAGGAGGTGCTGCCCGTGCTCGAGGAACTGCATCCGGGCTGCAGTCAGCGGATCAGCGATCTGGCCGAACGGGTGTCCCAGGTGCGGGACAGTCAGACGGAACTCAGCCAGATGGCTCTGGAGCTTCTGCAAACCGCTGCCGGCCTGGACCGCCGCGGCCTGGGGGCGTTGAGCTCAGCCACCCGCCGCCTGCTGCTGGCGCAGTGGCTGCAGCAGCAGGGGGTACCAGCCCCGCCTGCCAGCCAGCTCAACGAGCTCAGCCGGCGACTGGAAAGCGGTGCCCCCAGCGGTGCGGCCGATCTTGCCGGAGGCTGGCAACTCAGCTGGAGGGGGGGTGAGCTGGTGCTGCAGCAGCGCGAAGCAGAGCATTGACCGCCGCGGCCACCAGACCCGCTCCACCCCTGCTGCTCTCCAAACGGATCTGGACCAGGCCACTGGCCGCCAAATGCTTCTTGCTTTCCGATACCCCCACAAACCCCACCGGCATGCCGATCACCAAGCTGGGGGCTGGAGCACCGGCGGCCACCTGCTGCAACAGCACCTCAAGGGCGGTCGGCGCACTGCCGATCAGCACCACCGGAGCCGGTGACGCCTCCGCGAGCGCGCGCCAGGCCCGCTGCATGCCCGCCGCCGTACGCGTTGAACCCGCCGGTACCGCCTCAGGTGCCCACTCCAGCACCGTGTGCACGGCAGTGCCCAGAGTCCGTTGGGCCATCGGGGCCACCGCCGCCGCCGCCATCGCGGTGTCCGTCAGGATCGGCGCTCCCTGCTTCAGCGCTGCCAAACCCTGCTCACAGGCCCCCTCACTGAACCGCAGCAGTGTTCCCAATGAAAGATCGCCGCTGCTGTGCACCAGCCGTTCCAGCACCTGCTGTTGCAGCGGCGGCAGGCCCGTGTCCCCCAGAGCCGCCCGGATCCGCCGGATGCTTTCGGTGAAGATCGGGTGGTCCTGGGCCATCCACGCCATCATCAACCCATGCCGATCCATCTGCTCTGGGGTGATGACGCCGCTGCGCGGGATCGGGCCATCAATGCCCTGATCGGCCAGGTTGTCGACCCCAGCTGGAGCAGCCTCAACCTCAGCCGCCTTGATGGGGCGGACGCTGGTCAGGCCCTGCAGGCCCTCGAGGAGGCCCGTACCCCTCCCTTCGCCACTGGCGAACGGCTGGTGCTGTTGCAGCGCAGTCCGTTCTGCAATGGCTGCCCAAGCGAGCTGGCCGACCGGTTTGAGGCCGCCCTCGAGCTCATCCCGGACAGCAGCCACCTGGTGCTGGTGAACCCGGCCAAACCTGATGGTCGCCTACGCACCACCAAAGCCCTGCAGAAGCGGATCAAAAGCGGGATCGATCAGGAGCAAAGTTTCCCGCTGCCAGCGGCCTGGGATGGCAACGGCCAGCGCCAGCTGGTGCGACGCACGGCCGAGGCCCTGGCCCTGAAGGTTGAGCCGGATGCCATCGATGCCCTGGTGGAGGCCATCGGCACCGACAGCGCCCGGCTGGAATCGGAACTGCGCAAACTCTCCCTTCAGGACACCAGCATTTCCGCTGCACGGGTGCAGGAGCTGGTGGGGGGACGCTCCACCAACGCTCTGGCTGTGGGCGATGCACTTCTGGAGGGCAACCCCGGCGAAGCGATCGCCCGCTGGGATGCCCTGATCGAAGCAGGGGAACCAGCTCTGCGCATCGTGGCCACCCTCACTGGTCAGATCCGCGGCTGGCTCTGGGTGAGCCTGCTGGAACAGCAGGGGGAACGGGATGTGGCCGTGATCGCCAAGGCCGCTGGGATCGGTAACCCCAAACGCATCTACGTGATGCGCAAGAAGCTGCAGGGCCGCCCGACCAAACGCTTCCTCTCGCTGCTAGGCCGTCTCCTCGAGGTGGAGGCACGGCTGAAACGCGGCGCCCAACCGGGCGATGCCTTCCGCGACGGCCTTTTGGGCTAATCACTGCCGGCCAGGTGAGAAAATCCAGCGTTGCTGAAGCCCAGCCCATGGCCCTCCTGGTGCAGAAATTCGGGGGCACCTCCGTCGGCAGCGTGGAACGCATCAGGGCGGTGGCTGATCGGATCGGACGTTGCCGTGAGGAAGGGCACGACGTGGTCGTTGTGGTCTCCGCTATGGGCCACACCACCGATGAATTAACGGGTCTGGCCAACGCCATCACCTCTGCCCCCACCCAGCGGGAGATGGACATGCTGTTGGCCAGTGGCGAACAGGTGTCGATCGCCTTGCTGGCGATGGCCTTGAACGCCCAGGGGGTCAGTGCGACATCGATGACCGGTCCACAGGTGGGCATCGCCACGGAATCCACCCATGGCCGGGCCCGGATCCTTGGGATTCGCACCGACCGAATCCGCAACCGCCTCGCAGCTGGCCAGGTGGTGGTGGTTGCTGGTTTCCAGGGCACCAGCACCAGCAGCGATGGCCTCAACGAAATCACCACCCTCGGGCGCGGAGGCTCCGACACTTCTGCTGTCGCCCTGGCGGCGGCCCTGGGTGCCGATGCCTGCGAGATCTACACCGACGTTCCGGGTGTGCTCAGCACCGATCCGCGCAAAGTGTCCGATGCCCAGCTGATGGAGACGATCAGCTGCGACGAAATGCTGGAACTCGCCAGCCTTGGGGCCTCCGTGCTGCATCCCAGGGCCGTTGAAATCGCCCGAAACTACGGCGTGAACCTTGTGGTGCGCTCCAGCTGGAGCGATGCCCCCGGCACCCGGATCACCAGCCGTTCAGCCCGTCCGATCAGCAGCAGTGGCCTGGAGCTCGGCAGTCCCGTGGATGGGATGGAGGAAGTGGACGGACAGGCCGTGCTCGCCCTCTCCCAGATTCCCGATCAGCCTGGGATTGCCGCACGACTGTTTGAAACCCTCTCTGAGGCAGGAATCAATGTGGACCTGATCATTCAGGCCACCCATGAGGGCAGCAGCAACGACATCACCTTCACGGTGTCGGAAGCGGATCTCGAGCTGGCCCGCCCTGTCTGCCAGAAGGTGCTGGATCAACTGGGCGGCGATCTGGCCTCCGAAGGAGGGCTAACGAAGCTCAGCATCAGCGGGGCCGGAATCATGGGGCGCCCTGGAATTGCCGCCGGCCTGTTCAAGTGCTTGTGTCAGCAGGGCATCAACCTGCGCCTGATCGCCACCAGTGAGGTGAAGGTGAGCTGCGTGATCGACTCCGGCGCCGGCAGCAAGGCGGTTCAAGCCGTGCAAGAGGCCTTCGCCCTGGAGGACTCGCAAATCCGCATCAACCCCACCGACAACGGCAGCGGGGAACCAGAAGTGCGCGGCGTCGCCCTCGACCGCGACCAGGTGCAACTGAGTGTTCGCCACGTGCCCGATCGTCCCGGCACCGCAGCAGCGCTGTGTTCAGCCCTGGCAGACAACAGCATCAGCCTCGATGCGATCGTTCAATCGGAACGTCAGCACAGCGACGGATCGCGGGACATCACCTTCATCCTGCGCAAAGACGACCGTGCCCGCGCCGATGTGGCCCTGGCACCTCTGCTGGCCCAGTGGCCCGGTGCTGCCCTGGAGGACGGCGAAGCCATTGCCCGGGTGAGTGCTGTGGGCGCGGGAATGCCGGCAACGCCAGGGACGGCAGGGCGCATGTTCCGTGCGCTGGCGGATGCAGGCATCAACATTGGCCTGATCGCCACCAGCGAAATCAGAACCAGCTGTGTGGTGGCCGAAGATGCTGGCGTTCAAGCGCTCCAGGTGGTGCACGCCGGATTCGGACTGGGAGGTGAAGAGCGTCACACCGCCCAAGGCACCGCTTCACCGCACGACCCCGACTAACGGCCTACAACGGGGGGACTGGCCCCCCAACTTGTGGACGCCGATTTCGAGCAGCACTACCAAGCCGCGGAACGGGCCTATGGCCTTGGGGACTACGCCAAGGCCCACACCCTTGCCTCAGCGTTGTGGGATCAACTCGAAAGCGCACCAGACGAGCACGATCCAAGCCTGGTCTTGGGCTGGCGGGCGGTGGTGTCGTTGCTCCTAGGTCACATCCAGCTGCATGGGCTCCGGCAACCGGAGCAAGCCGCCATCTCCTACGAACGGGTGTGCAGGGTGACGTGGACGCCACCATCACAGCCCTGGCGGAACAGGGGCTGCAGCGCTGCCAATCAGAAGACATCGCCAGCGAAGCAGGTACGACACCCGCAACCAATGGCGCCATCACAGACCTGCTCAGGGATCCCTTCCTGAGCACGGATCCCGATCAAGCCAGGCCAGCACCGGCTGATCTGGTCACCGCAATGCCGTGGTTGTCCAATGATGCGGAGCCAAGGGCCATGCCGACTGCTGATCCCTTTCCTCCTCTGACACCTATTCCGGCTCCTGTGCAAAGCCCAGAGCCAACGGTCAGCCCTGAAGCCAATCCCCAGGCCGAGATGCAGCAAGAACCAGAACCCACTACAGAAGAGCCACCCCTCGATGCAATCAAGCCAACGCCCCAACCCCAGAAGCCTGAGGCCGCAAAGCTTTTGGAACACTCATGGCTCCGCGTTCAACTCCAGCCTGAGATCAAAAGCCCCACCGACTCCGTGGAGCCGATGGGGCTGATTAACAGGATCAAAGGGGTCTTCGCCCGATCAGCTGGCCGCTGAACGACGACGACGGGTGCGGCCTGCAGGCATCTCCGGCTCCGGGGAAGCTGGGGCTGCCTTTTCAGCCACCGGTTGAGGAGCCACTTTCTCCACCACTGCGGTTGCCGCAGCGGCACGAACGGGGGCCGGTGTTGCCGAGCCAGACCGACCATTGCCCTGGTTGTTTCGCACCGGAGCGGGGGTTCCACCGCCACCGCCGTTGCGACGGCCATAGGGAGAGCCACCGCCACGACCCCCGCGACCGCGGGGGGCTGGACGGTCATCGGGCTCAGCATCAGCACGGCCCTTGTAAACCGGTGTGCCACCAGGAGCCGGCTGAACCAGACACAGGATCAGCGGCTCCACCTGAAGTTCACGGCGCATCCGGCGGCCAAGGCCTACCTCCACTTCGCGCTGCACACCCATCCAGTCCACCTCGGGTGCCTTGCCACCGGTGTTGCGGCAGAGCTGCTTCCAGCGATTCTCAAGCACCCACTTGATTTCGCGCTCCACCCACAACGACATCTTGCGGGCATCGGCTGTGGTGACCACACCGCGCAGGTTCACCCGCGGCGGAGCCACCATGGCGCCATCGGTGCTAATGGCGGCAAGGATCGTCACCACGCCATCTTCCGCCAGCTGCTGGCGTTCCTTCAGCACCCGAGCATCGACGATGCCGTTGCGGGATTGATCCAGCAGCTCGATGCCCGCCTTCACGGCATTGCCCTTGCGGATCGAATCCGGGGTGAGCTCCACCACATCACCGTTGTCGATGATCAGGGTGTTGTCGACCGGGACCCCCATCGCATGACCGGTGCGGGAGTGCTGAACCAGCATCCGGTGCTCACCGTGCACCGGCACGAAGAACTTGGGCCTGGTGAGGGCCAGCATCAGTTTCTGGTCTTCCTGGAAGCCATGGCCGGAGACATGGATGCCTTCACCCTTGCCGTAAACGACCTTGGCGCCCAGCATCATCAGCTTGTCGATGGTGTTCACCACGGAAATCGTGTTTCCCGGAATCGGGCTGGCCGAGAAGATGATCGTGTCGGTGGTCTTCACCTTCACCTGGGGATGCTCACCACGGGAGATGCGGCTCAGGGCGGCCAGCGGCTCACCCTGGCTGCCGGTCATCAGCAGCAGCGTTTCACGATCGGGCACATCGTTGATCTGTTTGATCGGCACAAACAATTCATCCGGCGCGCGCATGTAGCCCAGTTCCCGCGCCTTGGCGATCACATTGAGCATCGAGCGGCCCAGCAGCCCCACCTTGCGGCCGTTCTTCAGGGCCAGCTCCAAAATCATCGACACGCGATGAATCGAGCTGGCGAAGGTGGTGACGATCACCCGCCCTTCTGCATTGGCGATGTGGCGATCTAGGTTGGGGAACACCGAGCGTTCCGGCGGGCAGAAGCCAGGAACCTCGGAGTTGGTTGAATCGCTGAACAGACAGAGAACTCCCTTGTCACCGTGGTGGGCGAGGCGGGCCATGTCGAAGTTTTCGCCGTCGACCGGGGTGTGGTCGAACTTGAAATCCCCCGTGAAGATCACCGTTCCCACCGGTGTGGAGATGGCCAGCGAGAAGCTGTCGGCCATCGAGTGGGTGTTGCGGATGAACTCCACGGAGAAGTGCTGACCCACCTTCACCACATCGCGCGGAGCGACGGTCTGCAGGGTGGTGCGGTCGCGAACACCGGCCTCATCCATCTTGCCGGTGAGCATCGAGAGGGCCAGCCGCGGCCCGTAGATCACCGGAATGTTGAAGTGCTTGAGGTGATGGGCGATGCCACCGATGTGGTCTTCATGACCATGGGTGACGATCATGCCGCGGATCCGCTTCTGGTTCTCGCGAAGGAAACTGGTGTCGGGGAGCACCACATTCACCCCGTGCATGCCGTCGCTAGGGAAGGCCAGACCGGCATCCACCAGCATCAGGTCATCGCCGTACTCGAACACACAGGTGTTCTTACCGATCTCGTGCAGACCGCCCAGGGGGATCACCCGAAGGCAGGGCTCCTGACCCTTGCTGGATCTCGCGTTGTTGGCCATGGAAAACGATGTGTAAAAGAACGGGTTGCGTAAGCCGATAAGCCGGACCGAGCTAGGTCTGACGGAGGGCGGCCATGGCGTTGGAAAGCGAACGTTTCATGTCGTCAGAGAGTGAGCACAGGGGCGGACGGGGTGCACCGACAGACCAGCCATTGAGTTCCAGGGCAGCCTTGACGGGAATCGGATTGGTGGTGGCGAACAGGGCCTTGAACAGAGGAATCAACGCGTCGTGCAGGGCGAGTGCGGAGGCACCATCGCCATTCAGATAGGCCTCGATCATGGCGCGGATCTCAGGGCCCGCCACATGGCTGCCCACACTCACCACGCCAACGGCACCCACCGCAAGCATCGGCAGGGTGAGGCCGTCGTCACCGCTGTAAATCGCCAACTGCGGACCGCAGGCCAGGCGCAGCGCAGTGACCTCTTCAGTGGTGCCGCTGGCGGCCTTGAAACTTACCACGTTGGGGCAGTCCATCAGCCGGGCCACCGTGGCCGGGGCTATGCTGCAGCCGGTGCGGCCAGGGATGTTGTAAAGCATCAATGGCAGCTCAGGAGCCGCTTCAGCGATGGCCCGGAAATGGGCCTCCAGCCCCTCTTGGGGAGGCTTGTTGTAATAGGGCACAACAACGAGAGCGCCATCCGCGCCAGCCGCCGCTGCTTCTTTGGTGGCCTCCACCGCTTCGGCTGTGGAGTTGCTGCCGGTGCCCGCTAACACCTTGGCGTCACTGCCAACGGCATCACGCACTGCCTGCAGAAGCTGCAACTGCTCGTCCCAGCTGAGGGTCGGCGATTCACCGGTGGTGCCGCAGACCAGCAATCCATCGGAGCCCTGTTCCACGAGATGCCGGGCCAGGTTTGCGGCAACGCTGAGATCCACAGCACCGCTGGCATCAAAGGGGGTCACCATCGCGGTGACCACACGGCCAAAGGGCGTTGGCGAGAGGGTGGCGGCCTGAGTCATCACTTCTGAATCAACAGTTCAGCGATCTGAACAGCGTTGAGCGCCGCTCCCTTGCGGATCTGGTCACCACACAGCCAGAGCTCCAGAGCATTGGCATTACTGATGTCCTGCCGGATCCGTCCGATCGCCACCGGGTCGCGACCGGTCACATCCGTCGGCATCGGGAAACGGTTCGCCGCCGAATCGTCAATCAACTCCACACCAGGTGCAGCCGCGAGCAGCTCACGTGCCTCATCAACCGGGAAGGGGGACTCGAACTCGATGTTCACCGCTTCGGAATGCGCCCGCAGCACGGGCACCCGCACGCAGGTGGCGGTGAAGCGCAGATCCGGCAGACCCATGATCTTGCGGGTCTCGTTCACCATCTTCATCTCCTCTTCGCAATAGCTGTTGGCCTGCAAGGGAGAGTTGTGCAGAAAGAGGTTGAACGCCAGGGAGTAAGGCAGCACCTCTCCTTTCGGAGTGCCGCCATCCAGCACCGTCTGCGAAAGGTTTTTGAGCTCTTCCATGGCCCGGGCACCGGCACCACTGGCGGATTGGTAAGTGCTCACCACCACCCGGCGCATCACCCGCATGGCAGCCAAAGGAGCCAAAGCCAAGGTGAGCAGGATCGTTGTGCAATTCGGGTTGGCGATCACGCCCCTGTGGACGAAGGCCGCATCGGGATTGACCTCGGGCACCACCAGCGGCACACCCTCCTCCATCCGGAAGGCACTGGAGTTATCCACCATCACTGCACCGGCGGCGGTGATCGCCTCGCGCCACTGCTTGGATACAGAACCACCGGCTGACGCCAGCACCAAATCGACCCCTTCAAAAGATTGAGCCGAGACCTCTTCCACCGTGAGGGTGCGGCCATTCCAGGTTTGGGTCTGGCCGGCCGAACGGGCCGACGCCAGCAGCTTCAGCTCGCCAACGGGGAAACGGCGCTCCTCAAGCAGCAACAGCAGCTCCTGACCAACAGCACCGCTGGCACCGAGAACTGCAACGTTGAGAGGGCGATTGGGAAGGGTCGAAGACAAGCGGTGGAGTGGACGATCTGAACGAAAACCCGTCGTTTCTCAAATCCAACATCACTGTGTAGAGAACGTGATGCTGATCTAGCGACGCGATCAGCTTACCGATCAAGCCTGAATTCACCCGTTGCATAAAATGTTTGGCTGCCCTTTCCCTTCCCCCATGAGCGCTGCAGCCCTGAAGGTGACCACCGAAGCCCGCCCCAGCAGCCGCCTGGCGGTGACGGTCACCGTTCCTGGGGAGCGCTGCAAGACGAGTTACGAAGACGCCATCACCAGCCTGAGCCGCAGCATCAACCTGCCGGGCTTCCGCAAGGGCAAGGTGCCGCGCACGGTGCTGGTGCAACAGCTAGGAGGCGTGCGGATCAAAGCCACGGCTCTGGAAAAGCTGATCGATAACGCCTGGCGTGACGCCATCCAGCAGGAATCGCTGGAACCGATCAGTCAGCCTGACCTGAGCAGTGGTTTTGACGGCCTGCTGGAGAGCTTTGAGCCCGGCAAGGAACTCACCTTCACCCTGGAAGCCGACGTCGCCCCGACGCCAAAGCTGAAAACCACCAAGGGCCTGAAGGCGGAATTCGAAACCGTCGCCTACGACGCCTCACGCGTCGACGCGATGATTGAGGACTCCCGCAAGCAAATGGCCACGGTCGTTCCGGTGGAAGGTCGTGCCGCCCAGAACGGCGACATCGCTGTGCTCGGCTTCAAAGGCACCTACACCGATGACGGCAGCGAGATCGAGGGCGGCAGCGCCGATTCGATGGATGTGGACCTTGAAAATGGCCGGATGATCCCCGGCTTCATCGAAGGGGTCATCGGCATGAAGGTCGGCGAGACTAAAACCGTGGATTGCCAGTTCCCTGACGACTACCCGAAGGAGGATGCCCGCGGACGTAAGGCCAGCTTCGAGATCGAACTGAAGGACCTCAAGACCCGCGAACTGCCCGAGCTGGATGACGAATTCGCCAAGCAGGCCAGCGAACAGGAGACCCTGGCGGACCTGCGCAAAGATCTGGAGCAGCGGCTCAAGGACGACGCCGAACGCCGTCAGACCAGCAACCGCCGCGATGCCCTCGTCGCCGCCCTGGTGGAGCAGCTCGAGGTTGAGCTGCCCGAAGCACTGATCCAACAGGAAAGCCGCAACCTGCTGGAGCAGACCGCAGCCCAGTTCGCCCAGCAGGGCATGGATGTGAAGTCGCTGTTCACTCCTGACCTGGTGCGCAACCTGATGCAGAACTCCCGCCCCGAGGCCGAAGAGCGTCTGCGCCGCAGTTTTGCCCTCACCGCCCTGGCTGAAGCGGAGGACATCAAGCTCGACGACAAGGCCGTGGACGCCAAGATCAAGGAGGTGAAGAAAGAGCTCTCCGCCGACGCCAAGATCGATCCCGAGCGCTTGCGTCAGGCCGTTATGGATGACCTGATTCAAGACCGTCTGATGGGCTGGCTTGAGGAGAACAGCACCATCACCGAGAAGGCGCCGGCAGCTGACGACAGCAAGGCTGAAGCCAAGAAAAAGCCCGCTGCCAAGAAGGCCGAGGCCAAGAGCAAGTCCAAGGCAGACGCCAAGGACTGAGCAACGCCCATAGATTGGCCCTACTTCACCGCACACCGATCGCGTGATCGACGCCCGCAGTCACCACCCCATCCAGAACCGCTGGCGGGCCGCCATGCCCGTCTCGGCACCGGGGCCGCTGCCCACGGTTGTTGAACAGTCCGGTCGCGGCGACCGCGCCTTCGACATCTATTCCCGCCTGCTGCGGGAGCGGATCATCTTCCTCGGCACCGGTGTGGATGACGCCGTTGCCGATGCCCTGGTGGCGCAGATGTTGTTCCTTGAAGCCGAGGATCCCGAGAAGGACATTCAGATCTACATCAACTCCCCGGGAGGGTCGGTAACCGCTGGTCTGGCGATTTACGACACGATGCAGCAGGTTGCCCCTGACGTGGTGACCATCTGCTACGGCCTCGCCGCCAGCATGGGTGCCTTCCTGCTCTCCGGAGGCACCAAGGGCAAGCGACTCGCTTTGCCGAATGCCAGGATCATGATTCACCAACCCCTTGGTGGCGCCCAGGGACAAGCGGTTGACATCGAAATCCAGGCGAAGGAAATCCTTTACCTCAAAGAAACCCTGAACGGGTTGATGGCGGAGCACACCGGCCAGCCGCTCGACAAGATCTCGGAAGACACCGACCGCGACTACTTTCTTTCTCCGGCAGAAGCGGTTGAATACGGCCTGATCGATCGCGTGGTGGACAGTTCCGGGGACGGAGGAATCATTACGGAGAGCTGACAGACGCCCTTTCGTTCTCGATCCTGTGTGTTCAGGGAGACCCCATCGGTTGATTCCTGAGTTGTTCTCCTGTGTGGTGCCCAGCGTTCGATGGCCAAGTTCGACGCCCATCTGAAATGTTCGTTCTGTGGGAAATCCCAGGACCAGGTGCGAAAGCTGATCGCCGGACCTGGCGTTTACATCTGCGACGAATGCATCGATCTCTGCAACGAGATCCTGGATGAAGAGCTGGTGGATGGTCAGGGCAACTCCCGCCACAGCCATGAGCCGAGCAGGAAGGCCATGCCAGCCGCCCGCAAGAGCAGCAAACCGGCCCCGACCCTGGCTTCCATTCCAAGACCTCAGGACATCAAGAGCTTCCTGGATCAGCAGGTGGTCGGCCAGGACGCGGCCAAGAAGGTGATGTCTGTGGCGGTCTACAACCACTACAAACGTCTGGCCTGGCAGGGGGATGGCCAGGGCGAAACCGAGGAAACAGCAACCCGGCTGCACAAGAGCAACATCCTGCTGATCGGACCCACCGGCTGCGGCAAAACGCTGCTGGCCCAGACCCTGGCCGAAATGCTGGACGTGCCCTTCGCCGTGGCCGATGCCACCACCCTCACCGAAGCGGGCTACGTGGGCGAGGACGTGGAAAACATCCTGCTGCGGCTGCTGCAGAAAGCCGAGATGGATGTGGACCAGGCCCAGCGGGGCATCATCTACATCGATGAAATCGACAAGATCGCCCGCAAAAGCGAGAACCCCTCGATCACAAGGGATGTGTCCGGCGAAGGGGTGCAGCAGGCCCTGCTGAAAATGCTTGAAGGCACGGTGGCCAACGTGCCGCCCCAAGGAGGCCGAAAGCACCCCTATCAGGACTGCATCCAGATCGACACCAGCCAGATTCTGTTCATCTGCGGTGGTGCCTTCGTCGGCCTGGAAGACGTGGTGCAGAAACGCATGGGCCGCAATGCCATCGGCTTCATGCCCAGCGACGGCCGTGGACGCAGCCGCGCCAACCGCGACCTTCAGGCCGCCCAGGTGCTGCGGCACCTGGAGCCGGATGATCTGGTGCGCTATGGCCTGATCCCCGAATTCATCGGCCGGATGCCGGTGAGTGCCGTGCTGGAGCCCCTGGACGAAAGCGCCCTGCAATCGATCCTCACCGAACCCCGCGATGCTCTGGTGAAGCAGTTCCGCACCCTGCTGAGCATGGACAACGTGCAGCTGCAGTTCGCCGATGACGCCATCGAGGCGATCGCCCAAGAGGCGCACCGGCGCAAGACCGGGGCCCGTGCATTGCGCGGCATCGTTGAGGAGCTGATGCTGGACCTGATGTACGACCTTCCTTCCCAGACATCGGTGAAAGAGTTCACCGTCACCCGGGCGATGGTTGAGGAACACACGGGCGGCAAGGTGCTCCCCCTGCCTGGCGCGGAACAACAGAAGACCGCCTGAAGTCTTGGCTGCCGCTGACCACCTGGAGGTGCCGCGTCAGCACGGCCTGTTCAACCACCACGGCATCGATCTTGGCGACGGAACCGTCGCCCACTATCTGGAAGGGCGTGAAATCCTGCGCAGCCCCTTGGAGGAATTCAGCCAGGGGCAACCGTTCCGGGTGATCAACTACGTCGAGTCGTCTCCGCAGGGTGTGACCCTGCGCCGGGCCATGGGGCGCCTGGGGGAACAGGACTACAACCTGCTGTTCAACAACTGCGAGCACTTCGCCACCTGGTGCAAAACCGGACGTCATCGCAGTGGCCAGGTGGACTCCTTGCTGGACCGGGCCCGCCACTGGAGCGGGCTGATGCCTTCGGCGCTGATGCGGGGCCTCGAGCTCCTGGTGAAACGGGGCCTGCTCGATGACGACGCCCGCGCCATGGCCAGGCGGGGTGTGGAGATGCTGGAACGCCTGCGCCTCTCGCTGCTGCACAAGTTGGAGGGTCTGCTGGAACGGGCAGGAGAGGGAACGGATCGCCGTCTGTTGCTCACGGGCCAGAGCCTGGCCGACGAGCTGGCCGCCGTGGAAGACCTGAAACAACGGATTGATGCCCTGCTCCAGCAGCACCCCGCCCTTCCAGGCTCCGAATCCTCTGAGTAATCTCCTTTCAACGCTCGCGGCGCATGAGTTCGGCCTACCAGCCGCTGCATCACAAATACCGGCCCCAGCGCTTTGATCAGCTGGTGGGGCAGGAGGCGATCGCCGCCACCCTTGGCCACGCCCTCACCAGCAATCGCATTGCCCCGGCCTATCTGTTCAGTGGCCCCCGCGGCACCGGCAAAACCTCCAGCGCCCGCATCCTGGCCCGCTCGCTCAATTGCCTGAACAGCGAAGGGCCCACCCCAGAGCCCTGCGGGACCTGCGAGCTCTGCACCACGATCGCCGCCGGCACCGCCCTCGATGTGATCGAGATCGATGCCGCCTCCAACACCGGCGTCGACAACATCCGCGAGCTAATCGAACGCTCCCGCTTCGCACCGGTGCAGGCCCGCTGGAAGGTGTACGTGGTGGACGAGTGCCACATGCTCTCCACCGCAGCCTTCAACGCTCTGCTGAAAACCCTGGAGGAGCCCCCGCCGCAGGTGGTGTTCGTGCTCGCCACCACCGACCCGCAACGGGTGCTGCCGACGATCCTCAGCCGTTGTCAACGCTTTGATTTCCGACGCATTCCTCTGGATGCCCTCAACACGCATCTGAGCTGGATCGCTGAACAAGAAGCGATCGAGATCAAGCCTGAGGCCATTCATGTGGTGGCCCAACGGTCCCAGGGAGGCCTGCGGGATGCGGAAAGCCTGCTGGATCAGCTGAGCCTGCTGCCGCCACCGATCGAAGCCGCAGCGGTGTGGGACCTGCTCGGGGCCGTGCCTGAACAGGAGCTCCTGGAGCTGGTGGGGGCCATGAGCAGCGCCGAACCTGTGCAGCTGCTGGAGGCCACCCGCAACCTGCTGGACCGGGGCCGGGATCCCGGGGCCGTATTGCAGGGTCTGGCCGGGATGCTGCGGGACCTGGTGCTGATGGCGGCCGCTCCTGATCGGCTGGAGCTCACCAGCGTGTCGCCCCAGTTCCGCGAGCAGCTGCCCGCCCTCGCCAAGGCCATCGGCAGGGCCCGATTGCTGCAGTGGCAGGCGCAGCTCCGCGGCACCGAGCAACAACTGCGCCAAAGCATGCAGCCGCGCCTGTGGCTGGAAGTGCTGCTTTTGGGCTTGCTGGCGGAACCGTTGGCGGCTCAGAGCGCAGCCGCAGCTCCGGCCCCAAGACAACCAGCGACAACGCAGCCGGCAGCAGCAGCAAGCCCCCCGACAACACCAGTCGCCCTTCCTGCTCCGACGCCTTCCACCGCAGCCCCTGCAATCGAGGCGTCCACCCCCAGCCCAAAACCTGCCCCTGCTCCATCACCGGAACTTCCGTCGGTCGCCACCCCTACACCGGCAGCCAGCACCAACCTGCCCGAGCTTTGGCAACAGATCCTGGGCAGCCTCGAACTGCCCTCCACCCGGATGCTGCTATCGCAGCAGGCCCAACTTGTGCGCCTGGATGCAAACCGCGCCGTTGTGCAGGTGGCAGGCAACTGGATGGGGATGGTGCAAAGCCGGGCATCCCTGCTGGAACAGGCCGTGGCCAAAGCGCTGGGCGGCTCGAGGCAGCTGGTGCTGGAGGCCAACAACAGCGCCATGCCACCTCCGCTTGCAACAGCCCCGGCAGCGGTCGAGCCCCCCGCACCAACACCGGCGCCAACGCCGGCACCCACGGCTGCACCGCTCCAGGCACCCCCAGCAACACAAAGCCCTCCCCCGGCCGTTGCACCGGAACTGCCGCGCACCCAATCCGAGCCGATCGAGCCGAAACCAACTCCACCCACAGCCGAATCCAACCCTCAACCAAGCCCGCCGTCAGGCCTGGATCGTCAGGCCCGCAATCTGGCGGACTTCTTCAATGGTCAGGTGCTCGACGTCGATGAAATCAGCTGACCTCAGAACGAACCAAAGGGGGTGGCGTCAGGGTCGTAGCCAATCACCTCCTGTTCACGCAGCGTGACGTAGCGAATGGCTTGGCGCCCCGCCCAGGAATAAGCCACATGCAGCTCACCGGGCTGCCCCTCGATCAGGGTTGGGTAAGCCAGTTGTCCATTGAGATCCCAATTCATCGGCCCACAGAAGCCGAAACCGGTATCAATGTCGCGAATCCACGGCCACTGAAGGCCGTCGTCATCGCTGATGGCGATCGACAACGGCCATCGGGTTCGCGGCCAACGGGCCTCCCCCCACTTCAGCGGCTCCTCCGACGCGCCCGGATCCGGCGCAAAGCCAAAGCGATTGAAAATCATCGCCAATCTCCCACTCGCCAACCAGCAAGCCTGGATGGAGCTGTTGTTGTTGGGCAGCTGGGTGGGCTCTGGAGCCGACCAGGTGTGGCCGCCATCTGAACTCACACTTCGGTATATCTGATCCGCGAGGCGACTGCGAAAGAACTGGAGCAGTTGCTCGCCACCGCGCGAGGCAACGACGGAGCCATGCACCCTGCCAGTGCTGTCTGGAATGCCAAACGGCCGATCAAGACACTGACCTGACGGATCTAAACGCACCATTTCGCTGTGATCATGACCAAAGGCCCCGCCCGCTTCCAGGCTCCGATAGATCGGCAACAACCAGTGGCCGTTCTCCAATGGATAAGGGGGGTTTCGGCAGAAGGCGGGATCGTCAAACAGGTCAACGGGCATCGACCATGCCTCAGCCGACCAGGTCTCAAGATCGGAAGGATCGAGGCCATCCAGCGCCAGCCGCTGATGCCGGAGGATGGCTGTCCACTGCATGGAAAAGCTGCTGGATGCGTCGACAGCAGCACGATCCTCTGGATCGCGAACCAATTGGGCCGAATGAATCAGGTGCAAACAACCGTCAGAGACGAACAGCAAGGGGTTCTGCTCCGACCGCTCCTGATCTCGGGAAATCCGCTGCGGTTCCGACCAACGTCCGCCTTCAGCCCCCAAAAGAGACAGAAACACCGACATCCCGGCATTGCCCTCTCCGCTGCCTGCCATCCAGACACAACCCAACAGGTCAGGACGGATCCAGCACAACTGGGGCGCATGGTTTTGTTCCCCCATCGGCTCAAGCAACGCCCAAGCCCCCAGCTCAAAGGGTGTGACGAGAACCTGGCCCCAAGCCAGATCCTCAAAGCGATCCTCTGCCTGATCGAACAACGAAAAGGGCGGAACCATCAGACCTGGATGGGCTGGTCCTGACCATGGCTGGTTTTGGCCCAGACCAGGCGTTTGGGGAGCAGTGACATCCGCAAGGTCACCCAGGGAATCACCACAAACCAATGGCCCAGGTAGGCAATCGCGACGAGCAGATTGGCCAGGCTCGCTGAGGGAATCGCCGGCCCCTCGCTGCCATCGCGACATCCACGCCAATAGGCCAGACCCGACACGCTGAACGCAACCACAGACAAAGGCCAATAGACCGGCAGGCTTCGGGTGATCAGAGCCGTGCTCAGGTCAGCGAAGGACACCACCGGCAAGGCGTACTGGAGCAGAAAAAAGGCCGTCAGATCCAAGCGCTGGCGAAGACTCAACTGCGCTGAGGTGAGCACCGGCCAGTAATCGAAGAACCGCTGCAAGCCACCTTCCGCCCAGCGCTGCCGTTGCTTCCACAGGGCCTGAAGACCAGGTACCGCCTCTTCCTGAACCGGAGGGTCCCACAACAATCCCACCAAGGCGCCATGGGTCAACAGGCGGAAGCTGAGGTCAAGGTCATCGGTGACGGTGTCTTCGTTGAAGCCGCCGCTGGCCTCCAGCACCGAGCGCTTGATCAGCTGTCCGTTTCCCCGCAGCTCTGCCACCCCTCCATTGGCCAGACGCCCCGACTGGATCACCGCATCAAGAGCCATCTCCATCGCCTGGGATCGCGTCAGCCAATTGCGATCGGCGTCAATCACGGCCTTACGCAGCTGCACCGCCGACCAACCACCATCCAGGGCGTAGGGGACAAGACGCTCAAGCAGGTCGTCCTGCAATTGGGCATCCGCGTCAAGCACCAACAGCCACTCACCCTTGAGACGGTTCAAGGCGGTGTTGAGCGCACCCGACTTGCCACCACCGGCATTGCGCTGGCGATGGATGACATTGAGTCCAGGGTGCTGGCTGGCCAGATCGTCCAGCAACTCGGAGGTCCGATCAAGACTTCCGTCGTCGATCACCCAAGTGGTGAGTTGGCCGGACGGATAGCGAAGGGATGTGAGCCGTTCCACCAAACGCGGCACCACCGCCTCTTCATCACGGGCTGCAACCACCACATCAAGGCTGGGCAGCTTCGCTGGATCGACCGCTGGTCCGGACTCCGATGACCCACGCGTCAGCTGCCCGCGCATGACAGAACGAAGCCCATAGCCCCCGAGCATCAAGGCAAGGCTGATGGCGGGCCAGAGCGAACGGGCGGAGTCGAGCCAATGGGGAGCTGCACCAGCACATCCACAGGCGAACAGGAACGCTGCCGATTTCACCCGACGGTGATCACCCGATGTGGCGTTCGAGCTCATCCAGATGCCCAGGTGGGGAGGACTTTAAGGGGACTGCGTTGGTGTTGAGAGTGGGCCGTAGACAGTCCCGGGGTAGTAATGGCTCAGGATCCGTTCCACGGGCCAGCCACGCCAGGCCAGGTCAATGGCTCCCGCCTGCGACAAACCAGCCCCATGGCCGAAGCCACCACCACGCACCAGCCAGCGTTCAACCTCCTGCGCCTCCAACACGAACAGAGTGCTGGGCAGGGTGCGAAGGGTGCGACGGATGGCATCCAATTTGAGGATGACCGGAGCCGCATCGCTGCTGCCTGAGATCTGCAAGGCCAGCACCCGGCCGCTTGCGCCCCGCTCCATCACCTTCAGTTGCAAAGGAGAAACCAGGGGGTCTGCGGCTGCTCCGAGGGCCTGACGCAGGGCCGGACCCGAAAGGGTTCGGGTCCAGCGGAAGCGGGGGTGGCGCTGGCCATAGGCCCCACTGCGATCGGCAAGCAACGCTTCCACCACCTTGCGCTGCTGCTGAGGCAAGGGATGACGGTTGCGCCAGCCCTCATCCCCATCCGGCTTCGCCCGCAAGTAGATGCTGGGCTGCATGGCCCAGGCTTCGGGCCCGGCAGCCATCATCCCGCCATTGGTGGCGTGATACACCGCGCTGATCGGCTGATTGTTCAGGCTGAGCAACTTGCCCTCGGTGGCTGCAATCGCCTCGCGCACAGCAGATCCCGCATGGCGGGGATCGCTGTAGACCTGGCATTGCGTGTCGCTGCAGAGGTGATAGCCATCGATGCTGAAGCGATGGCTGTTGGCCAGAGCCCAGGTGCGCGCCAGAACGGTCTGAGCCTGCAACGCCGCCATCGGCGAACCCGCACCGATCTCATGGGGCACCACCCCCTCGAGGTAGCGCTCCAGCGGCACCTGCTCCACCAGGGTCCAACTGCGGTAGGCATCCCGTTGCAGGCGGAAGGGCCCCTCAAAGCGTCCACCCGCCCAGAGCAACCCATCCGAGGCCTCAATCAGAAGAGGTCCCTGCAGGTTGCGTCCCCCCTCCGGCGTCTGCAACACCGGTTCGACGGTGCTGGTGAAGCTGCCTTGCCAATCACGCACGGCCAGACCCTCGGGCACAGGCGAACCTTCCGGCGCCCACACCTCCCATTCCTTGGGATGGGCCACCTCAGCTGAAACCCCCAGGTCTCGCCAGCGGGAGGCGACACGATCCGCCGACTCAAAACTGGCGTAGGGACCTGCGATCCGGCGGGCCAACGGCAGCGGTCGGTCCAAAGGCACGCTTCGCCAGGAGATCACGAACCCTGAACCACTGCCTTGCTCCCCGGTGGCGTCGCGAAGGCTGAGCGATCCAGCAAAGGCCCGCAGATTCAAAGCAGCTGCCGTTTGCGCAGCACCGAGATGATCTCCCAAGGCAACCCACAACACCGGTTCAGGACCCTCAACGGGCGGTGGGTCGGCCACGGAAGGATGCGTCGCCCGTTGAACCTGTTCCACCACAGCGGGCTCAGTCTCAGTGGGTTGGAGGGCATCAACCTCCTCGCGGGTGCGGCAGCCCAGACCCATGCAAAGCAGCAATGTGAGCGTCAGCAGCCGAATCATTCAACGGGGGGCACGTCGGGACGTATTGTCGTCGTTTGTGTCCGAGCGAGCAGACCAATGCCCAAGCTGAAGACCCGCAAAGCTGCCGCGAAGCGGTTCAAAGCAACCGGCACTGGCAAATTTCTGCGTCGTCGCGCTTTCCGGAACCACCTGCTGGACCACAAAACCCCCAAGCAGAAGCGTCATCTGGCCACCAAGGCTGTGGTGGACCGCACCGATGAAGAGCGCGTGACCCTGATGATGCCCTACGCCTGAGCACAGCAGCTCAGACGAGACCGTTCAACAAGACCTGATCCAACCCTTCCAACCTCATGGCCCGCGTCAAGAGAGGCAACGTCGCCCGTAAACGCCGCAACAAGATCCTGCGGCTGGCCCGTGGCTTCCGTGGTGGCAACGGAACCTTGTTCCGTACAGCAAACCAGCGGGTGATGAAAGCCCTCTGCAACGCCTACCGCGATCGTCGTCGTCGTAAGCGCGATTTCCGTCGCCTCTGGATTGCTCGCATCAACGCCGCTGCCCGTCTGAATGGTGTGAGCTACAGCCGTCTGATGGGCGGTCTTAAGAAGGCCGATGTGCGCCTGAATCGCAAGATGCTGGCTCAGCTTGCGGTCGTTGACCCCGGTAGCTTCACCAACGTCGTGGCTGCAGCTAAGAGCTGAATTTCCCAACTGTGAACCTGCTGCCCCAGACCTACCTGCTGGGCCTGGTCGGCCTGCTTGCCATCGTTGCGGTGGTGGTAGGCCGACAGTTTTTGCTTGTGCGTCGCGATGAAGCACGCCTGATCGAGCTCGAGAAATCCGACACGGCCTCGTCACGACAGGCGTCTGACCTCTACGAGCTCGGATCCGTTCAATTACGTAAGAGGCTGTATCCACAAGCAGCTGCCACCTTGAAGCAGGCCCTGAAACGCCTCAGTGGTGAGCCGGATGAAGCCCGTGCGCTGATCGAAAACGCTCTCGGTTTTGCTTTGGCCGCACAAAAGGATTACTCCGGGGCCACCAAGCACTACAAGCTCGCCCTCAAGGCGAAAGCGGATTACCCCGTCGCCCTCAATAACCTGGCTTTCGCCCAGGAAAAGTTGCTGAAGGACGCTGAAGCGATTTCCCTCTACGAGAAGACGCTTCAACTGGAACCCGACAACATCAGCGCAAAGAAAGGACTAAAGAAACTCAAGCGTCGGAACAGCTGAGTTCTTTCAGATGCCCTCAGAACCTCAAGAGATTGGGGTCACCATAGCGGCTGAACCGGAGGTTCTTCCTTGCAGCTGGGGGTCATTGCCAGGCGTCCACCCACTCCAGTGCTGGGGTCGGCCACATTGATCAATCGAGGTGTCTGCCAGCTGGTGGGACTGAACATTTGCAGGCCGAGAAAGACGCCGCCGGGCTCAACGCCCGCAATCAGGGGATCCGCCAAGGGGATGAGGTCCAGCTGATCCGACTTGGCATGGACATTGCCTTGAACCGGTGTGGTGACGGAACCAAGGGTCATCGTGCCCCGGAGATCCACCATCTGGCCCATCGCCGTCATCTGGGTGATGTCCAACGTGACCTCGACGGTGGGATTGCCATCAAAAGGCTCAAATGTGCCGCACCATTGACGGGGCAGCGATATCGCCAGCTCTGCAGCGCGTGCGACTGGGTCAAAGCTCTCCACTGAGCCTTGATCAATCTCCATAGGCACCGCCAACTGAATCGGATCCAGAGGCAACTGGGGATTGGTCTGGAACGACACCTGGCTGCCAGCCGGGAGATCCATGGCAAGCAGGAACGGCATGGAAGACGATGGATGATGAAGAAACGCTAGGCCCTTTTGCTCAGACGCGTCATGGATTCGCCCTCCCCCAACTCCGACCCCCTAACCATTGGCGGGCGTCAGTTCAACAGCCGTCTGTTCACGGGCACCGGCAAATATCCATCCATGACATCGATGCAGCAGAGCATTGAGCGATCCGGCTGCGACATGGTCACAGTGGCTGTGCGCCGGGTGCAGACCGTGGCTGCAGGCCACGAGGGCCTGATGGAAGCCATTGATTGGCAACGGATCTGGATGCTGCCCAACACCGCGGGCTGCACCAATGCGGAGGAAGCTGTCCGTGTCGCCAGGCTTGGACGGGAGCTCGCCAAGCTGGCGGGACAGGAGGACAACACTTTCGTAAAGCTGGAAGTGATTCCTGACGCCCGGCATCTTCTGCCCGATCCGATTGGCACCTTGAACGCTGCAGAACAACTGGTGAAAGAAGGCTTCACGGTGCTGCCTTACATCAATGCCGACCCTTTGCTTGCCAAACGGCTGGAGGAGGTGGGATGCGCCACGGTGATGCCTCTGGGCTCTCCGATCGGCTCGGGCCAGGGGCTCAACAATGCCGCCAACATCGGCTTGATCATCGAGAACGCCGGGGTGCCGGTGGTGGTGGACGCCGGCATTGGTGTTCCAAGCGAGGCGGCACAGGCCCTCGAAATGGGCGCCGATGCCGTGCTGGTCAACAGCGCCATCGCCCTGGCGGGCGACCCCGCCGCCATGGCCTCGGCCATGAGCCAGGCGGTGATGGCCGGGCGGACCGCCCACCTCTCCGGGCGCTTGCCGCGGAGGGATCAGGCCTCTGCCAGTTCACCGACCACGGGCCTGGTGCAGTCACCCCAATGAAGTGAAGAGACGTGAAGTGAGGTGAAGCCTGCTTCACAAAGGCAGGCAATGAGCATTTGGACCCATAAGGTCCGACCAGTCGCATTGGACCCATGTCGGTGACCACGGAAGACGGCGGTCGTCTCAACGCCTTCGCCAAGGAGCCACGCATGGAGGTGATGGACGTCAACACCAGTCAGAGCCGCAACCGCAGCTCAATGATGATGCTGGTCAGCGGTGGATTGATCGTGGCCGCGATGGTGGCGGTGACCGTCGCCATCAGCTGAGACGGTTCGCACTGAAAATCCCTGTAGTAGCTTGCCAGGATTGAGCATCACGCTCGTTCCAGCAGGAGTTTGGGGTGAAAGTTCTCGTTCTCGGCGGTGACGGCTTCTGCGGCTGGCCCTGTGCGGTGAACCTGGCGGATCAGGGCCACGATGTTCTGATCGTGGACAACCTCAGCCGTCGCAAGATCGACATCGACCTTGAAGTTGAGTCGCTGACGCCGATCGTGAGCATCGGTGAGCGCCTCAAAGCCTGGGAGGAGACCGGGGGCAAGCCGATGAGGTTTGTCCACATGGACATCGCCCATGAGTACCAGCGGTTGCTGGATCTGCTTCACGAGGAGCGCCCGGATTCCGTGGTCCACTTCGCTGAACAGCGGGCCGCCCCCTATTCGATGAAGAGCAGCGCCACCAAGCGCTACACCGTCGATAACAACGTCAACGGCACCCACAATCTGCTGGCCGCCATCGTTGAAAGCGGTCAAGACATCCACGTGGTGCATCTGGGCACCATGGGCGTCTACGGCTATGGCTCCCACCGCGGCGCCACCATCCCCGAGGGATATCTCAAGGTGGAAGTGCCCCAGCCCGACGGCAGCCGCTTCGAAGAGGAAATCCTCCACCCGGCAAGCCCAGGCAGCGTCTATCACATGACCAAGACGCTCGACCAGCTGCTCTTCCTCTACTACAACAAAAACGACAAGGTCCGCATCACCGACCTGCACCAGGGCATCGTCTGGGGAACCAACACCGATGCAACCGACCGTGACCCGCGGCTCACAAATCGCTTCGATTACGACGGCGATTACGGCACGGTGCTGAACCGCTTCCTGATGCAAGCCGCCATCGGCTACCCGCTTACCGTTCATGGAACCGGGGGCCAGACCCGGGCCTTCATCCACATCCGCGATTCCGTGCGCTGCGTTCAGCTGGCGCTGGAAAACCCTCCGGAACAAGGGGAGCGGGTAAAGATTTTCAACCAGATGACCGAAAGCCATCAAGTTGGCGAACTGGCCAAGAAGGTGGCCGCCCTCACCGGCGCTCAGGTCAATAACTTGCCGAATCCCCGCAATGAAGCGGTGGAGAACGATCTGATCGTGGACAACCGCTGCTTCATCGAGCTGGGCCTCAACCCCACAACCCTCGATGACGGCCTGCTGAAGGAAGTGTTGGAGATTGCCACCCGCTACGCGGACCGTTGCGACCGCAACCGCATCCTCTGCACCTCCGCCTGGACCAATACCCAGGCCCAGGCCATCGGCACCGCGTCCTGATCGAGCTTCATCCTTGAAAGTCGCCTTCTTCACCGAAACCTTCCTGCCGAAGGTCGATGGCATCGTCACCCGTCTGACCAAGACGGTGAAGCATCTGGTGGACGCCGGCGATGAGGTGGTGGTCTTCTGCCCGGAAGGCTGTCCGGAGGAGTACATGGGGGCACGCCTAATCGGCGTGCCGGCAATGCCGCTGCCGCTCTATCCCGAGCTCAAACTGGCCTTACCTCGCCCGGCGGTGTCCGACGCGATCGATGCGTTTCAACCCGATCTGATCCACGTTGTAAACCCGGCGGTGCTGGGTCTCGGCGGCATCTGGCTCGCGAAGAATAAGGGCATCCCTCTGGTCGCGAGTTATCACACCCACCTGCCGAAGTACCTCGAGCACTACGGTTTGGGAATGCTGGAGCCACTCCTGTGGGAGATGCTCAAGGCCGCCCACAACCAGGCCCTGCTGAATCTGTGCACCTCCACCGCCATGGTGAAGGAACTCAGCGACAAAGGCATTCAGCACACTGATCTGTGGCAGCGGGGTGTGGACACGGAGTTGTTCCGTCCCGAGCTGCGCAGCGCGAAGTTGCGCCAGCGGCTTCTCGGCGGGCGTGACGACCGCGGTGCGCTGCTGCTCTATGTGGGCCGCCTCTCCGCAGAGAAGCAGATCGAACGGATCCGCCCTGTGCTAGAGGGCCTTCCCGATGCAAGGCTGGCCCTGGTGGGCGATGGTCCACACCGCCAACAACTGGAGAAGCATTTCGAAGGGACAGCCACCACCTTCGTCGGTTATCTCGCCGGACAAGACCTGGCAGGGGCCTACGCAAGCGGCGATGCCTTCCTCTTCCCCTCCAGCACGGAGACGCTGGGGCTGGTGCTGCTGGAAGCCATGGCGGCCGGTTGTCCCGTGGTCGGGGCCAACCGTGGCGGCATTCCCGACATCATCACCGATGGCGTCAACGGCTGCCTCTATGAACCGGACGGCGCCGACGGCGGGGCCGCGAGCCTGATCGAAGCCACCCGCCGCCTGCTGGGCAACGACCTGGAACGTCAGGCCCTGCGCAGTGCTGCCCGTGCCGAAGCCGAGCGCTGGGGCTGGGCAGGTGCCACCGAACAACTGCGGACCTACTACCGCACGGTGCTGTCAGCGCCTCAACTCACGGCCGCCTAGCGCTGCCAGGTCCGCTCCCACTCCGTCAGCACTTTCTTGGCCATCGGCAAAGCGTGGACCGACCCACCTCCAGGGGTGTTCTGGGCAAAGGCCACCACCACGATCTTGCCGTCGGGATAGGGGGCATAGCAGCCGAACCAGGCATGGTCAGGCCCTCCCGTGCTGTCTTCTGCCGTTCCGGTTTTGCCCGCCGCCGGTCGAATACCAGGACCATTGAGGCCGGCACCGGTACCTGCCTCAACCACCTTGCGAAGGCCCTCCCGGATCGTCTGCAACGTCGACGGCTGAATCGCCACCTTGGTGCGGTGCTCCGGACTCATCCAGTCGATGTCACCAGCGGCGAGATGCGGCGTCACCAACCAACCGCCATTAGCGAACACCGCATAAGCACGGGCCAACTGCAGGGGGGTGATCTGCACAACGGACTGACCGATGGAAGCACTGGCCATGTCCTCAGGGATCCAGGGCACCGTGCCGGGCTCCGCCCAACCCCGGCCACGATCGGCCCAGGGCTCATCTCCCACCAGCCCGACACTCTCTTCCCAGCCGATCTCAATGCCAGTTTTCTGCTGAAACCCAAGCTGATCAGCAGCCTGCTTCAACGCCAGGGATCCAACCCCGACGCCCACCTGATAGAAGAACGTGTTGCTCGAGTGGCGCAGGGCATCGACATAACCGATGGTGCCGAAACCCTTGCCGTTGTGGTCCGGGAAGCAGTGGCCGCCGTAGGTGATGCAAGCCTTGGTGTGCAGCTTGGTGTCGGGCGGAAATTTGCCGGATTCCATGCCCGCCATCGCCGTCACTGGCTTCCAGGTGCTGCCGGGGTCATAGGGATTCATGGCCCGGGACAGCAACGGTTTTTTCGGATTGGAGAAGAGGGCGTCGTACTCCTTCTGGGTGGTGATCAGCTTGGAGAAAAAATTCGGATCAAAGCTGGGACGACTGGCGAGGGCCAGGACCGCACCTGTTGCGGCCTCGAGAGCCACAACAGCGCCACCTGGCTTGTCGGCCAGCGCCTGCTCCGCCACCCGCTGCAAATCCAGATCGAGGGTAAGTACCAGATCCTTTCCTGCTTGAGACGGTCGATCGCCCAGGTTGCGCTGCACTTCGCCCATGGCATTCACCTCGAGCATCTGACCACCCCACTTCCCGCGCAAATGGCCCTCGTAGGCCGCTTCAACACCGGTGCGACCAATGCGGTCTCGGATCTTGTAGCCCTTTTCCGCCAGGATCTCGAATTCGTTTTCCGTGATCGGCTGGGTATAGCCGAGGGCATGAGCCGCTAGGGTTCCGTTGGGATAGGACCGCAGAATGTCGACATCCACCTGGGCGCCCCGCAGCCCGAGAGCCTGTTCACGGAAGCGCAGCACCTGTTCCGGCTTGAGATCGAGGGCCAACGTGGTGCGGTAACCATCCCGATCCAGGCCCTTCTGCCGGCGCTGGTCGAGCAGATCAGGCTTCAAATTCAGCAGCCGCGCCAAGCGATCACGCAGACCAGGCCAGTCGTCATCGCTGACCAGACGCGGCTCAAGGTAGAGGGAGTAAGTGAGTTTGCTGGTGGCCAGCACCCGGCCTTTGCGATCAAGCAATCGACCGCGGATCGGCGAGCGGGGCACCAGACGAATGCGGTTTTCGTCCGCCAGTTCGCGAAAACGCGATCCCTCCAGCAGCTGCATCCACACCAGGCGACTGACCATGGCGCTGCAGAACAGCAAAACCAGCAGCAGCAGCACAAGGGGTTGCTGACGCAGACCGGTCTGACGCTGCTGGGCGGAACGGGTCATTCCTGCTGCTGCGCTGGCAAACGGCGGCGCAACTCCTCGAGGCGTTCTTCAATCCGCCGCAGGGTCGGCAGCAGGTCGTCGGGGCCGTCCTGTTGAACCACTGTTGGTTCATCCACGGAGACCGAAACCGGCATCACCGGATTGCCCAGCCCAGGGCTCACAGCATCCAGCTGTTCCCGCACGTCACGGGCCACCGGCTCACCTTCCTGGCGTAGGTCTGCAATGGGGTCCTCCGACCCCGCCGTGAACACCTCCACCACCTTTCCAGGCCCCCCCTTCCGGGCCCGCTCCAGCACGGCCAGCCCCACAGGGAGCACGTCTTGCATCAGGGACAGACGCAACTGGTCAAGCGGATTATCCGAGTTGGAATCAGCGGCCATTGGGCCAAATCAACGGACCCCAGTCTGTCCTGAAGGAAGCGCCAATGTCGGACAAGCGGAACGGTCAGCCGCCAGGGACCAGCCCATCACCCCGCTGAGCACCATCAGCATCACCACAGGCACCAGGGCTTTCTGGGTGGTGTCCAGCAGGATCCACTCGCGCCAGGCACGCCAGAAGCGGCTGCGCTCAAAGCGCCGATGCTCACGGGATTCATCCCGCTGACGCCGACGCATGGCCTTGTCCACCCAACGCTCAAAGGCCCGCTTCTTGGTGATCGTCATCTTGCGTTCCACCTCGAGCATCTGCCCGGAGCCCAGCTCGGGATGGAAGGTGCTGATCAGCTCCAGACTCTTAAGGAACATCTCCACAGCGCCATCGTGGACAGCGGTGGCGTGATCATCCAGCTGGCCCCAGTCAAGTTCGGGGTAAAACCGGCTGCGATTGGCCGTGATCTGATCCTCCGTCAGCTGACCGGGCTCCCGCAGCCAGCGATCGGTGTTGCTGTCGAACCGCCGCCAGTAAAGAAAGGGGTTCAGATAGATCGTGCGTCCACGCAGCTGAATGCTGTCCTGCTGCAACCGGCGCTGCAGCTGAAAATCCTGCTGTTGTGTCGCCGTCATATCCCAAAGGCCGGTGGCCCAAGGTATCGGTGATGCGGGGCCGTCGCCAGCCGTGGATCAGCCTGGATTTGAGACTAATCCCACCCAAACATGGAATACCTTTCAACAAAGCCAACACCCCCTTACTCCAAAAAAATCGATAAGCCCCTATTGCACTATGCACCGAAGCGAAGTGTTAACACCGAATACAAAAAATATGCAAAGCAAGGAAAATTCCTAAGCCTTAATAATGACACCCGGAACACAACTTAGAGCCCTTTAAAGGCAGCTTTAAATCGTCTACAAAAGCACAAATTTAAGACTTAAGCTCCAACAGAATCAGCGACAATTCTGTTACGAAACTCTAAAAAAGCTGATTTATTCAAAAGAAATCGCGACATAAAACTCGTCAAAGTTAGGGTATACCTTCAATTCATTGATGTTTGGAATGAAATCGAAAGCGGCCAGCTGACTTAAAATCTTTCTCATGCTTTCTGGAGTGAACTGCCAACAGTGAACATCAACATATTCATTACTAGAAAATTCATCAAAAGCCGATTCGATCCGCTTTCTCATGGAAGGCTGCAGGGAATCAAAAGGATTTACCCCATCCTGATAAGTATGCGAGGTAAAGACACGGTGCTCAAGAATAGACTTAAAAGACGGCTTTTCATACTTCAAATAATATGCGGCAATTACGTCAACTATCGTTGACTCTGATATAAAGAAGTCAAAACAACGATATTTGTGTGGCACCGAAAAGAAATACCAACCACCAGGACTCAAAATGGATGTTATTTTAAGTAAATGAGCAATCAAATCGGGCTGATGCTCGACACAGTGATGCGAAACTACTGCATCGTACAGAACATCTATCTGATCATAACCATCAGACAGAATCCATTTAATTTCGGGAACATTCTGGGGATTTCTTCCTACATCACTTGCTCTAGCAATTAATTCATCGCGACTCAAAAAATCAGCGTAATGTATCACAACTGATTCTTCGGAATCAGCAATAAAATCGAGAGTTGGATTATCAAATACGCCGATTTCAAGCAGATTTTTTTTGCCCTGCAGAAGACTCAAAAAATCTCTCTTACTGGAGATAGAAGTTGAAACTCTGTTTTCTTTTTTCCCGTAACTATCATAATGCTTAATTAATTCTTCGTCCGAAAAACTTTCGAGATCAGCGCTACTGGCTCTGTAAGCAGAAGCGGAAAACTGATCAGAAGGAAAACAACTTTCCACAGCTTTTCGGCAGGACAAGTAATCTATTATTAATAATAACCTATTTTACCTCTATTCATAGTTTGAAGCTAA
Source organism: Synechococcus sp. CC9605 (assembly GCF_000012625.1). Classification (NCBI taxonomy): domain Bacteria; kingdom Bacillati; phylum Cyanobacteriota; class Cyanophyceae; order Synechococcales; family Synechococcaceae; genus Synechococcus; species Synechococcus sp. CC9605. Next base: position 44,902 of record NC_007516.1, on the reverse strand, counting down.
CTATTCCCACTCAATCGTGCCGGGAGGCTTGCTGGTGATGTCGAGCACCACCCGGTTCACCCCCTTCACCTCATTCACGATCCGATTGGAGATGGTCTCCATCAGGTCGTAGGGGAGGCGGGACCAATCGGCGGTCATCCCGTCCTCACTGGACACACAGCGCAGCACGATCGGCCAAGCATAGGTGCGCTTGTCGCCCATCACCCCAACGGAACGCACCGGCAGCAGCACTGCAAAGGCCTGCCAGATGTCGTGATACAGCCCTGCCTCCTTGATTTCCTGGCGAACGATCAAGTCGGCATCACGCAGACAATCCAGCTTTTCGTCGGTGACTTCACCCAGGATCCGTATGGCTAGACCAGGCCCCGGGAAGGGATGGCGGCGCACAATTTCCTCGGGCAGACCGAGGCTGCGGCCCACCTTGCGCACTTCGTCCTTGAACAGCTTGCGAAGGGGCTCCACCAGCTTGAACTGAAGATCCTTGGGCAGGCCGCCCACGTTGTGGTGGCTCTTGATCTTCACGGCAACCCGTTCACCCGTCTTCGGATCAACGTTGGTGCCGGCACTTTCGATCACATCGGGGTAAAGCGTTCCCTGGGCCAGGTAATCAAAGGGTCCGAGGCGCTTGCTCTCCTCTTCGAACACCCTGATGAACTCGGTGCCGATGATCTTGCGCTTCTCCTCCGGATCGGTGATGCCCTCCAGCTTGCCGATGAACCGCTGGCGCGCATTGATGTACTCCACATGGATGTTGAACTTCCGATCGAAGAAGTCCATCAGGAACTCAGGCTCGCCCTTCCGCATGAAGCCCTGATCGATGAACATGCAGGTGAGCTGATCACCGATCGCCTTTTTCAGCAGAAAGGCGAGAGTGGATGAATCCACACCGCCGGAGAGGGCCAGCAGGACGCGTTTGTCGCCCACCTGCTCCCGAACCAGGGCAACGGCTTCATCGATGAATGCCGCGGTGGTCCAATCCGGGTCACAACCGCAAACGTGATACACGAAATTGCGGATCAGGGCCATGCCGCAGGTGGAATGCACCACCTCGGGGTGAAACTGCACGCCGTAGAGCTTGCGTTGCAGGTGCGCCACCGCCGCTTCCGGGGTGTTGGCGGTGTGGGCCAAGCGCACAAACCCCTCGGGGAGGGCCTTCACCGAGTCGCCATGGCTCATCCACATCGTCGAGCCGTTGTCGACGTTGGTGAGCAGGTCCGTTGGGTCATCCACTTCCAGGGGCGCCTTGCCGTATTCGGCCTTGCCCGTGGCGGCTTCCACAACGCCACCAAGCTGCTGCACCATCAACTGCATCCCGTAGCAAACCCCCAGCACGGGAATGCCCAGATCCCAGATGCCGGGATCGCAGAGCGGCGCATGTTCGGCATACACGGAGCTGGGGCCACCGCTGAGGATGATTCCCTTCGGAGCCATGCGTCGCAGCTCCTCCGCCGAAGTGCTGTAACCGAGCACCACCGAAAACACCTCGGTCTCGCGCACCCGTCGGGCAATCAGTTCCGAATACTGGGAGCCGAAATCAAGAATGACGATGGCCGGCTGACGCTGAGTGTCGGACGAGGGCTGGGACATCGATCCTGGGAGGTACCGCTCGCAGACGAGCGTCAATCCCTCAATGTAAAGAAGCGCTTCTCCGCCTCAGGTCCCCACCAGCGCAGGGTGCGGCTCCGGTCGAACAGGGCAGCACCAATCCGCATCGACCAGGCGCCGTAGCGGGCCAAATAGGAATGGCTGCGCTGCTCCACGATCGCCGCCAGATGCTGCCCGAGGGCCCTGGCTTGATCAGGATCCAGCGCCTGAAAGGCTTCCTCAACTGAGGCAGCGCCGCGACATTGCAGCAATTCAGCCGTCGACAGGCCGGCATCCAGCCCCAGCGCCACCAGCACCTCCAAACGGCCATCGGCCAGGTGGTGATGGGTGTGAAAGATGCCGCCGGCCAACTTGATCAATTTGCCGTGGTAACCGAGCAGCAGCAGGTCACGGACACCAGCCTCCGCCGCGGCCACCAGCACCGGTCCGACCCAGTTCCCCACCTTGAGCACAGGCCCCAAACCTTGCTGACGGGCCAGGTCCAAGCCGTTCTCACCGATCACCAGAACGAGGCGTCCCTGAAACGCTGGATCCGCAGCGCGTGCCTCCAGCTCGGCAAGCACCTCCTGCAGCTGATCCGGCGCTGCGCTGCGCTGCACCTCCGCCTGGGTGCCAATCAAGGCCAAACCATCCACGACGCCGAAGGCGGCATTACTGGTGCGTTGGGCCAGGGAGCGGCCCCGCGGAAGAATTGGCTGCACCATCAAGCCCCGACCGGCAGGCAGCAGGGGAAGCAGATTGCGCTCCAGCAGCTCACGGGCGAAACCGGAGAGACAGATGTCTCCCTCGGGACCGAGCCGGCCCACACCTTCTCCGGGCTGCAGCTCAAGCACCGGCTGGGGTGTAGCGATCCAGGCCACCCGCACCCAGACCTCAAGATCGCGCGTCAGATCAAGTCCTGGCCCTGGATCACAGCGACTGATCCCCAGAGCCTGGCCATCGGATAAGGGGGCTGCCGAACAAACCGGGACCTGCAAAGAGGGTCGATCCGATCCCTGATTCAACTGCTGCTCAGCGTTGAACGGCTCATCAAGCAACACCTGCAGGGCTGCCTTCGCCGCCGCCGCCACCCACACCGGCAGGGTCAATCCAGGGCTGGAGGGGGCGATGGAACCGGACAAGCTGTTTTCTAGAGTCGCCGATTGGCATCCCCCGCGCCATGCAGGACAAGCTCACCCTGATGATTCCGGGCCCCACCCCGGTGCCGGAAACGGTACTGAAGGCCATGGGTCGTCACCCCATTGGCCACCGCAGCGGGGAGTTCCAGGCCATCGTGCGGCGCACCACCGAACAGCTCAAGTGGTTGCACCAGACGACGAGCGACGTCCTGGTGATCACCGGCAGCGGTACCGCCGCCATGGAGGCGGGAATCATCAACACCCTCAGCCGCGGCGAGAAGGTGCTCTGCGGTGACAACGGCAAATTCGGCGAACGTTGGGTCAAGGTCGCCCGCGCCTACGGACTGGATGTTGAGGTGATCAAGGCGGAGTGGGGCCAACCCCTCGATCCGGAGGCCTTCCGCTCAGCATTGGAAGCCGACAGCGCCAAAGCGATCAAGGCCGTGATCCTTACCCACTCGGAAACCTCGACAGGGGTGATCAATGACCTGGAGAGCATTGCCCGTCACGTGAAGACCCACGGCACGGCGCTGACCCTGGCGGACTGCGTCACCAGCCTGGGTGCCACCAACGTGCCCATGGACGCCTGGGGACTGGATGTGGTGGCTTCAGGCGCACAAAAGGGCTACATGCTCCCGCCGGGCCTCAGTTTTGTGGCCATGAGCGCACGGGCCTGGGAGGCCTACGAGCGCTCCGATCTGCCCAAGTTTTATCTGGATCTGGGCCCCTACCGGAAAACAGCGGCGAAGGACAGCAACCCCTTCACACCGGCAGTGAACCTCTACTTCGGCCTGGAAGCTGCTCTGGACATGATGCAGAAGGAAGGCCTGGAGGCGATTTTTGCCCGCCATGCCCGCCATCGCGCCGCCGCCCAGGCAGGTATGAAGGCCATGGCCCTGCCTCTGTTTGCCGCCGAGGGTTACGGCAGCCCGGCCATCACCGCGGTGGCTCCCGAAGGCATCGACGCCGAACAGTTACGCAAGGCCGTGAAGGAGAAATTCGACATTCTTCTGGCTGGAGGACAAGACCATCTGAAAGGGCAGGTGTTCCGTATCGGCCATCTCGGCTATGTCTGCGACCGGGATGTTCTGACCGCAGTCGCTGCGATTGAAGCCACCCTTCAGTCCCTCGGCCTGCACAAAGGCAGCATGGGAGCAGGTGTCGCTGCAGCCTCGGCTGCTCTGGGTTAAAACACAGGTGGCGAGAGCGATCTCGCCCCTTTGCGGGTGTAATTCAGTGGTAGAATGTCAGCTTCCCAAGCTGAACGTCGCCGGTTCAAATCCGGTCACCCGCTTGGAAAATTTCAGGTTTTCATCAAGAACGAGACTTGACGAGCTGAAGAACCTGAGGTCTGGCAGACCCAGCACGTCGCTCGTGGCCCAAGGCCTGCAAGATCAACGAACCCGCTTCATTGATTCGGCCATCCTCTGCACATTGACGAGCACTTGCAAATAAAGCTTGGGCTGCAGTTTCATAATCCTGACGATGTTGAGCGGCCGTCTCAGATTGTTTTGTTGTCGTAAGCGTCAAGGCCAACGTTCGAATCCCTTTCTCAACAAAACAATAGCTCTAATTGATATTTAGACCATCTCAGACGCGAAACTCGGAGCTGCTGAACAACAACCGTTCGATTGCTTGAAGTCAGGTCAGGTTCCTGGTTCTTCAGCGTTGCCCCCCAGATCGGCAATCCGGTCCCGCAACTGAGAGCAGCGGCGTTGATCGCCTTTGGCTTCAGCAAGAGCAAGCGCAAACTCCAGCTTCTCGAGCTGATGCCCCCCTTCAAGGAAACCTGACCGGGTCCAGATGGTCATGCCATGCAGGGTGCGAGAAGCACATGCATTGGAGGCAGGGATGGTGATCGCCATAGTTACCTTTCTTTTTATTTTGGCACCGCGCGCCACCCCTACGCGACATCGCAGCTCGCTTCCGTTTCGGCCTCCTGACCCCAGGAATCGTGCTGAGAGGAGTCTTCAGCCATTTCAGGCTCTGTGATCGGAGCTGTGCTGTCCAAAAGCTCACGCGTTTCCCGCAACAGAGCTTCAACACCCTCCAGGGTGGTGATCTCTTCGTTGGGGACAGCATTCAGATCCTTCTGCTGCTGGCGCAGTTGGAGCTCAAGCGCTTCCTGACGCTGTTCCAGTTTCACCAAGCGCTGCGATAGAGCCGTGATGGTTTGCGCGAGATCTTCCGCAGTGCGGGTGATCCGAAAGGACACGGAGGACGTCATCACCGAAAAGCTGGTGGTTGCGCTGATAACAACACAGGAGCGCCGCTGTCTCAAGATCAAGCAGACATGACGCAATCGAGACAGATGCCTTCCTTGGCAACGCTGGCGCTCTACCTGTTGGCGGGAACCGCCATCGGACTGCTGGCTCTGTTCAGCGGCATCCCCGCCGCACCTCTGGCTGGAGCTCTCTTGGGTGCTGGCATCGTCAGCATGAGTGGCCAGTTGGAACCAGCCACCTGGCCACAGGGAACGCGCACGGTTCTTGAGATCGGCATTGGGACTGTGATCGGAACCGGCCTGACGCGAGCATCCTTGGAACAACTGCAAGTTCTCTGGAAGCCTGCGGTTCTGATCACCCTGGCCCTGGTACTGACAGGACTCGTCGTCGGCCTCTGGACCAGCCGACTGCTCGGCATCGATCCCATCGTGGCCTTGCTTGGTGCTGCCCCAGGAGGCATCAGTGGCATGAGCCTTGTCGGTGCCGAATTCGGTGTTGGTGCCGCGGTGGCCGCCCTCCATGCCGTGCGGCTGATCACCGTGCTGCTGGTGCTGCCGTTGGTGGTACGACTGATCGTGCCCTCGACAGCCGGAAGCTGATCGATACCTTGGGGGCCACTCCACAACTGACGTCATGGGTCCCATCAGGTCATCGCTGGTTCTCTCCGCCGCGGCCCTGATCGGCGCTTTCAGCAGCGTTACGCCAGCCCTGCAAGCGGCCGAACCCACTGAAGACAAGGGAGCCAAGATCTATTGCTATTTGCGATCCAGCGGCAACAACCACAAGGTGAGCTGGAATGCCGCCTACGCCGTGATCAAGCGCCAGGGCAGGAGCATGTTCAAAACATCCCCGGAACATGCCTCGGTGATGATTACGGAAGCCGTCGTCAACGACCCCGGCAATTTCCCCGACTGTGGCCAGTTCCTTGGTGATCTGTTCGGCGGAAACACCCAACCAGCCACAGCTGCCACCCTTGGAAAGTCCTCAACCATCTCCGAAAGCACCATCGAAAGCACTGACGACACCACGCGTTACAGCTACTGAGACGCCAAAGCTTCTGGGGCTAACTCTCCTGGGTGCCGTGTTGATGGCTGGCTGCCAAAGCAAGCAGTCCCCGACAACTACCAACACATCAACGCCACTCGTCTCCAGTTGCCTCGGCGACTTCCGGATGCGTGACCTGGAGCTGCTGGTTGAAAGCTGCGATGAGGCCATCGAGCAGACGCCGAATCAGGCCGATCTGCACCGCGACCGAGCCCTTGTCTTGACCCTGCGCGGCGATCAAGCCAAAGCCTGTGAGGACGTCGAGGTGGCACTTTCGTTGCTGAAGCAGTCGAAACAACCCGTCGACCCGATGCTGCAGCACGAACTCCAGGTTCGTCAGAGCACCTGCAAACAATCCCCCACCATGGCGGAGAGTGACTGACGTTGCAGCGAGAAGCGCCGGGGGCCCAGCAACACCTCGATCCGTTCCGCCTTGCTCGCCAACAAACCATCCACCAGCTGATCCGCTGCGCCGAGCTGCAGCCAATGACAGGTCAGACCGTCCCCCATGCCAAGACGATGACAGCGATCTTCAGCTTGGTCGAGGTCGCCTGGCGTCCAGGGGCGTTCCAGCAACACCACATGACGGGCCCGGTGCAGGGTGAAGCCAAGGGCACCGGTGCCGAAGGTGGCCAACAGACAATCGTTCTGACCCTGCTGAAACCGATCCACACTCTCCTGACGTTCAGCTGGGCGCTGGCGACCGGTTAACAACTCGCCGCCGAGGGTTTGCTGCAACAAGTGCAACGGGGCAACAAAGCCACTGAACAGCACCACCGCCTCGCCTTGCCGGCGGAGTGACTCCACCAGCTGCTGGGCCGCCGGCAATTTGAATTCCGCAGCGATCTGACGCATGGAGGTGAGCAGAGCCAGGTGCTCAGCATCCCGTCGCACCTCTCCGAGACGGGCCCGACGCCGGTAGTCATCCAGCACCAGCTCGACACGATGGTCGAAACCTGTGAGCTCAGCCTCCGACAGCATCACGGGGTGTAGACGTCGCTGCTTGGGAGGAAGATCCACCACCTGCTGCTTGCGGCGATGCAGGATCAACGGTCGACTCAAGCGCCGCAGCTCCTCCAGCTGACTCGCCCCGGAAGCCTGCCAGCGTTTGCCGGTTCGACCCTCCCGCCAGTGCCCCTGGCAGTAGCGCTCCTCGAACTGGCGTTGATCCCGCGCAATCGGATGGTCCATGGCCGCAAGCAGGGGATACAACTGGGACGGGCGACCGTTCTTCATTGGGGTTCCCGTAAGCATCCAGATCGCCCGTAGGCGGGGATGACGGGCCAGACGCAGCAAGGCAGCCGTGCGCTGCGCCTGAAGCGACTGGGCGTAATGCGCCTCATCCACCACCAGTAGCGTTCCCGCAGGCGGCAGGGTGTCGGGCAGGCGAGCCCAGCTGACCAACTCCAGCTCAACGCCAAGGGCCTCTGATTCCCGGCGCCAGTGAGGGTGGAGGCCGACGGGAGCCACCACCAGCAACCGCACCTCAGCGCAGCGCATCAGGGCACGGGCCGCCAAGAGGGCTGTGAGGGTCTTCCCCAGCCCCATCTCATCGGCCAGAACGGCGCCGCGACGGGCCAAAAGCCAACGGACCCCGGAGCGTTGATGGCGCAGAGGTCGGCGACCATCCTGCAGGGCTTCGTCAAGATCTGCTGCGGCTACAAGGGTCCGATGCGGCGGCAGCGGTGGCAGGGGGTGCTGGCACCAATCAAGCCACTGCTGCAAAGCAGCGGTGACAGGAAAACGACGCCCGAGGGTCTGCTGAAGTGCACCGGCTGCGGCCAAGGGGAAATCCCAGCCATGGCCGGGGCCGATCCAACGCCCCCTGGGCTTGATCCGACGCAACTGGGACTGGGTTACCGCATCAAACGGGCTGACCACCCGGACCAGTCCTGCCGGAGAGAGATCCAAGCAACAGGTCATTGTGGGTTTTGACGGCACCAACAGGCCCCCACAAACAATTACCTTAGTGAACTCAGATCAGCGCGCAAGCATTGAGATCAAGATTCACATCGCAGGTCAAAAAATTGTCGAAAATGCAGCGCTCGACACATTGACGAGCTTTTCGTTCAAGGCAGAATCACCCCAACCGATTCACTCGGATGCATAGCAAGGACGCGGTTTTTCTCGACGAACTCTGTCCCAAATTGCGCGTCCGAAGATGGCGACAGTCTCTTCACACTTTCACCGGCCAAAGTTGCATTTACTGCGGCAAACCTTCCGAATCAATTGATCACATTCACCCCCAAGCCAAAGGGGGTTCAAGCGTTACTGAAAACTGTGTCCCGGCCTGCTTGTCTTGCAACGGCCGCAAATCTGACTCCGACGTTTTCGACTGGTATCGGCGACAGCGCTTTTATGACCCACGCCGCGCCATGGCTATTCGAGCCTGGATGGATGGCGACCTGCGACTCGCCGTTCGCCTGCTGCAGTGGGCCCAACCGGAACAGCCCATCAACGAGCCGCACGATTTCTCAATTGCAGCTCAGGCTGCCTGAGGCTCACCAAACCCTGCAGACATCCGAGGAGTGGTGACGTTGGCAGATGGAGGCCTGAACGCCAGGGTCTTCAGGCGCCAGCACCACAGCACCGGCGAGCAGGGCAGCCGTCAGGATGGCCCGGAGCACAATGGGTCTGGAGCGGGAGCGATGGAGAGACGACGACGTCACAACAGTACATTTGATCTAATACAGGTGTACTGATGCTCGCCGATCTTGTCAAGCGGTCACGGCCGCTGTCGGCTGACAGCAAGCTGCTGGTGCTGGGCGGCGGATACAGCGGACGTTGTCTGGCCGGCCTGGCCCGAGCCCTGGGAACACCGGTGCTCTGCACCCGGCGTTCCCTCGACTCTGCCGAGGCTGATCTGCTCTTCGACAGCAACGGTCAGGACCAGCTCGACCCTGCTTCCCTCGAAGGCATCACCCATCTGCTGTCCACCATCCCACCGGATCGCGACGGCAACGATCCAGTTTTGTTGAAGCTGCTGCCAACGCTCGGAAACCTGCCGCTGCGCTGGGCGGGCTATCTCTCCACCACAGGGGTTTACGGCGATCGTCAGGGCGGTTGGGTGTCGGAGCATGACGACCCGGCGCCGGCGCTGGACCGCAGCATGCGCCGCTTGAACTGCGAACAAGCTTGGTTGCGCTCGGGTCTGCCGATCCAGATTCTGCGTCTGCCAGGCATCTATGGCCCGGGCCGATCAGTGCTCAACGGCTTAGAGCAAGGGCGTGCCCGCTTGATCGACAAGCCCGGCCAGGTGTTCTGCCGCATCCATGTGGAAGACATCGCAGGGGCCTGCTGGCACCTCATGCATCGCGCTGAACAAGGTGTTCCAGCAAGCCCAGGAAATGGGAGCATCGTGAATGTGGTGGATGACCTCCCGGCTCCCACCGCCGAACTGATGCGACATGCGGCAGACCTATTGGGTTGTGCTCTGCCACCGCTCAAACCGTTCGACCAGATCGTGGAGAGCATGAGTCCAATGGCTCAGTCGTTCTGGAGCGAGAACCGCCGCGTCAGCAACCACAAGCTCTGTCAAGAGCTCGGTTATGCATTGCTGCACCCGAACTACCGCGTCGGGCTGCAGGATTGCCTGAACCAGGACAAACTCAATTCGCTTGACCTGGGTTCTCCCCCTCGATCAGCCAACGGTTGAAATCGAAGCCCTCGCCTTCCTCAGGCAGGGAAAGCCCCACATCCTCAAGAAAACGGGAGAGGTGCAGTTCGATCCAGCCATTGCTCAAACCAGCGGCCAATCCCACCAACAGACACCCCAGCAGCAGCAAGCGCAGCACAGCGATGGGCCCCCACGATTCAACGAACCCTAGGCACGAGCTGGTGATCGCTCTCGGCGATCCCGCAGGCATCGGCATGGAAGTGGTGCTGAAGGCCCTCGCCTCACCCACGCTCCCCCCCGCGCTCCAACCCCTGCTGGTGGGTTGTCGACGCACGTTGATCAGCACCCACGCGCGACTGCAGCGGCAAACGAGCCACCCCCTTGCCGACCCTGCAGCCCTCAGAATTGACGACCATCCGCTGGAAGCGGGCGTTCAGCCAGGACAACCCACCACCGGAGGGGCCGATGCGGGGTTTCGCTGGCTCACCCGCGCCGTGGAACTGCTGCAGGAACGAGGGTCCCGCGCCCTGGTCACCGCCCCCATTGCCAAACACCTCTGGCATGCGGCCGGCCATCGCTATCCCGGGCAGACCGAACGGCTGGCTGAGTTGGCTGGACGCCAGCACTCCTCAATGCTGTTCACCGCCGTCTCTCCAACCAGCGGCTGGCGCCTGAACACCTTGCTGGCCACCACCCACATCCCCCTCAACCAGATCCCTGAGGCGCTGACCCCAGAGCTGGTGCACCACAAACTGAACGTGCTGGAGGAGTTCTGTCGACGCTTCACGAGCACACCCCATCTGCGCATTGCCGGCCTGAATCCCCATGCCGGTGAAGCCGGTCAACTGGGCCACGAAGAAGCCGAATGGCTGCTGCCGCTGCTGGATCAATGGCGGAAGGAGCATCCTCAGGTGCAGCTGGAGGGACCCGTTCCTCCCGACACCTGCTGGATCAGCGCTGCTCGCGCTTGGCAGATGCCAAACCAGGCAGGGCCCGACGGGATCCTGGCCTTGTATCACGACCAGGGACTCATTCCCGTGAAGCTGCTGGCCTTCGACGCTGCGGTGAACACCACCTTGGAACTGCCGTTCCTGCGCACGTCCCCCGACCATGGCACCGCCTTCGACATTGCAGCCCAAGGCATCGCCAGCCCTGAAAGCACAACGGCAGCCATTCAGGCCGCCTGGGACCTGAGCTGACTCAGGCCGGCTTGACCCGCATCAGCACCTGACCGAATTCAACGGGGGTGCCGTTGTCCACCAGGATCTCCACCACTTCACCGCCAACCTCAGACTCCAGCTCATTCATCAGCTTCATGGCCTCAAGGATGCAGACGGTCTGGCCGACGTTGATCCGACTGCCCACCTCAACAAAAGCGGGTTCACCCGGAGCGGGAGCGCGGTAGAACGTGCCCACCATGGGAGCGGTGACTTCGAGCAGGTCACTGCGGGTTGCGGTGGATGCAGGCGGCGCAGCTGCGGGCTCGGCGGACGCAACTGGCGCTGGTGCAGCAGCAGCAGCAGCAACAGGGGCGGGCATGACCGGGGCCATGACGGCCTGAGCCGGCAGGTTGCGACGGATTTCCAGACGGAAGTCATCCCCTTCCAGCCGGAACTCTTGGATATCGCTCTCCCCGAGCGCCTCCAACAGGCGGTGCAGTTGTTCGTGATCCAGCTGCATGCTCATCCGTTTTCGCGCCCGAGGTAGCTGTCGTTGCGGGTGTCCACTTTGATCTTTTCTCCCACAGAAAGGAAGAGCGGCACCATCACTTGTGCACCGGTTTCAAGAATGGCGGGCTTCGTGCCACCGGTGGCGGTATCGCCTTTGACGCCAGGATCGGTTTCTTTGATCTCCAGAACCACGGAGTTGGGCAGTTCAACCTCGAGGGGGGTGTCGTTCCAGGACACCACGTTCACCTCCATGCCCTCCTTGAGATATTTGCGGCTCTCACCGATCTGGTCTGCGCTGAGGCGTGTCTCCTCATAGGTGGCCATGTCCATGAAGACGTAGTCCTCACCTTCCATGTAGGTGTGCTGAAGCGAGGACTTCTCCAACATCGCCTGGGGAAGCATCTCCCCGGCGCGGAAGGTTTTCTCCACCACGTTGCCGGATTTCACCGCCTTGAGCTTGGTGCGCACGAAGGCAGATCCCTTGCCGGGCTTGACGTGCAAGAACTCGACAACGCGCCAAACGGCCCCATCGATCTCAATCGTGGTGCCGGTGCGGAAGTCGTTACTGGAGATCATTCCCACCGAACGGATCAACGGACTATACGGCTGTGCCAAAGTCCCGTCAGCACTGGGGTTCCCCCTTGGTCCATCAGCGTTTGAACGCCGTCCTTGCTGTTCTGATCAGCTTTGCTCTGATCACAATCGCCGCCCCTGCCTGGGCCGCATTGCCCCAGGGCAATGCTGTTAAGGACCCTGCCGCGATTCTTCGGGACGCGCTTCCCTTCGATCAGGACGACATCCGCGAACTGCAGCATCGGCTGGAACTCACCAGTGACGATCTGCGGGCCAAACGCTGGACAGCCCTCGGCAAGACGGTGTCGCGCACTGAATCGCTGCTCAACACCCGCCGCGACACCATCCTGAACGCGGTCCCTGAAGCCAAGCGCGGTACCGCTGAAGCACTGTTTGAGAGCGTGGATCAGGGCCTTGAAGACCTCAAAGAGAAGGTCAAAGCCATTGACAAACCAGGCTTCATCGCCGATCGACGCCGGACGCTGCGCTACATCGGTGATGTGGAGGCCCTGCTGGTGCCCGACGGCTTTGAACGGGAGATCCCCGCAGAATTCGACGCCCTGCCGAGGCTGCAGGGACGAGCCACCCTCAGCGTGAGCACCACCCAGGGGGAATTGACCACCGTGGTGGATGGCTACAACGCTCCACTCACCGCAGGTGCCTTCGTGGATCTCGCCCTCAAGGGCTTCTATGACGGACTGCCCTTCATCCGGGCCGAGGACTTCTACGTGCTCCAGAGCGGTGATCCGGAAGGGCCGGAGATCGGCTACGTGGATCCAAAGACCAAGCAGGAGCGCCATGTGCCTCTGGAGATACGTGTGCCAGGCGAAGACGACACGATTTACAACGAAACCTTTGAAGACGTGGGCCTGTTCATGGCCACACCAACCCTTCCGTTCGCGACCCTGGGCACCCTTGGCTGGGCCCATTCAGACCAGGCCCTCGACGACGGATCCTCGCAGTTCTTCATGTTTCTCTACGAGGCGGAGCTCACCCCGGCTGGTCTGAACCTCGTGGATGGCCGCAATGCAGCCTTCGGCTACGTGGTGGATGGATTCGATGTTCTGGAGGAATTGGGCGTCGATGACCGGATCACCGCCGTGAAGGTGGTTAACGGAGCGGAGCAGCTCAAAGCCCACGCATGAGCCAAACCCTGGCGGAGCTGACTGAAGCGGAGCTGCTCAGGCGGCTGGCTCACTTCGCTCCGCCCGATCAACTCAGTGACGACACTGCAGCCCTGGCCGCCGACGCCCGACCACTGCTGGTTAACACCGACGTTCTGGTGGATGGCATCCATTTCAGCGATGCCACCACAACGGCCGTAGACGTGGGCTGGCGCGCCGTTGCCGCCAACCTATCCGATTTGGCCGCCAGTGGTGCCGTCGACATCGATGGAATCACCGTGGCCCTGGTCGCTCCAAGCCACACCCGTTGGGACTGGGTGGACGGGGTGTATCAAGGCATCAGTGCCGCCTTGGAGGAGTACGGCGGCGTTCTGCTGGGAGGTGACTGCTCCAAAGGAGAGCAGAGACTGCTCTCGATCACGGCACTCGGTCGTCTCGGTCCCCTTCGTCTGCATCGCAACGCAGCCCGCCCTGGCGATGTGCTGGTCACAAGTGGGCCCCATGGGCTCAGCCGACTAGGCCTCGCCCTCCTGCAGGACGACCCAAGGGTGCGTGACATCGCTTTGTGCTCAACCCTGCGGGATCAGGCGGTCACACGCCACCAACGCCCGACACCACGGCTGAAGGACGTCCAACAGCTGCTGGCCTGCAAACCGAAGCATCTGCCCTGGCGGGCTGGGGGAACCGACAGCAGCGACGGACTGCTTTCTGCCGTTGCAGGTCTCTGCAGCAGCAGCGGCTGCGGAGCGGTGCTGCGGCACGACCAGCTTCCTACGGCCGAAGGCTGGCCTGAGGGCGCTCCATGGACGGATTGGTGCCTCGCCGGAGGAGAGGACTTTGAGTTGGTGCTGAGCCTTCCGGAGGCCTGGGCCGATGTGTGGCAGCGATGCGTCTCCGAAAGCAAGCGCGTCGGCCAGATCAATGCTGAAGCGGGCGTCATCCGCTGGGCCCACAACCACGAACCAGTGGACACCAGAGGATTTGATCACTTCGGCCAGTCCTAAGCAGCCCTGAACGACCCGCTAAGCGACCGTACCTGACAAAAAAAATCCCTCCCAGATCGGGAGGGATCAAAAAGCAATAAACTGGCGATCACTTCCAGTTCTTGGCCACCACCTCGGCGAGGTCAACAACACGCTGGCTGTAGCCCCACTCGTTGTCGTACCAGGCCAGGATCTTCACAGCCTTGTCACCCATGGCGTAGGTGAGGTCGGCGTCAAAGATGGTGGACTCGTTGGTGCCGGCGTAGTCGGTGGACACCAGGGGCAGATCGCCGTACTTGATGATCCCCTTCATGCCGTTCTCGGAAGCCGACTTTATGGCGGCCTTGATGTCGTCAACGCTGGCGGCGCGAGAGGGACCGAAGGTGAGGTCAACAGCGGAGACGTTCGGGGTGGGAACGCGCATGGCGAAGCCGGTGAGCTTGCCCTTCACCTCGGGGTAAACCAGAGCCACGGCCTTGGCTGCACCGGTGGTGGTGGGAACCATGTTCAGAGCTGCAGCACGGGCACGGCGCAGGTCGCGGTGGCTGTTATCCAAGATCCGCTGGTCGCCGGTGTAGCTGTGGATGGTGGTCATCAGACCCCAGTCAAGGCCGAAGTTCTGGTCCAAAACCTTGACGATCGGGGCCAAGCAGTTGGTGGTGCAGCTGGCGTTGCTGAGGATGTCCCAGTCCTCGTGGCGGTACTGGTCGTCGTTGACGCCCACAACGAAAGTGCCGACGCGATCACCCTTGCCAGGGGCGGTGAGGATCACCTTCTTGGCGCCAGCCTGGATGTGCATGCTGGCCTTCTCATCGGTGTTGAACACACCGGTGGACTCGATCACCAGGTCAACACCCCACTCCTTCCAGGGGCAGTTGAGGGGATTGCGGTCGGCGAAGAACTTGATCTCCTTACCGTTGACGAACATTGAGCTGTCCGTGGTCTTGATGTCCACCGAGGGATCAAGACGTCCAAGGATGGAGTCGTAGGTCAGCAGGTGAGCGCTGGTGGCGGGGTCGGAGGTGGAGTTCATCCCCACGATTTCCAGGCCGGTGTCAGCGCCACGGCTGATCCATCCCCGCAGAACATTGCGACCGATCCGGCCGAATCCATTGATCGCAACGCGCAGGGTCATGGCAGAAGCGGCAAAGCCGCGCAAGGGTTTTGGCCGCCGATCATACAGAAATCAGCAGAAATACCTTGATCCACCCCGCTTCAATCAGCTCGATCCGGCCCTCAGCACGGCAGACAAGCAGCTGCGACTGACTTATCTTTCACCAGACCGAAACCCTCCGTTGCCGCGCCTGCTCGACCGTCAGACACCAGTCCACTTCATCGGTGTCGGCGGAATTGGTATGTCGGCTTTGGCCCGGATTCTCGTCGACCGCGGTCACTCGGTCAGCGGCTCAGACCCGCGTGACAATGCGACAACACAACAACTGAAGACCCTTGGGGTGAAGGTCTTCCGTCAGCAGGACGCCACCTGCATTGACGCCGTCACGGGAAGAACAGCCGCTGACTCACCGGTTGTGGTGATCAGCACAGCCATCCCCGAAAGCAATCCGGAACTGCAGCGGGCCCGACAGCAAGGGCTGGAGATCTGGCATCGCTCCGATCTCCTGGCGGCTCTGATCGAGCAGCAACCCTCCATTGCAGTCGCCGGCAGCCACGGCAAGACCACCACCAGCACCTTGATCACCACCTTGCTGCTGGAGGCCGATCAGGACCCAACCGCTGTGATTGGAGGCATCGTCCCCAGCCTCGGCAGCAATGGCCATTCCGGCCAGGGGAAGCTGCTTGTGGCCGAGGCGGATGAATCCGACGGGTCCCTGGTGAAGTTCAGCCCCAGCCTGGGGGTGATCACCAACCTGGAGCTGGATCACACCGATCACTACTCCTGCCTCGACGACCTGATCTCCACCCTGCAACGCTTCGCGGGGGGTTGCGATCGCGTGCTGGCCAATCACGACTGCCCGATCCTGCAGGAACACTTCCAGCCAACGGCCTGGTGGTCCAACCAAAGCGACGAATCTGTTGACTTCGCCGCCCTGCCCTTAAGCCTGGACGGTGATCGCTGCGTCGCCCGTTTCTATGAAGCCGGCCAGCCCGTCGGCGACTTCACCCTGCCGATGGCTGGGCTGCACAACCTGAGCAATGCGACAGGCGCCTTGGCTGCCTGCCGGATGGAAGGGCTCCCCTTCAACCAGTTGGTAGAGGGCCTCGCTGGCCTGAAGGCACCGGGCCGCCGCTTTGACCTTCGGGGCACCTGGAAGGGTCGTCACATCGTTGATGACTACGCCCACCATCCCAGTGAGGTGCAGGCAACCCTGGAGATGGCACGCCTGATGGTGCGCAGTGGCCGCAGTCCACTCCCCTCAGCACCACAGCGGCTGCTGGCGGTGTTCCAGCCGCACCGCTACAGCCGCACCAGGCAGTTCCTCGATGGCTTCGCCAAAGCCCTGCAGAACTGTGATCTGCTGCTGCTGGCTCCCGTCTATCCCGCAGGAGAGCAACCGCTGCAGGGCATCAGCAGCAACGCCCTGGCGGATCGGGTGCGCAAGCTGAAACCGGATCTGGAGATCGCCGTCGCAGAAAACCTCGATCAACTCACCGAGCTGGTGATTCAGCACAGCCTCGAGAACGATCTTGTTCTGGCCATGGGTGCTGGCGACGTGAATGGACTGTGGTCAAGGCTGACGTCATGACCCAGTGCGATGCCCGCCTGCCCCAGGGCGGAGTCAAGCTGGCGGACTACACCACCTGGCGGGTGGGAGGAGCGGCCGAATGGCTGGCGGAACCCGCCAGCCTTGACGAAACCCAGGCCTGGATCGAATGGGCTGCTCACCAGGGCATGCCCTGCCGCGTGATCGGCGCTGGGTCGAACCTGCTGATTCACGATGACGGCCTGCCAGGACTCTCGCTCTGTCTGCGCAAACTTCAGGGGCTACAGCTGGATGCCACCACGGGGACAGTGGAGGTGCTTGCCGGCGAACCAATCCCATCACTGGCAAGACGCGCTGCACGCGCTGGATTGCATGGTCTAGAGTGGTCGATTGGCATCCCGGGAACCGCTGGCGGTGCGGCTGTGATGAATGCCGGAGCCCAGGGAGGCTGCACAGCGGAATGGTTGGAGTCGGTGCGGGTCGTGCCCCTGGAGGGGGGCAACTGCTTCGAGCTGCAGCGGCATCAACTGGACTTCGCCTACCGGCACAGCCGTCTTCAAGAGGACAACCTCGTGGTGTTGTCGGCACGGTTCCGCTTGCAGCCCGGTCACGATCCGGATGAACTGAAGCGGGTCACCACTGCGAACCTCAGTCACCGCACCACGACGCAGCCTTATCAACAACCCAGCTGCGGCAGTGTCTTCCGCAATCCCGAACCGCTCAAGGCCGGACGGCTGATCGAAGAGCAGGGGCTGAAAGGAACCCGGATCGGCGGCGCCGAAATCTCAACCGTGCATGCCAATTTCATCGTCAACACCGGTGATGCCCAGGCGAAGGACATCGCCCAGTTGATCCACCTGGTGCAGGACCGCATCGAGGCCAAACACGGAATCCGTCTGCACACTGAAGTGAAGCGGCTGGGATTCGCTTCGGCGGCTTAACCTTCCGGCTCCCACAGGATCGCCATGGCAGGGTTCGGACTCCCCAATTTCGGCCAGCTCACCGAAGCCTTCAAGAAGGCCCAGGAGATTCAACAGAACGCTCAGGCCCTGCAGGACGAACTGGACGGGATGGAGATCGAAGGCAAGAGCAGCGATGGTCGTGCCAGCGTTTGGCTGTCGGGCAACCAGCAACCCCTGCGGGTGCGACTGGACCCAGCCCTGCTGCAGGAGGGACAACAGGCCAGCGAAACGGCCACCCTGGAAGCCCTGCAGGCGGCCTATGAGCAATCCACCGCCACGATGAAGGGCCGGATGGAAGAACTCACCGGTGGCCTGAATCTCAACCTCCCCGGGATGGGCGGCTGAGGCTGCTCTGCTCGATCAACGCGGCCTCGTACAGGGAATAGCGTTCCCAGTCAGTGGACACACCGCAACCGGGCTCACCGCGATGCAGGCAGTCGCGGAAGCGACAGGGCCAGGGATCGAGTTGTTTCCGCAGCTCCGGAAAAAGGACCCCCAATTCCTGGGGATCCTCAGGAAGATCGGGGCGGTTGAAGCCGGGGGTGTCAGCCACCCTTGCGCTGGGTCCCAGGGGAAACAGCTCCACGTGGCGGGTGGTGTGGCGCCCGCGCTGCAGCCGACCGGACACCGCAGCCGTGCGCAGTTGAAGGTCAGGACACAACTGGTTCAGCAGACTGCTCTTGCCCACCCCAGAAGGCCCACACAGCACCGACAGCTGCGCACCAGCCAAACGCTGCCGTAAAGCATCAATGCCCGTTCCGGCTGCACTGGAGAACGCCAGCGGGTCATAGCCCCACCCCTGCAACCGGGTGACAAGCCGCTCGAGCGCTGCAGCTGAGAGGAGGTCTGTCTTGGTGAGCAGCAGGATCACCTCCAGCCCGGTCCGTTCCGCCGTCAACAGGAAGCGACTGGCCTGATCAGGGTCAAAGCTGGGCTGTTCCACCGCCAACACCACAGCCACCAAGGAGACGTTGGCCACAGGTGGGCGTGTGAGAAAGCTGTGGCGTGGCTCGACCTCGGCCACCACGGCACGCCCCTGGCCTGGATCAATCGCCTCCACGCGAACCCGATCGCCCACATAAACGGCTTCACCCCGATGGCTGAGCCGGGTGCGGCGGGTGCAGAGCAGCCGCCCTGGGCATCCATCAGGTGCGACATCCAGCTCAACCTCCAGATAGTTGGCCTGGAGCGCCACCACCATCCCGGATGCCACCGAACGAGCGGTGTCAGCCACCGCAGATCACCTCGATGGTGACGGCATCCGGCGTTTGATCAGTGCACTCCACACGATGACCTGCATCCCTCAGACCGGGAAGGACCATGGCCTCAGGCTCACCTCGATCGAGACAGACCTCCAGGCAGTCACCGCTGTTCATCTGCTCGAGGGTGAGCTTGCAGCGAATGAAATTCACCGGACAGGGCGTTCCCCGCAGATCCAGGGAACGCCTGCTCATCCCTTCTGACCGAACAAACGAGCGAACAGACCACTGTTGTGGTGGTGGTGTTGCTTGCCGCGGGCGGAATGGTGACCTGCCAACTGCTCGAGGAGCTCCCGCTCCAGATCACTGATCCGCTTCGGCAGATCCACGGTGACCGTCACGCGCTGATCACCCCGTGCCACCGGATTCCCGAGCTTGGGAATGCCCAGGTTCGGCAGGGTGAGCACCGTGCCGGGCTGGGTGCCGGCGGGGATGTCCAGCTCCTTGCTGCCATCCACCGTCTCCACCTCGATGGTGTCGCCAAGAATCGCCTGGAGGTAGCTGACCTTGACCTCCGAGAAGATGTTCAGGCCATCCCGCTGCAAGCGCGGATGATTGCGAACGGTGAGGAAGACGTAGAGGTCACCGGATGGGCCTCCCCGGGGTCCGGCGTTGCCTTCACCGGTCACACGAAGCCGTGTTCCGGTGTCCACCCCGGCAGGAATGTTGATCCGCAGCTTCTTGCGCACCTGTTTGACACCCTGGCCACCACAGGACCCGCAAGGATCGGAAATCACCTGGCCCGTGCCTCCACAGTTGGGGCACTCGGCGACCTGGGTGAAGCTGCCAAAGGGAGTCCGGGTGGCACGGCGCACCTGCCCGGCACCGCCGCAGGTGCCGCAGGTGGTGGGCGCACTGCCCGCTTTGGCACCGCTGCCGCCGCAGGTGTCGCAGGTCTCCAGATGCGGGATCTTGATCTCCTGCTCCTGACCGAACACTGCCTGCTCGAAATCAATTGTCAGGTCGTAACGAAGGTCATCCCCCTGCTGAGGGCCCTGACGCCGCGGCCGACCAGCTCCAGCACCCCCGGGTCCACCGAAGCCCTGGAAAAACGTCTCGAACAGGTCAGCGAATCCGCCCATGTCTCCCATATCGGGAGCACCGGCCGCACCGCCGAGGCCGGCTTCACCGAACTGGTCGTAACGGGCCCTGGTCTGGGGATCACTGAGCACCTCATAGGCGCGACCGATTTCCTTGAAACGGTCTTCGGCGCCCGGATCCTTGTTGATATCGGGGTGGTACTGACGCGCCATGCGCCGATAAGCCCGCTTGAGGCTGTCGGGATCCACATCCCGGCTGACGCCGAGCAGGTCGTAGAAGTCGGCCATCAGGCCTCCTCCGCCGTCTGATCCGGTGCCGCTGCCGCTTCAGCAGGCGCTGAGCCTGGATCGGATGGTCCTGGACCCATCGACACCTTCACCATGGCGTGGCGCAGCACACGCCCGTCGCGGTGGTAGCCGCGCTGAAGCTCCTCGCTCACCACGTCCTCAGCGAACTCGCTGCTTTCCTCCCGCAGCACGGCCTCATGCAGATTCGGGTCGAACTCCTGACCAACCACATCCATCCGGGCCACCCCCTGCTGCTTCAGCACCTCCACCAGTTGCTTGTACAGACCCTGGTAACTGCGATGCAGCGCCTGGGCTTCCTCCCCTTCAGGATTCAGCTGCTGACGGGCTCGCTCGAAGTTGTCGACGACGGGGAGAATCTCCGTGAGGGTCGAGCAGACCAGCTGTTTACGCATGTCGTCCTGGTCGCGGCTCTGGCGCTTGCGGAAGTTGTCGAAATCCGCCGCAATGCGCATGTATTGGCTGTTGAGCGTGTCGTGCTCCTGCTTCAACGCGCTCAATTCCTGCTCGAGCTGCTGCATCCGATCCGCCGGATCCACCGCTGCAGAGGCCTGTTCAGACGTCGCCTCGGGCGCATCCGGAGAGGACTCCCGCGTGGCTGGAACAGCACCGGACACAACGTTCTGGTCCTGCTCTGGGGTGGAGGCGTCGCCGCTCATGCTGACCGCTCAGGGATTTCTGTTTAGACATGTTGAAGGGCAACGCTTACCTCCCACAAGCTGCGGAAGCCCGCACCTCGGTCGCCATCCATGACTCTGACGCTGCCCACCCCCGATGCCGGCGACACGGCACGTCAGCGTTTCCCCCTTGAATTGCTGTTGCAGCAACCGGTTCCGAGCCCAGAGCAACTGCTGGCAAGCCGCAACCTGCTCAACGACGCCCTCCCGGACGTCGGCCCGGATCAATGACGGGCACTGCAAGCCATGCCGATCGCCATCGGTGCTGACCACCTGGACATCGCGATCCCCAGCCAGTGGCGAGACCAGGAATGGCAGCGGCTGATCGATCAGCTGCCGGACCAACACCGCACGATCCGCCTGCACCCCGCGATCGAAGCGGATCTGCAGCGAGCCTTGGCCACAGAAACGAACCAGCCAACGACAGAACCAAAACCGCCAGCCACAGAAGAGTTAAGCAACCCTGCTCCGGCAGAGACAGCAAGCACGCTCGATGTGAATGCTGAGTCCTTTCTGCACGACTTCAACCCCGATGGGGTGTTGGAGAGCGACGAGGACAACGACGCCCAACTGGCTCAGGATGCCATTGACCTTGAGGCCAGCCTCAAGGATGCGGAAGCCTCGCCCGTCGTGACGCTGGTGGACCGAATCCTGCTGCAGGCCATGGCCGTGGGGGCCAGTGACATCCACGTGGAGCCGCAGCAGAAGGGCTTGCGTCTGCGGTTCCGCCAGGACGGTGTGCTCCAGCAACACGTGGAGCCGCTCCCCAGTCGCCTGGTGCCAGCGGTGACATCCCGCTTCAAGATCCTGGCGGATCTCGATATTGCTGAACGTCGACAAGCGCAGGACGGACGCATTCGCCGCAAATACCGCGACCGGGTGATCGATTTCCGCGTCAACACCCTGCCCAGTCGCTTCGGTGAAAAGGTCTGTCTGCGCCTGCTGGACAGTGGAGCGACCCAACTGGGGCTGGACAAACTAATCGACGATCCCGATGCACTGGCCCTGGTGCGAGAACTGGGGTCCAAACCCTTCGGAATGATCCTGGTCACCGGACCAACGGGATCCGGCAAGTCGACCACCCTCTGCTCACTTCTCGCCGAGCGGAACGATCCGGGCATCAACATCTCCACAGTGGAGGACCCAATCGAATACACCCTGCCAGGCATCACCCAGTGCCAGGTGAACCGAGACAAGGGCTTCGATTTCGCCACGGCACTGAGGGCGTTCATGCGCCAGGACCCAGACGTTCTGCTGGTGGGAGAAACCCGTGATCTCGAAACCGCAAAAACAGCAATCGAAGCCGCACTGACCGGTCACCTGGTGCTCAGCACCCTGCACGCCAACGATGCCCCCAGCACCATTGCCCGCCTGGAGGAATGGGCGTGGAGCCCTTCATGGTGTCGGCTTCCTTGATCGGAATCGTTTCGCAGCGCTTGCTGCGGAGGGTCTGCCCTCACTGCCGGGAGCCCTGCCGGCCGAATGAATGAGAGCTGGGCCGCTTCGGCCTGATGGCAAGCCGGGAAGCGGATGTCACCTTCTTCAAGGCCCACCATCACAGCCCCAACGAACCGATCTGCCCCAATTGCCAGGGGAGCGGCTACAAGGGCCGCGTCGGCATTTATGAAGTGCTGCGGATCCAGGAGGAGATGGCCACCGCCATCTCCAAGGGCGCCAGCACCGATGTGATCCGCCAGCTAGCCCTGAAATCAGGAATGGTGACCCTGCTCGGCTACAGCCTCGAATTGGTGCGACGGGGCGAGACCACTCTGGAAAAGGTGGGACGGATGGTGCTGACGGATTCGGGACTGGAATCCGAGCGCGGAGCTCGCGCTCTCAGAACAATGACTTGTGAAGGATGCGGTGCCGGCCTGCAGGAAGGTTGGCTCGAGTGTCCCTATTGCCTGACACCACGCCACTGAGGAGCCGGTCATGGATCTGATGATCGAAGCCTTGATGGAACAACTGGTGCAGGGCGGTGGCAGTGATCTGCACCTGGCCACCGGTCAACCGCCCTACGGCCGCTTCAGTGGTGAACTGCGTCCGATGACGGACCGACCCCTGGCCGAGGAGGAATGCAACAAACTGATCTTCTCGATGTTGAACAACAGCCAGCGCAAGACGCTGGAGCAGACCTGGGAACTGGACTGCGCCTACGGCCTCAAGGGCGTTGCACGCTTCCGCGTGAACGTCTACCGCCAGAAAGGCAGCTATGCCGCCTGCCTGCGAGCCCTTGGCAGCACGATTCCCAGCGTTGAACTGCTGAACCTGCCTCCTGTGGTGCTGGAGACCAGCGCGCGGCCCCGGGGTCTGGTGCTGGTGACGGGTCCAACAGGCTCAGGGAAGACAACAACCCTGGCGGCTCTGTTGGATCTCATCAATCACACCCGCAGC
Organism: Synechococcus sp. CC9605; assembly: GCF_000012625.1. Taxonomy (NCBI): domain Bacteria; kingdom Bacillati; phylum Cyanobacteriota; class Cyanophyceae; order Synechococcales; family Synechococcaceae; genus Synechococcus; species Synechococcus sp. CC9605. Next base: position 21,643 of record NC_007516.1, on the reverse strand, counting down.
GAACACATCCTCACGATCGAAGACCCGATCGAATTCGTGTACCAGAGCGACAAAAGCCTGGTGCACCAACGCCAGCTGAACGAAGACACCCGCAGCTTCGCCAACGCCTTGCGCGCCGCCCTGCGGGAGGACCCGAACGTGATCCTGGTGGGTGAGATGCGGGATCTGGAGATGATTCAACTGGCGGTGAGTGCCGCCGAAACCGGACATCTCGTCTTCGGAGCCTTGTATACCAGCTCCGCCGCCCAGACCGTGGACCGCATGGTCGACGTCTTCCCACCGGAACAACAGACGCAGATCCGTGTCCAGCTCTCGGGCAGTTTGGTCGCTGTGTTCTGCCAGACCCTTTGCCGGCGTCAGAACCCGTCAGAAGGACAGTTCGGTCGGGTGATGGCCCAGGAGATCCTGATCAACACACCTGGACCTGGCACCGCCAACATGATCCGCGAGGGGAAAACAGCCCAGCTCTATTCCCAAATCCAGACGGGGACAGAACAAGGTATGCAGACCCTGGAGAAAGCCTTGGCCAACCTTGTGCTCAATGGGGATGTATCCCGCGCCGAAGCGATGGGCAAAGCCAGCAAACCAGGCGAATTGCAGCGCTTGATCGGTGAAATCTGAAGGGTGGGAGTAAGCATCGATGACCGCCTTCATTGCCTCCTACGCCGGTCCCACCGGACAACCGCGAACGGTGACGATCAAGGCAGCCAATCTGGCTGAAGCCAAAAAGCTGCTGCGGCGTCGGGGCATTCGTGCCGAAGAGCTGCGGCCCGTCAGCCTCGGAAACACCCAGGACGGCAAAGCTAATGGGGCCGACGCGGCAGGTCTCAGATCAATCGACCTCAACCGCTTGTTTGAGAAAGCGCCGGGCGTCAAGGAGAAGGCCGTGTTCGCCAGCAAGCTGGCGGCCCTGGTCGATGCCGGAGTGCCGATCCTGATGTCGATGGAGATCTCGAGCGAAACCGCCGGCAACGCGATCATTTCCGATGCGATCCTTGCCTCGCGGGGCATGGTGCAGGAGGGCGTGCTTCTGAGCAATGCGCTAATCCGCCAGAAGGTGCTGCCCGACATGGCTCTGAACATGCTGGCCATCGGCGAGGAAACTGGCGAGATGGACAAAATGCTCAGCAAGGTGGCGGACTTCTACGAAGACGAAGTCGGCGCCATGGTCAAGGCGCTCACCTCAATGCTCGAGCCCGCGATGATTGTGGTGGTGGGGGGAATCGTGGGATCCATCCTGCTGGCGATGTACCTTCCGATGTTCACCGTGTTTGATCAGATCCAGTAATCACTGCAGCGATGGCATGGCCCGCCAACCAACCACCACTCCAGCAAGCCTGAAAGTTGAAACCTCCGGTCACCCCGTCCACATCCAGCAGTTCACCCGCCAGGTAAAGACCAGGACAGCGGCGGCTCTCCATCGTGGCCAGGTTGACGTCCCCCAGGGCGATACCGCCGGCGGTGACGAACTCCTCCCCAAAGGGTCCGCGTCCCTGGATCGGCACACGCTGCGCACAGAGCAGCTCCACCAATCGACGCTCCGCCTTGATCGGCAGATCCGCCCAACGGCGCTCTGGCTCCACCCCAGCCATGGTCAAAAAGGCTTGCCACAACCGCCGCGGCAGATGCTTGCAGGGCTTCGCTGTTGAAAGGGTTCGCCGGGCCTGCTCCTGTCGCCATTGCTGAAACCGCTCGGTCAGCCCCGACCGCCCCAACCCAGCACTCCAATCCAACTTGAGCTCACCCTTGTAACGGTTCTGATGCAGGGCCCTGGCGGCAAAGGCTGACAGGCGCAACGTGGCGGGTCCACTCAGACCACGGTGGGTAATCAGCACCCGCCCGGTCTGGTGGAAGCGCTGATCGCCCAGCTTGAGATCAAGGGCCACATCGTCGATGGCAATGCCACTGCAGGCGGTCAGGGCCGGTGCCTGCAGGGCGAGGCTGAACAGGGATGGCACCGGCGGCACCACCTGGTGGCCGAGGGCTTCCGCCAGGTTTCGGCCACTAGGATGCCCCCCCGTGGCCAGCATCAAGCAGCCCCCATGCAAGGGCTTGAGGCCGCGGCCCTCGAGCACAAACCCCCCCTCTGGGTGAACGCGCACCTGCTGGACCATGGCCTTCGTGCGCAGCTGGACACCCGATGCCCTTGCCGCCTTCTGCAGGCACTGAATCACGGCCTCAGAACGGTTCTGCTGCGGGAACATCCGTCCATCGGGTTCCTCCACCAGAGTGAGCCCATGCTCGTCAAACCAGGCGATCGCATCACCGCAGGCGAAGCGACTGAAGAGCCCCCGCAGGGGTCGACTGCCACGTGGGTAATGGGTCGCCAGTTCACGGGGGTCCCAGCAGGCATGGGTCACATTGCAGCGACCGCCACCACTGATGCGCACCTTCTGGAGGGGCTCAGGGGTGCCTTCCAGCACCAGCACCTTCCGAACCCCCTGCTCGGCTGCAGTGATCGCCGCCATGTACCCGGCAGGACCACCGCCAACAACGATCAGATCAAGCAGGCTGGAAGCGGAGGGCGACACCGTTGTTGCAGTAGCGCTTGCCGGTGGGTCGCGGTCCGTCATTGAACACATGGCCCTGGTGCCCACCACAACGGCTGCAGTGGTATTCCGTGCGCGGCAGGATCAATTTGAAATCTACTTTCGTGGCGATGGCTCCATCCAGGGGCTGCCAGAAGCTGGGCCAACCGGTGCCGCTGTCGAATTTGGCCTCCGACGAAAACAACGCTGCATCACAACCAGCGCAGTGATACGTGCCGGAACGCTTCTCGCCATTGAGCGGACTGGTGAACGGGCGTTCGGTCCCCTCATTGCGCAACACGTCATAGGCCTGGGGAGACAAACGCTCACGCCACTGGTCGGCATTGAGATCCCAGGAGGGATCACCCGCTTTGGACGCCGCCAGCACAGGCTGAGGTCTCCAGAGACTGCCAAACACCCCTGCCATTGCCGCCAACAGCATCGATCGACGGGACAGAACGGCGGCACTCAAGCTCATCGGTGCTGAAGCGGGGATCACGGGCGGTTCTAATGGATTGATGACTGCCTCCGGATCCACCGCTGCCTACCGCTTCAGTGTGGCCCCGATGCTGGATTGCACCGACCGTCACTTCCGGGTGCTGATGCGGCAGATCAGCCGCAGGGCGCTGCTCTACAGCGAAATGGTGGTGGCCCAGGCGCTGCACCACAGCAAGCGACGCAACAAGCTGCTGGACTTTGATCCTGTGGAGCATCCCATTGCCCTGCAGGTGGGGGGAGACGACCCAGCCCTGCTGGCCGAGGCGGCACGACTGGCGCAGGACTGGGGCTACGACGAGATCAACCTCAACGTGGGTTGTCCCAGCCAGAAGGTGCAGGCCGGGAATTTCGGAGCCTGCCTCATGGCGGAACCGGATCTGGTCGCCCGCTGCGTGGAAGCCATGGTGGGCGCAGGGGGACTCCCCGTGACCGTGAAGCATCGGATCGGCATTGACGATCTCGACAGCGATGTGCTGCTGATGAACTTCGTCGATCGGGTGGCACTGGCTGGGGCCAGCCGCTTCGCTATTCATGCCCGTAAGGCCTGGCTGGAGGGCCTCGATCCCAAGCAGAACCGAACGATTCCTCCGCTGCAGCATGAGCGCGTGGTAGCTCTCAAACAACGTCGCCCTGATCTGGTGATTGAACTCAACGGGGGGCTGGAATGCCCTGAAGACTGCCTTCAGGCACTGGAAGGCTGCGATGGCGCCATGGTGGGCCGAGCGGCCTACAGCCATCCCCTGCGCTGGACCAGCGTCGATGCCTTGATCTTCGGGGAGGAATCACGCCAGATCCTGGCGTCAGACATTGTGGACGGGCTGCTTCCCCATGCGGCCGCTCACCTGGAGCAAGGGGGCCGACTCTGGGACCTTTGCCGCCACCTGGTGCAACTCGTTGAAGGCGTCCGTGGTGCACGGCACTGGCGCCGGGAGCTGGGGGAGAAAGCCCAGCGCCCAGGGGCCGACCTGAAAGTCTTGGTCCAAGCCGGGCAACAGCTGAAGGACGCAGGACTCTGATCAACGGCTGAGGTCAGCCCTCAGCTCCGCCGTAACCGGAATATTCATCGCCACCACCACTGGACGATCCACGGCGACGACGGCTGCGACCTTCGTCGTAGGCATTGCCCTCACCAGCGCTATCGCGGGCTCCATAGCTGCGGTCTTCCCAACCCCGTGCACCGGAGGGACGATCACCAGCACCGCCACCGCCGTAGCCGCCACCACCACCACCGCGATAACCACCACCGCCACCGCCGTAGCCACCACCGCCGCCACCGCCATAACCGCCGCCACCACGACGGGGGGCGCTGCCGCGTGGCTCCGCTTTGTTGATCCGCAGAGGACGGCCCATCAGTTCGGCACCCTGCAGTCCCTCAATCGCTGCCTCTTCGGTGGACTCATCGGCCATCTCAATGAAGGCAAAACCACGCTTGCGGCCTGTGTCCCGCTCGAGGGGAAGCGCGCAGTTGGTCACTTCACCGAACTGGGCAAATAGTTCGATTACATCTTCCTGCTCAGCGCGGAAGGGAAGGTTGCCGACAAAAATGCTCACGTTTTGCGTGGACCGGGTACGAAACAGTGGACCGATGAGGCCTTGAACATTGCCATCGGGCCATGACTCCGGAACGAAGTGACATACCTCTGGCTGATTAAGCGTAGACCCGTTTATGGGTGAGAGTCATCCCACCGGCTGAGTTCCGTTGAAACGCTGTAACCAGCGCTGAAGCTGTTCATCAACACGCTCAAATCCTGTCCCCCCTTCACTACGACGGGCAGCTACAACAGCACGGGGCGCCAGGGCGTCATGCAGATCCGCCTCAAAGGCTGGGTGGAGTTCCTTCCAGGCACTCAGATCAAGGTCCCGCAATAGACATCCCTGCTCCAGACAGCGCCGGACCACAGCACCGACCAATTGATAAGCCTCGCGAAATGGAACACCGCGAGACACCAGATAGTCGGCAACATCCGTTGCGTTGGAGAAATCCTGCTCCACTGCTTCATTGAGGCGCTCGACTCTGAAATCAAGGCCTTCCTCAAACAAAATCGCCATCGCCTCAACACAATCACGTGTTGTGCGGAAGGCATCAAACAGCGCCTCCTTGTCTTCCTGAAAATCCTTGTTGTAGGCCAGAGGAAGACCCTTGATCATGGTCAGCAATCCCTGGAGATGTCCGAAGACCCGTCCGGTCTTGCCCCGAACCAGCTCAGGAACATCAGGATTCTTCTTCTGGGGCATCAGACTGCTGCCCGTGGCACAGCGGTCGCTGAGCCGCACGAACCCGAATTCCTCGGATGCCCAGGCGATCACCTCTTCTGCCAGACGGCTGAGGTGCACCATCACCAAGGAAGCGGCAGCGGAGAACTCAACGCAGAAGTCACGGTCACTGACCGCATCGAGGCTGTTGGCATAAACCGCTGAAAAACCAAGCTCCTTCGCGGTGCGCTGGCGATCAATCGGGACCGGCGTGCCCGCCAGGGCAGCAGCTCCAAGCGGGCAGATGTTCACGCGTTTCCGCGCATCCTGAAGTCGCTCACGGTCGCGCTCCAGCATCTCGACATAGGCGAGCAGGTGATGGGCGAGACAGAGCGGCTGGGCCCGCTGCAGGTGGGTGTACCCGGGAATCATGGTGCGGCGATGTCGATCCGCCTGGGTCAGCAGTGCCCCCTGCAACCGCTGCAGATCCTGATCCAGGCCATCCAGCCGTCGCCGCAGCCAGAGGCGTAGGTCAGTCCCAACCTGATCGTTGCGGCTGCGTCCGGTGTGCAACTTCTTGCCCACAGGTCCCAGCAAGGCAATCAGCCGGCGTTCCACTGCGAAATGAACATCCTCGTCGGCCAAACCGGGCTGGAAACTGCCGGATGCAGCCTCAGCACGAACGGTCTCCAGGCCCTCCACCAGCTGCTCAGCCTCCGCCTCCGTGATCACCCCCACGCTGGCGAGCATCCGGGCATGGGCGATCGACCCATCGAGATCCTCCTGAAGAAGGGTCAGGTCAAAACCGATGGAGGCGTTGAACGCCTCGATGAAGGGATGCAGACCCTGCTCAAAACGATCGCTCCAGGTGCCTGCAGCACCACCGGTCACCCCACCAGCCATCAAGTCATCCGTCGATTTCCTCAGCTTGTCAGGCGATTGTCCGTACCTGCACAATCGGCAACGTGACGGCCTCCGGAACTTTCAGCACCACAAGCGACGCGTCATCCTCCAACTGACGATCCGGACCAACAAAACGATCCAAGCGTTCAAACAGGCTGTCCAGAATTCCCTGCGCCCCCTGACCGCTGCGACAGGCCGTTTCAAGGGCACGAATCAGCCGCGCCTCGTCGAAACGATCGCCCGTGATCCCCGGTGCTTCGGTGACACCATCGGTGTAATAGAGCAACACGTCTCCCGGTTCGAGGCGAACCTCACCGAGGGCGAACTCAGCTTCAGGTTGGAGACCGATCAGGAGCCCAGCGGCGTCGAGCCGCATGATCACCCGTCGCTCGGCGCGCCAGAGCAGGGGCGGGTTGTGGGCCGCATTGGCATAACGCAACCGCAACGTGCGCGGATCCAGGTCGGAATAAAACAGCGTCACGAACCGGTGCGACTGCGCAAGGTCTTCCTGCGCCAGCTGGTTGAGGTCGTGAAGAATCCGATCCGGTGGCAGACCGCTGAGAACCTCAGCGCGCAGCATCCCGCGCAGCATCGTCATCAGCAGACCGGCTGGAACGCCCTTGCCCATGACATCGCCCATCACCAGGGCCCAGCGACCACGCTCACGGCGGCGGCCGATGAGTTCCGGACGGGTGGGAATGAAGTCGTAGTAATCACCGCCCACCTGAAAAGCGGGCCGGCAGCGCGCGGCCAGATCAACGCCCTCGATCACGGGGCAACGGTCCGGCAACAACTGGGCCTGAATCTCCGCGCCGATGCTGAGTTGTCGATCCACCCGCTCATGCCGGCGGGCATCCTGCAGCATCTGATCGTTTTCGATCGCAACACCAGCAAGATCCGCCACCAACTGAACGTGCCGACGGTGCACCTCGGTCCAGACCAACGCGCCGTTGCGGGCATAAACGTAAAGGCGACCCCGCGTCCGACCACGGGCCGTCACAGACGTGGCGAACAAAGCCGCTTTGGGCAAGCAGCGTTGCACCAGACGGTCGAGCGCCAACAACTGCTGATCGTCGCTGCCGAAACCAACGGCAGATCCGGGTTCAAAGGCGGCTAAGCGCTGCAGAAGATCCTGGGACAGCTCAGCTGGACTCCCCTGCAACTGATCACGCCAAAGGCGACCATCCGACTGAAACGGAACAAGCAAAGCCCCCTCAACACCAACCAGACGGGAGGCCACGACAGGCACAAGCTCAAGAAAACGCTGGAGGTTGGTGAAGCTGCGGAGAGCAAACCCCAGGGAGACCAACAGATCCTGATTGCGGCGCTGTTCACTGCTGAGGCTGTCAAACAGCTGACGCAACGAAGCCATCGCCTCGGGCGAGGGGTTCCCGGTCCGCTGCGCAGAGCTGGGGTGACGTCCGGGCGGCTTGCTGCTCAACCTCGCACCCCCAGGATCCGCAAGGTAGCAACGCTTCAGCGTCCAGCCAGCAGAGCCTCAACGAATTCGAAACTGTTGAAGGGGCGCAGATCGCGGATTCCTTCCCCAGCACCGATGAAACGAATCGGCAATCCCGCCTCAGACGACACCGCCAGAGCAACTCCGCCACGGGCCGTGCCGTCGAGTTTGGTGATCACAACGCCGGTGAGGCCGGCCGCCTGGGCAAAGGCCATGGCCTGGCGAAGACCGTTCTGACCCTGGCTTGCATCAAGAACCAGCAAGGATTCGACCTTCGCCTCCGGCGCCAAACGGTCGATGATCTTCCTGACTTTTTGAAGCTCCTCCATCAGGTTGTGCTTGGTCTGCAAGCGTCCGGCAGTGTCCACCAACAGCAGATCAGACTTACGCGAGCGGGCGGCGCCAATCGCATCGAAAACAACGGCAGCGGGGTCGGCATTGCTGCTGGGGTTGGACACCACCGGAACATCACTGCGCTCTCCCCAGACCTCAACCTGCTGCACAGCTGCAGCCCGGAAGGTGTCTGCGGCCGCGATCAGAGCCGAATAACCGCTGCGAACAGCAAGGTTGGCGAGTTTTCCCAGGGTGGTGGTCTTGCCAACCCCATTAACCCCCACCATCAACCAAATGTTGAGGCGATCCCGTTCCGGCGCCAGTAATGGAACACCACTGGCCTGGATCGGCGCATCCAACAAGCCACGCAGCTGTTCCTTCAGAAAGCGAATCCCTTCCGCAGGGTCGACCACCTCCTCATTCATCCGCTGACGCAAGGCATCCAGCACCTGATCGGTGGCCTGAACGCCAGCATCCGCTCTCAGCAGGAGAGTTTCCAGATCATCGAGAACCTCCGGCGTCAGCGGGTCATCACCGAGATTCTCCAGAAGGCTGGTAACAAAGCCCTGACGGGTCTTTTCAAGGCCGCGGCGAAGCCGACCCAACCAGTCGATTTCCTCGAGGGAAACCTGATCGACACGACGGCCCTGGGCTGCAAGCACCTCAGCAGACCAGGTGAAATCCTGATCAAAGTCGCCCAACTGCGGCTCTTCTGAGTCGACAACTGGCGCAGGGGTCGGAGCCGGCGTGGGTGCAGGGGGAGCCTCAACAGCCCTTTGATCCAGATCCTGCTGTCGCTGCTGGCGCTGTGCTGCAGCCTGCTCCAGCAGCGACAGTCCGGGGGCTGGTGCTGGAGACGGCGTCGGTAAAGGTGATAGAGACGGCGTTGGTAACGGTGCCGGTCCTGGGGTTGAGGTTGGGGTTGGGGTTGGTGGAGGTGTAGGCGCTGGTTCTGGACTTGGCGCAGGGGTGGACTCGGGAGCCACTTCAACGACAGAAGCCGCAGCATGTTGTTGAGCCTTCAGGCGGGCATAGGCCTCACGAGCCCAAACCAGGGCTTCGTCTTCTTCCTCAGTGGCTGCGGGAGCTGGAGTCGGCTCAGGCGCTGCTGAAACGGGAGCTTCCGTTCCAGCATCTGTCGGTTCTGGCGTCGGCGCAGGGGTGGGCGTCGGCTCCGGCTTCAGAGACTCCTCGGCCTGTCGTTCGAACCAGTTGAACACCATCAGGCCGATGCTTTCGATTGAGCGTCGTGGAAACGACGCAACACACCATTGATCATCCGGCGACCCTGCTCATCGCTGTAACGGTTGGCCAGCTCAACCGCCTCGTTGAAGGCCACCGGAGCAGGAGTGCGCAGGCTTTCCAGGTCAACGACAGCCAATCGGAGGATGTCCCGATCGATCCGCGGAAGCCGGGTCAGTCTCCAGCCCTCCATCACCTGATCCAACCGTTTGTCGATGCCCTCGCGCTGGGTGAGCACCTTCTGAACCCGCTCCATGGCGCCGCGGCGGATCTGCTCCTGGTCGCCAAGCAACAACAGCCGAGGCAACTCAAGACTGGCGGACAAACCATTCAAGACCTGTTCAGCAGAACTCAAAGAGGCGCGAAGATGGGTGCGGACGGTGTCATGGGTTCCTGGTTCGCCCTGCTGCAGCTCGCTGTCCAGCAGGGACTGCTGCGCCTGATCGAGCTCTGCAGCACTGGCATCAAGCGACTCACGCCAGTGCTGAGTGAGGGTGTCGAGGGCTTGGTCCAGGATCGAATCAAGGGCCAGGTCAGCGACTGAGGCTGACCTCTGTTCCGGCACCTGACCAAGCACCAGCAAGGCCAGCTCGCGTGTGAGGGATCGTGTGGCCATGACTCAGCTGGAAGGAGATGCAGAAGCCCGTAACTGGGCCATGAGGCTGGAGAAACTCCGATTCACAGGAGCTTCACGATCATCGGGGTTGACAATGCCGGCCGAAATGATCGTTCGGAAAGCTTCTTCAACGCTGATCTCGAGCTCTCGGACGGATCCAGCTGGAACAAGGGTGTACCAACCGGTGGTGGGATTCGGTGCGGTGGGAATAAACACACTTAACAAGGGCTCCTTCAGATCAGATTTAAGTGAAGGCCCCACCTCCCCGGTGACAAAACCAACGCTGAACAATCCCTCCCTGGGGTACTCAACGAGAACGACACGACGGAAGCGGGAGGAGTTGTCGCGGAAGAAGGTCTCGAGCAGCTGCTTCAGCGTCTTGTAGACCGATCCAGCCAGGGGAATCCGGCTCAAAGTGCCTTCACCGAACTCCAACAGCCAGCGACCCACGATGTTTCGGGCCATCAAGCCGATCAGAAGGATGCCCATCAGAGGCACCGTGAGACCGAGAGCAAGATTGATCAGATCCTGAAGCAGTGGATTCAGGGTGATGAACGGATTGAACTGCTTCGGTATCGAGGTCAGAAAAGCCAGAACAAAGCGACTGACGATCGTTGACAGCCAAATAGTGGTCGCCAGCGGGATAACCACCAGCAACCCTGCAATCAGGTCGTTTTTCAGATCTTGCCGAAGCCTTGCGGACAACGGCAGATCAGGTCTGGGATTGGACTGGACCAAGGAGCTACTGCGCCCAGCTTTGAGTGAAGTCTGACCAACTTAACCAGCGGTCAGAGCACTGCCGTGAACGCAAGGAGCGCAAACGCAATCGCAAGAACCACAGCCGAGATGGTTCCACCGATGAACCGCTGCTGGGATTCGCGGGCCTGGCCGGCCTCAAAGGTCTTGAGTTGGGCCTCCATCTGGGCGATCTGATCGTCCACCATCTTTTGTGCCGCCCGCAGCTTGTCGTCCTCTGTGGCATCGGCTGCGAGTTGACCGGCCTGGGCCAACTGCTCACCAAGGGAGGTGACCTGCGCTGCATCGGCGCGGAAGGCTCGAGCATCCTTCAGCGCTTCGCGGCCCTGTTCCAGATTCTGCTGGCGGGCCACGTCACCCGCACCCCCATCTAGGGACATGGGCACGGCTATCACCATGCCGAAGGCCAACAGCGCTGAAAGGACGGCAATGAGCAGACGCAAAGGAGTGCGCTGCTGACGGGGATGATCCAACCTTGATCCGATCAGGCATATCAACAAACCGGCAAATCCCAGAGGAGCAAGGGCAACAAGCGGTCCGGTGACCTGCGGGCGTGGAGCATCCGCACCCCAGTCGACACCGACAAGAACAGCCAGCATCTGCAGGACAAGGATCACCACGAGGGTCAAACCAAGCCAGCGCAGCAAGGAAGCAAGCCGTCCTGTCTCAGTGCTGGTCACAGAGAAGATGCTGATAAGCGCCCAACCTTAAGGTCGATGCAAGGGCATGTCACCGATCAACAAACTCGTTTAAGCGAGGCTCTGAAGCGTCGCGCCGCTGAGGAAGGGTTCAATCCCGTTGGCATTGCCAGAATCCCGGGAAGTCCACGGCTGCAGCTGCGCACGAAAGCCCTGCAGCGATGGTTGGACCATGGTCATCAAGCTGACATGGCCTGGATGGCCGCCCCCCGTCGGCGAGACCCCAGGCTTCTATTGGACGGAGCCAACAGCGTGCTCGCCGTTGGCCTCAACTACTACGTCGACGCCCAACCCTCCCCCGGCTCCCTCAAAGTCGCCCGCTACGGCTGGGGGCGGGACTATCACCGGGTTGTGGATCAACGGCTGCGACGGATCGGTCGCTGGCTTTCGGAACAACGGCCCGACTGCGGTTGGCGCGCCTGTGTTGACGCCACACCGCTGCTGGACAAAGCCTGGGCTGAGGAAGCCGGCCTGGGCTGGATCGGCAAACACAGCAATCTGATTCACCCCGAACGGGGCTCGTGGATGGTGATCGGCCATCTGCTAACAACGGAGCCCTTGAACGCCGACCCACCAGCCCGCAGCCTCTGTGGACGCTGCAGCGCTTGCATCGATGCCTGCCCCACGCATGCGATCCGCGAACCTTTTGTGGTGGATGCAAGGCGTTGTCTGGCCTTTCACACGATCGAAAACCGTGAAGATGACTTACCGGAGAACATTCGCGCCGCTCTTGGGTCGTGGGTGGCGGGCTGTGACATCTGCCAGGACGTCTGCCCCTGGAACCACCGAAGCTTGCCCCAGAGCAACGATCCCGACATGCAGCCACGCCCATGGCTGCTGAATCTGCACAAGGAGGAGATTCAGACCTGGGATGACAGCGTCTGGGAGCAAAAGCTGCGGGGGTCGGCATTGCGCCGGATCAAACCCTGGATGTGGCGACGCAACGCCGCTGCAGCACAACCGGATCCCACACCTACGCTTTAGTGACTCCATCCTCGCTCCAGTGCTTCGTCGAATTGGCTTGCGTCGAACGCTGGCGGCTGCACTGGTCGTTCTGGGGAGTTGGTTTGGTGCCCCATCAGCCAACGCCCTGATCCCCTACGTCTACTTGCCCACAGAAGAGGAGCTCAAGGGCTCGTCGATCGGCATCGGACGGACCGCTGCACAGCTGCTTCAGCTGGGGCAAGCCAAGGACGCTGCACGACTCGCGGCGCTGGCGGTGCGGCTCAACCCCAATGACGAACGGTTCTGGTCGATCCTGGCGGAGGCTCAACTCCGCAACAACAACCTCCAGGATGCAAGCCGATCTCTGGCCCGCGCCAAGCAGCTGAATCCCGAAAAGGCAGGTCTGTGGTTCGCCGAAGCGGCGATCGCATTGCGGGCAGAACGACCGGATTATGCCGTTCCCTTGATCACCCGCGGACTGCAATTGGATCCGGACAACGCTCCGGCCTATTTCGACCTCGGCAACGCCAGGATCATGCAGGGCGAACTCCCTCTGGCCCTGAAATCATTCGAAAGAGCCACCGCTCTGAAGCCGGAGTTCTGGGAAGCCCTGAACAACCAAGCCCTGGTGCTTTTTGAGATGGGCCAGCGTCAGGAGGCTGTACGACGTTGGCGCCGCGTGTTGAAGCTGGAGAACAACGCAGAACCGATGCTGGCCCTGGCCGCAGCTCTGCATCAACGGTGTGAGCAGAGCGAAGCGATCCAGCTTGCGGCCACAGCGTTGGCCAAGAATCCCAACTACGTCTTGCCCCTGCATCAAGCGGAACAGCTTTGGGGGGTGCGCATCCGTCAGGCGACGGCACAATTGCTGAGCGAGCCGCAGCTCACCAACAGCGTGGAACGAGCCCAAGCCAACGCAACGTGGAAGAAAAACCAGTGATCATCTGTAGGCTGAGCGCCTTCCGGTCGGAGAACGACAGACCGAATGGCTGAGGAGCGCGTTCAACCGATCGCCCTGCATCAGGAGATGCAGCGCTCCTACCTCGAATACGCGATGAGCGTGATCGTGGGTCGGGCCTTGCCCGATGCCCGCGATGGTCTCAAACCCGTCCAACGACGCATCCTCTACGCGATGCAGGAACTGGGGCTGACCCCAGACCGTCCATACCGCAAATGCGCAAGGGTCGTTGGTGATGTTCTGGGCAAGTACCACCCCCACGGTGATCAGGCGGTCTATGACGCCCTGGTGCGGCTTGTTCAGACGTTCTCCAGCCGTCATCCCCTGCTCGATGGCCACGGCAATTTCGGCTCGGTGGACGACGACCCACCGGCGGCGATGCGGTACACAGAAACCCGTCTGGCACCCATCTCCCATCAAGCAATGCTTGAGGAGATTGGTGAGGACACGGTTGATTTTGCGCCGAACTTCGATGGGTCCCAACAGGAACCCACCGTTCTTCCGGCCCAGCTTCCCTTCCTGCTGCTGAACGGCTGCTCTGGCATCGCCGTCGGCATGGCGACCAGCATCCCTCCTCACAATTTGGGAGAAGTTGTGGATGGTCTGGTCGCCCTGATCCGCAAGCCGGAGCTGAGTGACGAGAAACTGCTGGAACTGATCCCGGGACCCGACTTCCCCACCGGCGGTGAAGTGCTGATCAGTTCAGGCCTGCGGGACACCTACCTGCATGGCCGCGGCAGCATCCCCATGCGCGGCGTCGCCCACACCGAAGAGGTGCAACCCGGCAAAGGGCGCCACAAACGAAATGCCGTTGTGGTCACGGAACTGCCCTATCAGCTCAGCAAGGCCGGCTGGATTGAAAAACTGGCGGAATCCGTCAACGACGGAAAAATCGGCGGAATCGCCGACATCCGCGACGAAAGCGACCGCGAGGGCATGCGCGTGGTGGTGGAGCTGCGCCGCGATGCAGATCCGGGGAAGGTGCTGAAGGATCTGCAGCGTCGAACAGCGCTGCAGAGCAACTTCGGAGCCATCCTGCTGGCCCTGGTGGATGGACAACCCCAGCAGCTTTCGCTGCGCCAACTGCTGCAGACCTTCCTTGATTTCAGGGAACTGACCCTGATCCGGCGCACCAGTCATGCCCTGCGCAAGACCGAAGACCGGCTTGAGGTTGTGGAAGGGCTGATCACAGCCCTGAACAATCTTCAGGCCGTGATCGCCATGATCCAGGAGGCAAATGACGCCGCCTCAGCCCGCGCCAGCCTGATGGTGCGCCTCGACCTCAGCGAACGTCAGGCCGATGCGGTGTTGGCCATGCCCCTGAGGCGCCTGACCGGACTCGAACAGGAAAGCCTGCGCCAGGAGTTGGATGAGCTTCGGGCGAAACGTCAACGCCTCAAGTTGCTCCTGGACAACCGGGACCAACTGCTGGACGCGATGGTGACGGAACTCAAAGGATTGAAAAAACGCTTCAGCACCCCGCGGCGAACACGCTTGGTGGAAGGCGGTGATGCCCTTATGGCCGAACGAGCGGCCAGCCAACGCCCGAACACAGAACTGCTGCGTCAGCAGGCCCTGGCTGCACTGCCCGGAGATGGTCGGGTGCTGATCCAGGCCGATGGACAAGTGAAAATCTTCACCCCCCAGGTGCTGGGCCGGCTGCACCTCAATGATCCCTGCCCCGTTGGTGATGCACCATCTCCCGCACGGGTAATCCTGCCCATCGAACCACCACCGCGACTGCTGGCGGTGAGCGCAGGGGGACGCATCGCCCAGGTGCGCTGGGAATTTGCCGGCCAGCAACCCGGCCCAATTGACCGTTTCCTGCCCACGGGCCTGGATGGCGACCCTATCGTTTCGCTGCTGTCTCTGCCCAGCCAAAACATCGATGAATTGAGTCTCGGCTTGCTCAGCAGCGATGGACGCTTTAAGCGCCTCCCCGTCAGTGAAGTGGTGGACCTTTCCGGTCGAGCCACCAGCGTTCTTAAGTTGAAAGAGGGCGTTGAGCTCAATAACGCGGTGATCTGTCGCAACCAGGGAACACTGGTGCTGATCAGCGACATCGGTCGCCTGTTGCGGCTGCGCATCAACGAAGAATCCCTGCCGCTGATGGGTCGGTTGGCGCAGGGACCCATGACCATGCGATTGCTCCCCGGAGAACAGATCGTCGGAGCCGTCTGCACGGAACAGGCACCACTGATGCTGTTCAGTCAGCGGGGAATGATCGGCCGCATCGATTGTTCAGGCATGCGCTACAACCAGCGGGGCGATCTCGGCAGCATGGCGGTGCAGGTTGATGCGGAATCAGATCGCCTTGTGGGAGTCAGCGCTGGACCAGGTCTTGTGGGTGTGCGCACCAGCAAGGACCGTCACGGACGCTTGAATCCGGACAACATCACCATCTCAAAACCCGGAGACAAACTGATGGAGAAAATGTCTCTTCAGAGCGGAGAAACCATCGTTGAAGTGATCAACGCCATTCAACCGAATCCCTGAGCGGCGATCAGGAGCTGCAATTCCGCTCCAGCCATTGGAAATAATCTTCATCGATTCCGCCGGTCACATAGTGGCCATCAAAACAAGACATCTCGAGGTCCTTGATCTCAGTGTTTTCAACAATGCTTTCCAGCAGATTCTCAACGGTCTGGTAAACAACATGATCAGCACCAAGGACATCTGAAATCTCATCACTGGTTCGGCCGTGGGCCAGGAGTTCCGCCCGGGTTGGCATGTTGATCCCATAAACATTGGGATAGCGAACCGGTGGAGCAGCCGACGTGAACGTCACCTTGTTAGCACCAGCGCTGCGTGCCATCTGAACAATCTCGCGGGACGTTGTGCCACGAACAATCGAATCGTCCACAATCAAGACATTCTTGCCGGCAAATTCAGTACCGAGAGCGTTGAGTTTCTGCCGAACTGACTTCTTACGTTCAGCTTGACCCGGCATGATGAAGGTTCGGCCGACATAGCGGTTTTTGTAAAAGCCTTCGCGATAATCGAGACCCAATCGCTTGGCCACCTGCATCGCCGAAGGCCTAGCTGAATCAGGAATCGGCATCACAACATCGATATCACCCGCAGGCAACGTTTCGGCAATGGTTTGAGCCAAGCGATCACCCATGCGCAGCCGGGACTCATACACCGAAATACCGTTCATGACGGAATCCGGCCGCGCCAAATACACGTACTCAAATGCGCAGGGAATCAATCGTGGAGAATCCGCACACTGACGCTGATGCAAGTTCGAATCAACATCAATGAACACCGCTTCTCCAGGGTCAACATCACGAACGATCTCGTAGCCGCTGTTTTCAATCACCAGGGATTCACTGGCGACAATCCACTCCTCTCGTCCCTGTTCAGACAACCGCCTGCCGAGAATCAGAGGACGAATTCCATAGGGGTCCCGAAACGCCAGCATTCCGTGGCCCGCTATCAAAGCGATCGCTGCGTAGGAACCCTGAACGCGGTGATGCAGTGATGCCACCGCATTAAACAACTGATCCGGTGTCAGATCACGGCCTGTGAGCTGAGATTGAATCTCCGTGGCCAACACATTGACCAGCATCTCCGTATCACTGGTCGAATTGGTGTGACGACGATCAATCTTGAACAGATCCTGCTCAAGCTGATGGGTGTTGGTGAGATTGCCGTTATGAACAAAAGTGATGCCATACGGGGCATTCACATAGAACGGCTGAACTTCCTCTTCTGATGCAGCAGCACCACGGGTGGCATAACGAACGTGACCGATCCCGGCATTGCCCAGAAGCTTTCGCATGTCTCGTGTGCGAAAGGCTTCACGCACACGTCCCCTTTGTTTGTGCACGTGGAATGTGTGATTGTCCATCGTGACAATCCCTGCTGAGTCCTGACCACGGTGCTGAAGCAGAAGCAGATTGTCGTAGATCTGTTGGTTGACTGAGTCAACACACAACATTCCGATAATGCCGCACATGATGAATCCGAAGTCAGAGAGATAAGGAAGAGAAACGACAGTCAGGCAACGGCTGACTGAATCACTCCGAATGCATCCGTCGGGGCAACGCATCACGGAAAACAGCAGCACAGCGTTCCACCTCAAGATCGAGCTGAACAGCTGATTCCGATCGGATCACCAATCGAGCCTCCAGGGTGACGCTGCCGAGTTGGGTGACGCAGAGCGCTGGATTGGATCCGATCAACTGCTCCCATGCAGGGAAGGATGCTGCATTCACCGACACAATCACCCGGCTGCCGCCTTCGGCGAACAGCACCCGCTCCAGGCGTGCCGAACCTGTGGACAGCGTCACACTGATGCCCAGATCAGAGGCGATGCAGGATTCAGCCAACGCCACCGCGAGGCCGCCATCACTGCAGTCGTGAGCGGAGGCCAACAGACCTTGGGCAATGGCCTCGCGCACCAGACTCCCCACCGCTGCTTCAATGGCAAGATCGGGCTTGGGCGGTCGTCCGGCCAAGGATCCAAGGGTCTGCTGCTGATAGGCACTGCCCGCCAAACCAAGGCTGGGATCAGCACCATCCTCCGGCGGAACACCGATGAGGAAGATCGCATCGCCGGGCTGTTGCCAGGCCAAGCAAGTCACACGGCTGATGTCATCCACACCACCAACCATGCCGATCACCGGCGTGGGGTGGATCGGTTGCATCGTGCCGTCGTCCTGTTTGGTCTCGTTGTAGAGCGAGACATTGCCGCCGGTGACGGGGGTGTTGAGGGTGCGGCAGGCATCGGAGATCCCGCGGCAGGCCATGGCCAGCTGCCAGAACCCCTTGGGTGTTTCCGGTGAGGGGAAATTGAGGTTGTCGGTCACCGCCAGGGGCTCCGCCCCCACACAACTCAGGTTGCGTGCTGCTTCGGCGACGGCCGCCTGAGCGCCGCGTTCGGGATCCAGGGCAACCCAACGGTTGGGGCAGTCCACCGTGGCGGCAACACCACGATTGGATGCAGCCATGGATCCATTGCCCTGCTGGGGTCTCAAACGCACCACAGCGGCATCAGCGGCACCGGACGAGACCACCGTGTTGGCCAGCACCTGCTGGTCGTACTGACGGTGAACCCACTGCTTGCTCGCAATGGTGGGGTCATCCAGAAGCTGCAGCAGGGCTGCCGCGGCATCGCTCAGCACCGGAAGCTCCTGCTCGGTCCAACCCCAGAGCGCCTGAAGATCTGCCGGGGGCTCCTGCAAGAGGGCATGTTTTTCAATCGGCGTGTCATCGGCAAGAGCCGTGGCCGGCACCTCAGCGGCGACGGCACCGTGATGCAACACCCGCACAATCGGTTCCTGGAGCACCTTGCCCACAAGCGCCGCCTGCAAGCCCCAGCGACGGAACCGCTGCATCAAGGCATCCTCCCGGCCAGCCTTCACCACAAACAACATCCGTTCCTGGGATTCCGACAACAGGAACTCGTAGGCCGTCATCCCGGTTTCACGGGCCGGAACTCGGTCCAGGTCCAGTTCCACCCCCAGGCCCCCTTTCGCAGCCATTTCCGAACAGCTGCAGGTGAGACCAGCGGCGCCCATGTCCTGAGCGGCCACCACATCACCACTGGCGAACGCCTCAAGACAGGCTTCGATCAGCCCTTTCTCCAGAAACGGATCACCCACTTGAACGGCGGGGCGATCATCCAGGGAATCAGCACTGAGCTCAGCGCTGGCAAAGCTGGCTCCCCCCATACCGTCCCGGCCGGTGGTGCTGCCCACGTACACCACAGGATTGCCGACGCCGATCGCGCCGGATTTGACGATCTCCTCGGTCTCCATCAACCCGAGGGCCATGGCATTCACCAGCGGATTGCCGGAATAGGAGGGATCAAAAGCCACCTCACCACCCACCGTCGGCACCCCAACGCAGTTGCCGTAATGGGCAATGCCCGCCACAACACCTTCCATCAGGCCAACGTTGGCGGGATCCTCAAGGGGACCGAAGCGCAGGGCATTCAACAACGCGATCGGACGAGCTCCCATCGTGAAAATGTCGCGCAGGATGCCGCCCACCCCTGTTGCGGCCCCCTGAAAGGGTTCAACGGCGGAGGGGTGGTTGTGGCTTTCGATCTTGAAGGCCAACCGATGGCCCCCTCCGAGATCGACCACGCCAGCGTTTTCACCGGGACCCACCAGGATGCGTGGCCCCTCCGTGGGGAAGCCACTCAGCAACGGCCGGGAATTGCGATAACAGCAGTGTTCGGACCACATCACGCCGAACATGCCCAGTTCGGCTCGATTCGGCTCGCGGCCGAGCCGCCGACAGATCTCATCCCAGTCACTGGGCTTGAGCCCTTCCTGCTTCAGGGCTGCAGCTATGTCGTACGCAGGGGAGGAAACCACGAATCGCGGAGCACCTCCCCCCAGTGTTGCCGACCGCCCGTCAGACCCAGGGGTCTTCATCCTCGCGACGGCGTCGGGAGGAGGTCTCGTCCCAGCTTTCTTCGTCCCAGACCTCTGGTCCGGACACGCCCTCTGGTTCGACGTCGTCGTCGGCTGTAGAGCGCACGCTTTCCGATCGCAGCTCATCGATGGGCGAGTCGTCCAACCAACCCTCCAGACGATCGGTTGCACGGTCACCCATTGACCGCAACTGGTCTCGCCAGTGTTGGGTGCGTTGGAGCAGATCCTGACGAACGCTGGCGCGGGCCATCGGCAGATCATCCAATCCCATCAGGCCGGTTTGGATCTGACCCGGTTGTTGATCAAGGATGCGATCGGGAGCCAAACGCCATCGGGAACTTCCTGGTAGACGCGGATCGCTGCGGGCGATCAGGTAGTGAAGAATCGCGCCATCAGCAGGTCGAAAATCAAGGTCCACAACGCTGCCGATCCGCTCACCGTCGCGATCCAGCAAGGCTGCATCCATCAGCGTCGGCAAGCGCTCCAAGGTCACCTGATCGGTGACCGCCGGTTCGCCACGCACGAACACCTGTTGATCGCTCAAACCACAACACTGGTTCAAACGCCACACATCCCGTGACATGCGCAGGGCCGATGGGCGACTTACCCAACCGAGCAAACGATGCACCGGCGGATGCATCCAAGCCATGACCCCTGGCCCGTGATCAAGGCCCAGATCACAACGGACCGTGTGACTCAGAAGATCACTCAGAAGCAGCTGATCCGGTAGCGACACATCAGGAACGGATCTGAACGGGCATCACCAAATAGGTGAAGGCTTCGGACGCGTCATCGGAACGGAGCACGGCTGGCGTGGTGGGGGCATTGCAGTGCAGAACAATTCGATCAGAGCCCATGGCTTTGAGGCCATCCAGCAGATAGCGAACGTTGAAGGCAATCTGCATGGCGTCACCCTCCAAGTTGGCGGGAAGCGACTCGGAACCACTGCCCACATCCTGCGCATCGGCGCTGATCTGAACAACACCGTCCTCAGGCTGACTGCTGAACTTCACAACGTTGTTGTGTTGATCAGCAAGCACAGCAATCCGCTCCAAAGCGGCGATCAAGGCACGACGGTCCATTCCAAAGGTGCGGGCGAAGCCGTCAGGGATCAGCTGGCCGTAATTGGGATAGGTGCCTTCCAAGGTGCGACTGGTGACCATCTGGTCGGCCGCAAGAAACACCACCTGGCCGCGATCACAGAACAAACTGACCGGTTCATCGGACCGCCAGGACGCCATCAGCCGCTCCACCTCCCGCAGCGAGCGCGATGGGAGTGTCACCGCGAAACCGTCGTCATCAACGGCGTCGGTGACGGCCTCATCCTGCAGGGCATCCTCAACATTGAGCACAGCAAGGCGGTGACCATCGGTGGCAGCCGCTTCCAGAGCCCGCTGGTTGAACTTGAGATGCACGCCTGTGAGCAGTTGCTTCGCTTCATCAGCACTGCTGGCAAACAGGGTGCCTTTGAGCGCCTGCACCAACCGTTCCGGTTGCAGCTTGAGCGTCATGCCACTCTCCACCATCGGAAGATCGGGATAGTCGTCGGCGCTCATGCCGCGCATCTGATAACTGCCGCTGAGGCTGGTCAGCTGAACCTGCTCACCGGAATCATCGACGGCGAGAGTGACTGGAGAATCGCTGGACAAGCGGGACACGATCTCTCCCAGCAGCCGAGCCGGAAGTGTGATGGCACCGCTGATTTCCACACTGGCGGCGAGAGATGTCTGAATTCCCAGACTCAGGTCAAAACCGGTGAGGCTGAGGCGATTGCTGCCGGCATCGGCGGTCAGCAACACATTGGCCAGAACCGGGTGTGTGGGGCGTGTGGCGACCGCACGGCTCACCAATTGCAGAGCGCCATTCAGTTCGGACTGTGAACAGACCACCTTCATCGTCCTGAAGACCTGAGCGCGCTGAGGTGTCCCACGGTTTCACAGGCTGAGGGGAAGTGCAATGGCCAACGCCTTGGAAGCCTCTGTTCGGCTGTTTGGTTCTTATGGATTTAAAAAATAAAAGAGAAAAACAGCCGTCGTAGGGCCTGGGGAAAAGGGGGAAAGCCACTCAAAATCCAGTTTTCACAACAACTCTCGACGAACCAAGGCTGAGGAGAATTTTTCACAGG